>JAJFTY010000028.1 GCA_021372695.1 Deltaproteobacteria bacterium
TTGATCTGCATCAGTTCCGCAGCGGCCGGGTCGGCCACCACGATGGTGAGCCCCGCGGCGTGGGCGGCGGCCAGCAGATAGGCCTGAATCCGCTGCTCTCCCGGAAACCCCTTCCCCAGGCCGGTGAGGTCCAGGAGCGTCCGGCAGCCGAGGCGCTGCCCGCACCAGGAGACCATCCCGGCCGCCTCCCGAAGCGCCCCCGGAGTCTGAACCCGGGGGGTGCAGTCGATGACGATCTCCTCTTTGGCGAATCCGCATTCCCTCGCGTCGGCGACGGCCCTGCGGACCTCTTCCTTTCCCTCCTCGGCCGGGCAGCGAAGGACCGGAACGGCCCCGTACTGCGCGACCACGGGCAAGAGAGATACCGCTTCCGGCCCGCCAACGCGGATGAGAAGCCGGCCCGGATAGGAGCGGAGCGCCAGGTTCACCGTCTGGACCCCTTCCGCATCGAGCAACAGGGGCGAGCGCGTCGTCGGGGCGAGCATTTCCAGGATCTTCAGGGCGGTCTCCGCCTCGTCGAGGCCTTGCGCGCCCGCCTTGAGGAGGAGAATCTGCGCCCCCTCCTTTTCCTGCGCCCGCGCCGTCTGCCGGACCGGTCCGAGATCCCCGGCGAGGAGCCCCTGGCGCAGGGCATCGTTCTCGGCCGCATTGAGCCGTGCGCCGACGACCGCGAGAGGCTTCCCCTCGTCGAAGATCACGGCGTTCCGGGCGGAACTCGCGGCGGCCACAGCGCGGCAGCCCGGCGCCATGGGATTCACGGCCGCGAGAGCGTCCCGGAGTGCGCGGATATGGTCCGGCGTCGTCCCGCAGCAGCCGCCGATCAGGTTCACCCCGGCGTCCACGAGCGGCCCAGCGAAGAGGGCGAAGCGTGCCGGGTCCATGTCGAAGACCGTGGCGTCCCCGACCAGCGTCGGCAGCCCCGCGTTCGGTTTGGCCACGAGCGGCACGGTGGCATGGGGCTTCATGGCGGAAATGAGGCCCAGCATCCCCTCGGGGCCGGCGGAACAGTTGCAGCCGACCGCATCGGCCCCCAGGCTCTGCAGCGTCACGAGGGCCGAGACGGGATCGGTGCCGTTGAGCGTCCGGCCGTGCTTCTCATAGGTCATGGTCACCATGCAGAAGTGGTCGCAGCTTTCGCGGACCGCGATCAGGGCGGCCCGCGCCTCCTGAATGTCCATCATCGTTTCGATGACGAAGAGGTCCACGCCCCCCTCCAGGAGCCCCTGCACCTGCTCCTTGAAGAGCGCGACCGCTTCTTCGAACGGGACTTCGCCGAAGGGCTGGACGAAATGGCCGGTGGGGCCGATGTCCCCGGCCACGAACCCTCCGCCCGCGGACCGGACCGCGATTTCGGCGAGCTGCCTGTTCGTCTCGCGGACGTTGGTCAGATTGTACGCGCCCATCTTGAGCCGGTTCGCCCCGAAGGTCGACGTATAGACGATATCCGAACCGGCCTCGCGGTAGGCCGCGTGGATTTCGGCGACCGCCTCTGGATGGGCGATGCTCCAGGCCTCCGGACAGACGCCCGCGGGCAGTCCCCGCTTGTGGAGTTCCGTCCCCGTTGCGCCGTCCAGGATGAGGACCCTCTTCCTCAGCAGGCCGTGAATGCGGCTTTTTGCATCCATCTCTCCCCCCTGTTTCATGAACATCGTCTGTGCTTGTTTCTGGACTTTCTTAACACAGACGGCCCCGTTTGTATAGCCGGAGCCGCGGGGCGATTTTTCTTGTCCCCTCCGGCGCTACCTGATACATTCCGGGCCGCAGCCTCATCAAACCTTTTTGGAGGTCCGTCATGGAGACAAGGCTTTTCGATCTGAAACAGATGGCCAAGTTCGACACCGCGCCGCAGAAGATTTCCGTCTATGCCACCGACAAATCCCTGGGCGCGCTCTGGTGTCTGGAGCCGGGGCAGGAGGTGTTCCTCCACCGCCACCCCAACGCGGACGACGTCTGGATCTGCCTGGAAGGGGATTCCGGACTCTATTTCGCTGGGGAGGGGAAGGAGGTCGAGATCCGGAAGGGAATGGCCGTCCTCGCCCGGGCCGGTGAGACCCACGGGATGAGAAACACGGGGAAGGAGCGGTTCGTCTTCATCGGCATCGCCGCCCCGGTCCCGGTACAACTGGAAAAGCTGTAGGGCAGGAAACGGCGTCGCCCGCGATCGAAACACCGGCTGCCCACGAAAGCGGCAAACGGGCGTTCTTCCCCTGCCGTCCTGTTGCGGGATATCGATGATATTTGTGAATCGTGGAAAAGTGCGATGCATGACTCTTGAAAACGATGACGCGCTGCCGGGGAGCGAACGCTGAATGAGTTCGACGGACCTCCCCGCAAAACCTACTTTCCGAGTTGCAGGAGCACGATGGATCGATGACTCAAGAACCTGATGGAAAGACGGAACGGAAAAGCGGAGTCGAACCGGGCGGTGAGAGAGAAACCCGGGCGCTTTACCATGACGCCGCGGACCGCAAACGGATCGATGAAGCCTTGCGGAATGCCGAAGAGCGTTTTCTCCAGGTGGCGGAAAATGCCGGGGAGTGGATATGGGAAGTTGACGGGGAAGGCTTGTACCGATACTGCAGTCCTGCAGTGGAGCGAATGCTCGGATACGCACCGGAAGAGCTGGTCAGGAAGAAACATTTTTATGACCTGTTTTCTCCCGACATCCGGGAGGAGCTGAAGGAAGCGGCGTTCGCCGTATTCGGCCGGAGGGAGGCGTTCCGTAATTTTGTGAACCGAAATCTCCATAAGAGCGGTGAGATGGTCGTCTTGGAGACCAGCGGAACGCCTTTCTTTGACGAAAGAGGAAACCTCCTGGGTTACCGGGGCGCCGACACGGACATCACGGTGCGCGAAAGGAGTGCGGCGGCATTGAGGGAGAGTGAGGAAAATTATCGCCAACTCTTCGACAACGCGCCGGTCGCGATCTACCGGGTCGATTTCACGACCGGAAAAATCTTGAAAGCGAATGATCTGTTCTGCAGATATGCCGGCTGTAGCCGGGATGAACTATCTTCCATCAGTCCTTACGATTTCCTGACCGAGGACAGCAAGAAACTCTTCCTGGAACGTGTGGGGAAGATGGCCCGGGGCGAGGAGGTGCCGACGAAGGTGGAGTACGAAATCGTCCACAAGGATGGCCGGCACCGCCACGTTCATTTGCAGAACAAGACCATCTGCAATGCCGAAGGCAAAATCGTTGCCTCCGATGTCGTTGCCCATGACATCACCGAGCGCAAACAGATGGAAAAAATCGTCCAGGAGAGCGAAAAACGATTCAGGACGGCCTTTTATACGAGTCCGGACGCGGTGAACATCAACCGTCTGGCCGACGGCCTGTTCGTGGACATCAACGACGGCTTTACCCGGCTGACGGGATATACCCGCGATGATGTCGCCGGCAAGACCTCCCTGGACGTCAACCTGTGGTGCAACCCGGCGGACCGGCAGGAGCTCGTGAGGGGACTACGGGAAAAGGGTTACTACGAGAACCTAGAAGCGGAATTCCGGCGCAAGGACGGCTCAATCGGCACGGGTCTCATGTCCGCCAAATTCATCGAACTGCAGGGCGGGCTGCACATCCTCTCCATCACCAGGGATATCAGCGACCGAAAACGGGCAGAGGCTGAGCGAAAAAAGCTCGAGGCGCAGTTGACCCAGGCCCAGAAAATGGAGTCCATCGGGCGGCTGGCCGGCGGGGTGGCCCACGATTTCAACAACATGCTGGGAGTCATCCTGGGGCGCGCCGAGATGGCCCTCCAGCTTGCGGACCGCACGCATCCCATATACCAGGACCTGCAGGAAATCAGGAAAGCCGCCGAGCGCTCAGCCGATCTCACCCGCCAATTGCTTGCCTTTGCCCGCAGGCAGACGGTCGCTCCCAGCGTGCTCGACCTGAGCGAGGTCGTGGAAGGGATGCTCAAGATGCTGCGGAGGCTGATCGGCGAGGATATCGATCTCGCCTGGATTCCTGGCCGGGAGCGGTGGAAGATCAAGATGGACCCGAGCCAGATCGACCAGATTCTGGCCAACCTGTGCGTCAATGCCCGGGACGCCATCCAGGGCGTGGGCAGGGTCACCATCGAAACGGGAACAGCCGTACTCGACGAAGCCTACTGCGCAGCCCACGCCGGCTTTGTTCCCGGTGAGTATGTGCGGCTCGCCGTGAGCGATGACGGCTGCGGCATGGACAGGGAAACCCTGGACAACCTGTTCGAACCTTTCTTCACCACCAAGGGCGTGGGAGAGGGGACTGGCTTGGGGCTGGCGACGGTGTACGGCATCGTCAAGCAGAATAACGGTTTCATCCATGTTTACAGCGAACCCGGCCATGGGACCACCTTCATGATCTACCTGCCCCGTTATGTGGGCAAGGCCGAGCAGATGGAGGAGAAAGGGCCTGTTCCACCCGTCCGACAAGGCCACGAAACCATCCTGGTGGTCGAGGACGAACCGGCAATTCTGGAGATGATCCAGATCATGCTCGAACGCCTGGGCTACACCGTGCTTGCCGCTTCCGCGCCAGGCGAAGCGATCCGTTTGGCCGAGACGCATGGCGGGGAGATCCACCTGATCCTGACCGACCTGGTTATGCCGGGGATGAACGGCAGGGACCTGGCAAAGAACCTCCTGTATCCCCACCCGGAACTCAAGCAACTGTTCATGTCCGGTTACACGGCGAATGTGATTGCCCACCAGGGTGTACTGGATCCTGGCGTCCATTTCATCCAGAAGCCTTTCACGATCGAGAACCTGGCCGCCGCAATTCGCAAGGCGCTCGAGGAGTGATCAGGGAGAGGCTGCGTTCAGCCGGGTTGCTCCTTCCGGTCCTCACAGGCAATCTTGGGAAGCCTGGCCACCAGTTCCTCGAGCTTTATTCCGCTCAGCGCCTCGATGACCGGCGGCAGTTGCGCAATGACATTGGCCACATCCTTGGTGACTTTTGATGCGCCGGCGGAATCGCCGCCCGCGTTGATCACGATGATCTTTTCGGTCTTGGCCAGGGGCTCGGCGATCGCCCGGGCCAGCTCCGGCAATTTTTCGATGATCAGCTGGGTGACGGCCGCCTGGTTGTAAGCCTTCCACGATTCGGCTTTTTCGCCATCGCTTCGGCCTCGGACGTTCCGGTGGCCTGAATGACGTTGGCCTGGGCCAGACCGCGGGCGCGGTTGGCCTCCGCCTCGCCGACACCGATGCTCTTGGTCGCGTTGGCCTGGCCTTCCGCTTCCGTCATGGTCTTGTAGCGCTGCGCGTTGGCCAGGGTTTCGATCCTGTATTTCTCGGCATCCGCAGGTTTGGAAATCGTGGCTTCGAGCTCCTTCTGTTTGCGGGCGATCTCCTTTTCCTGCACGGAAATCATCCGCTCCTTTTCCACGACCATGACCTGAACCTCTTCCGCCTTGACCGCCTGGTTGGTCTTATACTTCTGAAGGTCGTAGGCCAGGTCCGATTCGGCCTGCTTCTGATTGATGTTGATCTGATAGGAGGCTTTCTTCACCTCGAAATTTTGGTTCGCTTCGGCAATCTTGGTGTCGGCCAGGAATTTGGCCTCCTGCCCGGCCTGATTGGCCTGAGAGCTTCGGATCAGCGCGTCCCGGTCGGCCTCCGCCTGGGCGATCTGCGCGTCGCGTTTCACCTGGGCGACACGGGGCTTGCCCAGGGCGTCCAGATAACCGTGGTCGTCCCTGATGTCGCGGACCGTGAACGAATCGATGCCCAGTCCCATATTGGCCAGATCGCCCGCGGAAACCTCCTGCACCTTCTGGGCGAAGACATCCCGGTTCTTGTAGATGTCCTCGACGGACAGCGTCCCTACGATCGCACGCAGGTGGCCTTCAACCGTCTGGAGGGCGATGCTCTTGATCTGCTCTTCCGTGCGGCCGAGGAAGCGTTCTGCCGCCGTCCGGATGGCCTGATCCTCGCCCTTGATCTTGACCTGGGCCACGCCGTCGACATTGATCGATACGCCCGTCACAGTGTAGACCTCCTTGAGGCGCACATCCAGCGTCATGAGTTCCAGGGAAAGAAAATCGACCTTTTCGAAAATCGGCCAGACGAAGGTGCCTCCCCCCTTGACCAGCCTGAAACCCACCTCCTGGCCCTCCTTTGTCGCATGGCGCATGCCGGACACCACGAGCACCTCGTTGGGACCGACTTTGGTATAACGGTTCGCGTACATTTTGAGCAGCAACAGCAGGACGATGACAACGGCGATGGTTCCCATCGCAATCCAGGCATACTGCATCAGATAATCCATAACGGCTCCTTTCATCGATGAAGGTGTGGGTACCCGTTCGTGGTCAATCAGAGCGGTTTGACCCAGAAAGTGCTGCCGACGATCTTATGAATGCGGACCGCCATGTGCGACCGGATTTCCTGCCGCTCGACCGACCGCGCCGGCGCCGTATAGCGTGCCCCCTTTGAAACATAGGCGATCTCACCGACCCCTTCCGCGGGGATCGGCGTGATGACTTCCGCTTCACGGCCAAGCACCTGCGAGATCTGCGATTCGCTGCTCCCCTGGGTCTTGCTGAAAAGCAGCACAAATAAGTAAAAGGTGATCGCGGCTGCGCCGACGCCGACGATGACGGCGATGGGCAGACTGGACACGGCCGAAATACTGAAAACCTTCAGACAGATCATACCCGCAGCGCCGAAGGCTGTCACAAACATCGCGATCACCACGGGGCTGAGGGGCGAAAAGTGGATGCTGCCAGAATTGGCGTCCGGTTGGGTGTCGACGTGCCCCGTGATGTCATGGGCGGAATCCAGGCCCATGTCAACATGCCCGGCATGGCTGTCGCCGAAGAGGGTCGAGAAAACCGCATAGGCCAGACCCAGGACGAAACAGGCAACATAGACGATTTCCAGAGCAGTCATCTCGCAACTCCTTCCTTCGATGGATCATCAATGAACGGATCGGACGGATGGTCTCGACCATTGCCGGCGGGGACTACCGAAGAGTCCTGCCGGGAAAGCGCCGGATGGGGCTTGAATTGCTTGTTTGTATGAGACTTCTCTAACGGATCGGAAAACGGCTTCCTTGGCGCTGAGGATAGGGAAAGGCGTTTTGCATGTCAAGGTGAATATTTCTCGTTCAGCCGGACGAAGCCGTCGGCCAAATCGGCGATCAGATCCTCCACCGCTTCCAGACCGACGTGGAGGCGGAGCAGGAAGCCTTCCGGCTGCCACGGCCGGACGCTGCGGCTCTTCCCGGGATGGGCCGGGATGATGAGGCTCTCGAATCCGCCGAAGCTGGCGCCGATCTTGAAGAGGCGCAGATGGTCGACCATCGCCGCCACCGCCGCTGCGTCCGACGTCTGGAGCAGGACACCGAAGAGGCTCGACGAGCCGCAGAAGTCGCGCTTCCAGAGCGCGTGCCCGGGGTCCCCGGGAAGCGCGGGATGGAGCACACGAGCGACTTCCGGCCGCCCCTCGAGCCACCGCGCGATCTCGAGCGCCGACCGTTCGTGATGCCGCAGACGCACGGCCAGGGTCCGCATCCCCCGGAGTGTCTCATAGCAGACGTCCGGCGCAACGTGGTCGCCGAAGGCCCACAGACTGTCCTTCACCTTGCGGTAGAGCTCCTCGGTGCGGGTGACGATCGTCCCGATCAGCAGATCCGAATGGCCGGCCAGATATTTCGTCCCGGCCTGCACCTCCACGTCGACGCCGTGGTCGAAGGCACGGAAGTTGAGGGGAGTGGCCCAGGTGTTGTCGAGCATGACCAGGGCGCCGCGGGCGTGCGCCGCTTCCGCGATCGCGGGCACGTCCTGCACCTCGAACGTGAGCGACCCCGGCGACTCGCAGAAGACGACCCGCGTGTTCGGCCGCAGCAGCTCCGCGATCCCGGCACCCGCGAGCGGATCGTAGAAAGTCACCTCCACACCGAACCGGGCGAGCACCGTGGTGCCGAACAGACGCGTCGGGCCGTAGGCCGTATCGGGCAGGAGCAGGTGGTCGCCGGCCTGGAGGAACGCCGTCAGCGCCTGCGTGATCGCAGCGAGCCCCGAAGACGCAACGGTCGCAGCCGCCCCGCCCGAGAGCTCCGCGACCGCAGCGGCGAGCGCGAGCGTCGTCGGCGTGCCGCCCAGACCGTAGGAGATGCCCGTGTACCGCCGGTGCAGGCGGTGGTCGAAGTCCGCCATGGTCGGAAAGATGATGGTCGACGCCCGGTACACGGGCGGGTTCACGACGCCGAAGTTTTTCTCGGGTTCCCGGCCGGCATGCACCAGCCGCGTCTCTTTCTTCATGGCCTCTCCTTCCGGACTTGAGAACACCCGGCCCCGCCCGCCTTACATCGGCAGGGTCCGGACCTTTTTGACCACCAGATCCCCCATCTCCGCGGTGCCGACGACGACCGTGCCCGCCTGGCGGATATCCTGCGTCCGGAACCCCTCGGAAAGGACCGACCGAACGGCCTTCTCGACGAGGTCCGCCCCGGCCGGCATCTCCAGGGAGTGCCGGAGCATCATCGCCGCCGACAGAATCGTGGCCAGGGGGTTTGCGACCCCCTGGCCGGCGATGTCGGGTGCCGAGCCGTGGGAGGGTTCGTACATCGCGGTCTTCTCCCCCAGACTCGCGGAGGGCTGCATCCCGAGCGAGCCCGTCAGCATCGACGCCTCGTCGCTCAGGATGTCGCCGAACATGTTCGTCGTCACGATCACGTCGAACTGGCCGGGATTCCGGATGAGCTGCATCGCGCAGTTGTCAACGTACATGTGCATCAACTCGACATCGGGATAGCCGCGGCCGACCTCCGTCACGACCTCCCGCCAGAGCTCCGTCACTTCGAGGACGTTCGCCTTGTCCACGGAGAGTAGCTTTTTGCGGCGGCCGCGCGCCAGGTCGAACCCGACCCTGGCGATCCGGCGGATCTCCGCTTCCGTATAGATCATGGTGTTGATCCCGACCCGCTCGCCGTTCTCGATCCGGACGCCGCGGGGCTTGCCGAAGTAGGCGTCCCCCAAGAGTTCCCGGACGATGATGAGGTCGATCCCCCGGACGACCTCGGGCTTCAGCGGCGAGGCGTCCATCAGGTCCTCGAACACGACGACCGGGCGGAGGTTCGCGTAGAGGCCCAGGCCCGACCGGAGGCCGAGGAGCCCCCGCTCCGGCCGGACGCTGTAATCGAGCGGCTCCCATTTCGGGCCGCCCACGGCGCCCAGCAGCACCGCGTCGCTCGCGAGCGCCAGCTCCATCGTCGGCTCGGGCAGGGGGGTGCCGAAACGGTCGTAAGCGCCGCCCCCGACGGAGCCCTCCTCCAGCTTGAACCGGGCGCCGCCGCGTTCGGCCACGGCGGTGAGCACCTTGACCGCCTCTTGCACGATCTCGGGGCCGATGCCGTCCCCGGGAAGAACCGCAATGCGGTATCCTTTCATTTCGCCCCTCCCTTTGCGATATGCTTCATCAGCCCACCGTCGGCGATCAACTCCTGCATGAAAGGCGGCACCGGCTGGATCGGGAGCACCGCCGCAGCGCCTGCGATCCGGATCAGCCCTGCGTCCGCATCCACCTCGATTTCCGATCCGTTTTCCACCAGATCCCAAAGTTCACGGGACTCGAAGATTGGAAGTCCCATGTTGAAGGAGTTCCGATAAAAGATCCGGGCGAAGCTCCTCGCCACGACACAGGCGATACCCGCCGCCTTGATCGCGATCGGGGCATGCTCCCGCGACGAGCCGCAGCCAAAATTCTCGCCCCCGACGATGATGTCACCCGGTCTCATCTTCTTCATGAACTCCGAATCGGCATCCTCCATGCAGTGGGCAGCGAGTGCCTGAGGGTCCCAGGTATTGAGATACCGCGCCGGAATGATCGCATCGGTATCGATATTGTCTCCAAACTTCCAGATTCTGCCTCTGATGATCATATATTCAAATCCTTTCTGCTCGCCTCTCCCCTTTTCCTTATAACTGTTCCGGCCCGGCCAAGCGCCCGGCAACGGCCGTTGCAGCGGCGATGGCCGGTCCGGCAAGGTAGACCTCGCTGCCCGGATGGCCCATCCGCCCGACAAAGTTCCGGTTCGTCGTCGCGACCGATCTCTCCCCTTTGGCCAGGATTCCCATGTAGCCGCCCAGACAGGGGCCGCAGGTAGGCAGGCTGATCACCGCCCCGGCGTCGAGGAAGATATCGAAGAGTCCCTCATGCATCGCCTGGCGGTAGACCGCCGGTGTTGCGGGGATGACAATGAGGCGTGTCCCCTTGGCAACGTGACGCCCCTTGAGGATTTCGGCCGCTACGCGCAGATCCTCGATCCGGCCGTTCGTGCAGGAGCCGATGATCGACTGGTGGATCCGGATGTCACCGACCTGGCTGATTCCCCGCGCATTGGAAGGAAGGTGGGGAAACGACACCTGAAGTTCGACCTTCTCCACATCGATATCGATGACCGAATGGTACATCGAATCGGCATCGGAGGTGTAAAATTGATACTTTCGCTCAGCCCGCCCTTTCATGTAGGCCTCTGTGATTGCATCGGGTATGAAGATCCCATTTTTCCCGCCCGCCTCGATCGCCATGTTGGCCATCGTCAGGCGGTCGGCCATTGGGAGGCTGGCGATGGTTTCACCGGTAAACTCCATCGCCCGGTAGAGCGCCCCGTCCACGCCGATCCGGCCGATCGTATGGAGGATCAGGTCCTTGCCCCCCACCCAGGGTCTCCGCTTGCCGTGATAAACGAACTTGATCGTCTCGGGTACCTTGAACCAGAGTTCGCCGGTGAGCATGGCCGCGGCCAGATCGGTGCTCCCCACTCCGGTGGCAAAGGCGCCCACCGCCCCGTAGGTGCAGGTGTGACTGTCGGCGCCAACGACAAGATCCCCGGGACCCACGATCCCCTTCTCCGGCAGAAGGGCATGTTCCACACCCGCCTCTCCGACCTCGAAGTAATGGCTGATCTGGTGTTCGTAGGCAAATTCCTGCATGATTTTACATTGCTCGGCCGATTGGATGTCCTTGTTCGGGGAAAAGTGGTCGGGTACAAGGACGATCCGGTCCCGATCGAACACCTTCTTCCCGCCTGCTTTGCGGAAGACCTCGATCGCGATCGGCGCCGTGATGTCGTTGCCGAGGGCGATATCAACCCTCGCGTTGAGCAGCATCCCGGGACGCACTTCGTCTAGACCCGCGTGTCGGGCGAGTATCTTCTCCGTGATGGTCATTCCCATGGTTCCCTGTCTCCTTCGATGCTTAATGATAATATTCTGCAAGTGTGTACCTTAAATCAGATCTTGGCCGTTTATGCAACCTCGACCTTCTTGACATCCTTCTTGAACCACTCCAGGCGGTTCAGGGCGTTGATGTAGGCCTTGGCAGACGCGACCAGGATGTCGGGATGCGCGCCGCGGCCGACGGCGGAGCGGCCGTTGAACTTGAGCTGCACCATCGCCTCCCCCTGGGCGTCCGTCCCCCCCGTGACGGCATTGACCGCGAACTTCATGAGCGGGTAGTCCGTCTGCGTGATCTTCCGGATCGCCGCGAAGGTCGCGTCCACCGGTCCCACGCCGAAACCGGCATCCTGGACCATCTTCCCGTCCACCTCCATCTGCATCGTCGCCGTCGGCACCGCGGCGTTGCCGCTCACGACGTTGAGGTAGATGAACCTGTACCGGTCCGCGCCCCGGGAGGATTCCTCATAGACGATCGCATCCAGATCCTCGTCGTAGATCTCCTTCTTCATGTCGGCCAGCTCCTTGAAGCGGGCGAAGATCGGGTTGATCTCTGCGTCACTCAGGCTGTAGCCCAATGCCCGGAGGCGCTCGGCGATCGCGTGGCGCCCCGAGTGCTTGCCCAGAACGATCTGGGTCTCGGAGATTCCGACGGACTGAGGGGTCATGATCTCGTAGGTGCTCTTCTCCTTGATCAGGCCGTCCTGATGTATGCCTGACTCGTGGGCGAAGGCGTTCGCGCCGACGATCGCCTTGTTGGGCTGGACATGGATGCCCGTGATCTGGGTCAGCAGGCGCGAAGTCTGATGGATGTGCTCGGTCTTGATCCCCGTCCAGAGGCCGAAGAGGTCTTTTCGGGTCTTGATGGCCATGACCACCTCCTCCAGCGCACTGTTCCCGGCCCTCTCGCCGATCCCGTTGATCGTGCACTCCACCTGGCGCGCCCCGTTCAGGACGGCGGCGAGCGAATTGGCCGTGGCGAGCCCCAGGTCGTTGTGGCAGTGGACCGAAACCACCGCCTGCCGGATGTTCTTCACCCGGGAAAAGAACATCGCGATCAGGTCGCCGAACTCCCCCGGAACCGCATAGCCCACCGTATCGGGGATGTTGACCGTCGACGCCCCGGCGGCGATCACCGCTTCGATCATCTCGCAGAGGTAGTCGCGGTCGCTCCGCGTGGCATCCATCGGGGAGAACTCGACGTCCGGCGTGTAGGCGCGGGCATGGGCGACCGCCGCGCAGGCCTCCTTGAGGACCTCGGCTCGCGATTTCCGGAGCTGGTATTTCAGATGGATGTCCGATGACGAGATGAAGGTGTGGATCCGGGGGAAGGCCGCTACGGAAACGGCCTCCCAGGCGCGGTCGATGTCGGCGAAATTCGCCCGCGCGAGCCCCGCGATCCGGCAGCTCCGGATCTCCCGGGCGATCTGCCGGACGGATTCGAAGTCGCCCTCCGAGGCCACGGGGAAACCGGCCTCGATGATGTCCACCCCCAGTTTTTCGAGCTGGCGGGCGATCCGCAGTTTCTCGTCCGGATTCATGCTCGCCCCCGGCGACTGCTCGCCGTCCCGGAGCGTCGTATCGAAGATGAATACCCGGCTTTCCGCCGCCCTGTCTTCCGTTGTCTCCATGATGAACTCCTTTTGGCACAAAAATAAAAAGGCCATGGGTTTTGCCACCCATGGCCTTTAGGTTTTCGTATTCGATCTTTTTTTACGTCTTTCCTAAAAACGACGGGCGGCAGTCCCTATGTAAAGGGCGAAGAAGAGCGAGGCCCAAAAGGTTGGGCAGGAGAATCAGGATACCGTTGTTCGCTCTTTGCGCAGCCGCTGTCATTTGATGCTTCCCTGTGTCACTCTCTTTAGTGTTTTGCACGAATCCCTCATCGGAAATCATGCGCTGAGGGCGACGTTTAAACCAAAGCTTCTCCCCTGTCAAGCATTTTATGTGAGACGGAACAAGTTCTTTCCGGATTCCCCGGCCGCACCCGGAGCTTCAGTCCTTCTTTCCGTATCGCGCCCGCCCCTCTTCGTAGAGGTCGCCGCCATGGATATCGTTGACCACCGTCACCGGGAAATCCTCCACCCGGATCCGCCGGAGGGCCTCGGTTCCCAGATCCTCGTAGGCGACGATATCGACCTTCTTGATGCAGCCGGAGATGAGGGCACCCGCGCCGCCGATGGCGCCCAGATAGACGGCCCGGTATTTCCGGATCGCCTCCTTCACCTCCTTCGAGCGCATCCCCTTGCCGATCATCCCCTTGAGCCCCTGGGCGATGAGTCTGGGGGAGTAGGCATCCATCCGGTAGCTGGAGGTGGGCCCCGCGGAGCCGATCTCCCTGCCGGGCCGGGCCGGGGTCGGACCCATGAAATAGATCACCTGGCCCTTCAGATCGACCGGCAGCGGCTTTCCCGCATCCAGGGCTTCGACCAGCCGCTTGTGGGCCGCATCCCGTCCGACGTACATCTCCCCCGAGAGCAGCAGCTCGTCGCCGATATGCAGCGTCTCCACCAGTGCGTCGGTGAGGGGGAGTTGCACCCGCTTTGCACTCTTTGCGTCATCTTTCATAGTCTCAGGTTCCTTCCATCCTTGACGACTTCGAAAATCAGTCTGGATGCTTCCGCCAACGGCATACCGGCGAACGCCGGTATCCAGACGTAAAACTTTTTTTCAAGTCAGCCGTCCTTGGCAATCCGCTCATCCAGGAGCCTCTCGACAAGGGCTATTTTGCGGTTTTCAACAGTCTGCTACAGTAAAGCTTCTCTGTGGCGCACACTGTGGCACTGAATGTTGACCGCCACCGGCAGGCTCGCGATGTGGGCGGGATGGACCTCCACATGGACGGCGAGCGCCGTGATCCTGCCCCCGTAGCCCATCGCCCCGATCCCCAGCTCGTTGATGCGCCGGAGCAGTTCGGCTTCCAGTTGGGCCACCTCGGCATCGGGATGGGGTGCACCCACCTTGCGGAGCAGCGCGGTCTTGGCCAAGAGCATGCACTTTTCCGCCGTCCCCCCGATGCCGACGCCGACGATGATCGGGGGGCAGGGGTTGGCGCCCGCTTCGGCGACACGGTTCACGACGAAATCGATCACCCCCGGGCGGCCCTTGGACGGGGGCAGCATGGCCAGGCCGCTCATGTTCTCGCTCCCGAATCCCTTCGAAAGGGCGAAAATCTTCAGCCGGTCCCCGGGGACGATGGTGGTGTGGATAATGGCGGGCGTGTTGTCCTTGGTGTTCGTCCTCGCCGAAAAGGGCCTCTCCGCGACCGATTTGCGCAGGTATCCCTCGCCGTAGGCGCGGCGGGTTCCCTCCTGGATCGCTTCGTAGAGATCGCCCCCGACGATGTGGACCTCCTGGCCCAGCTCCAGAAAAACGACGGCCATGCCCGTGTCCTGGCAGAGAGGGATGTTGTCGCGCACGGCAGCGTCGGCATTTTCCAGGAGCTTGCCGAGCACGCCTCGCGCCACGGGGGACTCCTCCTTCTCGGCGGCTGCCTTCAGCGCGGCCACCGCATCCGCCGAGAGGTTGTAGCAGGCCTCCTGCAGAAGGCCGGAAACGGTTTCCGTGACCTTTTTCGCTTCGATTTCTCTCATAGCTCCTTCCTTGCTCCCGTCAGCTCAAATTGCGACAAGCCCCGGTGGAACCGTCATTCCGCCGCGGCATAGGCGGACGCGGGGATATAGACGCGCCCCTCCATGATCTTGCGGGCGGTCCGGCCCACCGTACAGCTCACGATGCGCGGCTCCCCTTTTTCGAACCGGACCTCCACCGCGACATCCATCACCCCTGAGGGATGGCCGATGATGATCTTGTGCTCCGCCGCCGTCCGCTCCCCGCCGGCCGCCCGGTTCACCACGGAACCGGGGAGGATCGCCCCGATGGCCGCCGGAACGGCCGCGGTGAGGGCGAAGGCCTTGTGCATCTTTCCCATCGCCATGACGCGGGCGAGCAGGGTGACCTCCCCCTCGCCGACGACCCTTCCCGCCGCGGTCCGGTACTCCCGGGCCGGGGCGACGAAGCAGATCTTCGGCATGGATTCGCTGAACGGAATCCCCGCGAGTACGGCCACCTTCCGGCGGATCGCATCCAGCCGGGCCCGCAGATCCCGGTCCGTATCGACGGCCGCCGGAAGCTCGTCCCCGATGAGGTTCAGCTCCTCCGCCCGGACAAAGGCGGTCGGATTTCCGGCGTCGACGATCGTCACCGCATACCGCTCCCCGGCAGCCAGTTCGATCTCATCCGTGGCACGGCCCGTGGGGAGAAGCCTTCCCGTCACCGCGCCTGCGGGGTCCATGAAGGTCAGCTCGATCCGGGCGCCGGATCCCGGGGTGCCGGCAATCTCGTAATCTCCCTCCGAGACGACCCTGCCCCCCTTCACGGGGACCTTCGCGTAGATCATCTTCCGGGTGTTGGTGTTGTAGATCCGGACCGTCGTGAAGGGGGCGACCGGCTTCACGAGCCCTCGGTCGATCGCGTAGGGCCCCACCGCAGAGCTGATGTTCCCGCAGTTCGAGGAGTAGTCCACGAAGGCCCGGTCAATCCCCACGGCACCGAAGGTGTAGTCGACGTCCCGGCCGGGTTCGTGGGCCGCAGAGACGAGCGCAAGCTTGCTCGTGAGCGAATCCGCTCCGCCCAATCCGTCGATCTGGCGGATATCGGGGCTGCCGAAAACGGCCAGAATGATCCGTTCCCGGAGGCCGGGATCCTGCGGGAGTTCTTCTGCCCGCAGGAAAATCCCCTTGCTCGTTCCTCCGCGCATGATGGTGCAGGAAAAGGCGCTTTTTCTCCGCACGGCTCCTATCCTTGGATCATGGCCTTGATCTTGTCGACCGCTTCGGCCGCATTGGCGGCATATCCGTCCGCACCGATCTCATCGGCAAATTTTTGGCTGATGGGGGCCCCGCCGACCAGCACCTTGACAAGGCCGCGTTTCCCGCTCTTTTCCAGCGCCGCAATCGTCTCCTTCATCATGGGCATCGTCGTCGTCAGGAGCGCGGACATGCCCAGGAATTCCGGGTTGTGGAGGTTTACGGCCTCGACAAATTTTTCCGGGGCGATGTCGACGCCCAGATCCACGACCTTGCAGCCGGCCCCCTCCATCATGATCCCGACCAGATTCTTCCCGATATCGTGCAGGTCTCCCTTCACCGTTCCGATGACGACGGTGGAAAGCGATTTGACATCCTGGCCCACCATCAGCGGCTTGAGCTTCTCCAGGCCGGCCTTCATGGCGCGCGCGGCAATCAGCATTTCGGGCACGTAAATCTCACAGTTCTTGAACTGCTCGCCCACCACGGCCATGGCTCCGATCAGGCTCGTCTGAATGATTTCGCCCGGGGCTGTTCCCGCGGCGATCGCCGCATCGATCCCGGCCAGGGTCTGCGGCACGCTGCCGGAGATCACGCCCTCTTTCACTTGATCCAGTGCATCCACTTTGTTTCTCCTTGAGTTTAATGGTTCCCCGGATGCATGTCCACAAAGACCAGGAGCATCCAGGTGAAAAAAATAAAGACAACAGCGCTCCTATCCGTCAAGAAACCGGACGGAACCCCTGGCGGGAAATCACGCGATCCCCCTCACCGGGAATCCGTTAAATCATCTGTCCACAAACAACATGAAAAACTAAACCCGTTTCTACTAAGAAAAACCATATATGAAAAGATGAAAAATAGTTCTCGATGGACATCGGACTCGGGTCAAACTCAAAAGAGCTATTTCATTTCGCTTATGCAATTTATGATCCCCATCAGTTTCCGGGCGTCGTTCAATCGCTCAACCGACCGCGCCGTCTCGATCAAAACCGATTGGGTCCCCTCATCCAGAACGCCCTCGCAGCAGGAGCGCACCTTGGCCTCCAGTCCCCCGTCGCTGAGCGGATGATCCGGTCCGCCGCGGTAGCGCTCGTCCGCCCATCCGGCGATCACGCGCCCCTGCTTCAACCGGATGGCGATTCGCGACCGCATCCTGTCGAAGCCCATCTTTTCGATCTCCGGGTCGAGCTCGGTCGATATGCGCCGCTGCATCTCCTGCATCGCCTCCGAACCGACAAAGGCGTCGGAGAACTCCCGCTTGCCCGCTCTGCGCACGAGCGCGATCATCGCGAGGGCGGCCGGCAGTGAAAATTTTGCCTGGAGGTGGTTTGCGGCGACGGGGTAGCGAATCGGATTGAGGATATTTGTGCCCGCGTAGACTCGAACCGCTTCGATTTCGCCGGGCTTCAGGTCGTGCTCCGTAACGAGCTTCAGCATCAGATCGATCGTGGGGTGAGTCAGCACGCCGCAGGGGTAGGGTTTGATGGAGACGCCCGGGTCCACGATGGACCAGGTTTTTCCAAAGCCCTGCGCGACTTTTCCGGCGCCGACGCCTCCGCCCTGCACGGCAAGAAAACCCCAGGGACCGTCCAGGGCATCCGGATCGGCCGTGAACCCGGCTCCCGCCAGCCGCGCGGCGGTCACGCCATTTTCGGCGGCCCGGCCGACATGGAGAGGCTTGGTCATGGTTCCGAAATTGCATCGGATCCCGGCGGCAAAGCTGGCGGCAATCCCGAATCCACTGCGCAGATCCCGGCCTTTGAGGCCCATCAGCTTCGCCGCTGCTGCGTAGGCGCCGAAGGTGCCGACGGTGCCGCTCGAGTGCATGCCGCGCAGGTAGTGGTTCGGCAGCATCCATTCGGAAATCTTGCACTCCACCTCGAACCCGGTCAGGAAGCCCAGCATGAATGTCCGGCCGTCGACCTTGCCCAGCGTCTGCGCCGTCGCCAGGGCAGCCGACAAGGCCGGAACGGTCGGGTGCGTCAGCAGCCCGTAGACGTGTGCCGAATCGCGGCTCACCTGACTGTCATCCCAGTCATGGGCATGCCCCGCCGTGCCGAGCACGCGGGCGGCCATGGGGGCCGGAACCCGGGCGCCGCCGCATCCCAGAAGGAGCGCTTCACGCCGGCCGCCGGTCTGCAGCGCCTCTGCGATCAGCAGCTGCACGGCCCGCTCCCGGGATCCCGCGACGAAGAGGCCGAGGCCGTCGAGCAGGCAGCGCGTTCCGATCCGGAGCGCCTCCCCGGGGATGTCACCGAACCGGACGGTTTCGACAAAGTCAGCGGCCTCGGCCGTTATCCGCCCCCGATCGGGCGTCACAGCAAAAGGGTTCAGATCGGACGTCATGATCGATCCTCGGGAATGATGATTTTATGGGAAACAATGCGGGATGCCCTTTTCTCGGGGCTGCCCGGGGAACGTCGCTTGCGTCTGTTCTATCACCGGCACGGGGATGAGTTCAAGGGAAAGGAAGGCGGGGTGGGAAAAGGGGGATCACCCTCGTCCTGCAAGGAGGGCGACAGGCGTTGACGGATGATCCCCCTGTTATTGGATCGGTTTACTTTTTCGGGCCGAAATCTGAATCGCCGCCGAAGCAGCCCGCTCCGCCGGGCCCTCCGGGACCGCCGTGCATGGGACCGAAACCGCGGCCGTGATGGACACCCTGCATGAAGGTCCCGATCTTCTCCCGCTGTTCCGGCGTCAGGACTTTAGCCGCTTCCAGACGATGAGCGGTCATCTTGTCCTGCATCTGATCCCTGAGGACGCGCATCTCTTTCTGGGCCGCCACGATCTTCTCCTGGTCCAGCGTGGGCTGCAGCCAGAGTTTGCGGAGTTCATCCCGCTTGGCGAACATCTGGTCCCGCAGGGGCTTCATCTCCTGCCACTGCGCCTCGCGCATCTCCTTGAGCTTCGCCGACTGATCCGCCGTCAGGTTCAGCCCGGCCGGTCCCTGAAAATCACCCCTTGCGCAGGGACCGTAACCCGGGCCCCGTCCGAAACCGAAGGCCGAGGTTGCAACTGCCGCGATCAATAGCGCGGCCATGAGTGTCAACGTTACTTTCTTCATGTTCATTCTCCTTTTGAATATCGTGATCTGCTCTTGATCCCTGGCCGCAAGGCCCGCTTCCGGCCCGCGGTCTCTCTTTTGCCTCTCTCCAGAGCAACAGCCGTGCCAGTTGACCGATTATTTGTATACATCACGAATCATTGATTTATTTTTGACGGCGCCTTGGCGGAGATCCCATCGCCAAAAAGAAAAATGGATCGTAAGTATCCACTTGTGGTATCCAATTGCCTAACAAGTATCCAGGCATGGGCGCATCAGCTTCAGAGGAATGGAAAAATCACGGGGAAGGGATATGAAGGAGAGGCGACGCGGCAGCAAGCTGTTCTGGGCGGTCATCCCACCCTGGCTGATCATCGGGGCGGTGATCATTCTCGTCCCCATCTTCATCTTCATGACCCTGGAAAACATCAACCGTCAGAAGGAGCAGACCACGCGGCTCCTCCTGGAAAAGGGGGCGGCGCTGATCCGCTCTTTCGAAGCGGGCGCCAGGACCGGAATCGGGCTCAGGTGGGGCGGCTTCCAACTTCAGAAGCTCCTCATGGAGACGGCCGAGCAGCCGGACATCGACTACCTGATCGTGACCGATATCCAGGGGACCATCCTGGCCGACAGCGATCCCCTACGGATCGGGACCTCCTACGGCCAGGACCTCGACCTGACCAAAATCGCCGGCTCCGAGAAACCCGCCTGGAGGCAGGTTCCCAACAGCGAAGGGGCCGACACCTTCGAGGTCTATCGGCGGTTTGCGCCGGCGCGAGGCCTTCCTCCCGCGTTTTTCGAGCCCTTCCCGGCGCCACCCCCCGGACCGCCTCCCCGGGGAGCCGCTGTACCGCCCCCGCCGGGTTCTCCGGGTGCACCCCCTCCGGGATCCGAGGCCCCCGCGCAGGGGCTGGTCATCTTCGTCGGCCTGAACATGGGGCCGATCGAGGCGGCCCACGAAGAGGATATCCGCCACACGATCTGGATGGCGCTCCTCTTCCTCCTGATCGGCTCTGCGGGTATCGTCTCGCTCCTCCTCGCCCAGGGTTACCGCACCGCGCGGAGTTCACTCTCCCGGATCAAGGCCTTTTCCGACAGCCTGGTCGAGAACATGCCGATCGGCCTGATTGCGACCGACCCGGGGGGAAGGGTGACGGCATTCAACCAGACGGCCGAATCGATCCTCGGAGCCACAGCAGGGGAGGTGATCGGGAAGCCCGCCCGGGAGATCCTTCCCGGGCAATGCGGCGAGCTTTACCTGGAGGTTGCCCAGGGGCGGCGGCTCATCGAACGGGAGATCGATTGCGCCGTGGCCAGCGGCCGGACCATCCCTCTGGAGCTGATCGCGGCGACGCTCCGCGAGGAGGACGACACTCCGGCCGGCCATGTGCTTCTCTTCCGCGACATGACGGAAACGCGCCGCCTCGAAGAAGAGGTCGCCCGGAGCCGGCGCCTCGCGTCGCTCGGAAGCCTGGCCGCCGGCATTGCGCACGAAATCAGGAATCCGCTCAGTTCGATCAAGGGGTTTGCGACCTGTTTCCGGGAGCGTTACCGGGACAACCCCGAAGACCGGGAGACGGCGGAGGTGATGATCCGGGAGGTGGACCGCCTGAACCGGGTTATCACGCAGCTTCTCGAATTCGCGAGGCCGCTCACCATGGCGCGCGTCCCGGCCTCGCTTCCGGCCGTGATCCGTCACGCGCTCAGGATGGTCGAAGGCGACGCGAAGAAGAAGGGGATCGCTGTCGAAACCGATCTGGCCGAGATCGGGGAGATTCCCCTCGACGCCGACCGGATGACCCAGGTCTTTTTGAACCTCTATCTGAACGCCATCGCCGCGATGGATGCAGGCGGCTTTCTCCGGGTCTCCCTCGCGGTGCAGGACGCCGGGACCGTCCGGGTGGCGGTCGCCGACACCGGCATCGGCATTCCCAAAGATGCGCTCCCCCGGGTTTTCGACCCCTATTTCACGACCCGGTCTTCGGGAACGGGGCTCGGGCTCGCGATCGTTCAGAAGATCGTCGAAGCCCACGGCGGGGAGGTCCATCTGGAGAGCGAACCGGGCCGCGGTACGACGGCCGTCATTCTCCTGCCGACCGGAACGGAAACGAAAGGGTGATTTATTCATGAAGGCAATCCGTACCATTCTCGTGGCGGACGATGACCTGGCCCACCGGACGATGCTCCGGACGCTCCTCTCCGGCTGGGGCTATGCGATCACGGAGGCGGACGACGGCGGGAGCGCCGTCGCCGCGGTGCAGAGCCGGCCCTTCGACCTGATCCTGATGGACATCCGGATGATCAAGGTTTCGGGCCTCGAGGCGCTTGCCGAGATCAAGGCCTTCAACCCCTCCATCCCTGTCGTCATCATGACGGCCTACGCCTCCGTGGAGACGGCGGTGGAAGCGCTGAAGTCGGGGGCCTACGACTACCTGACCAAGCCGCTCGATTTCGACGAGCTCCGCCTCACCCTGGAGCGGGCCATGGAGCACAGCCGCCTGAAGGAGGAGAATCTCCTCCTGAAGGAGAGCCTGGGCGACCGCTTCGACCGGCGGAACATGATCGGCCGCTCCGCCGCCATGGTCAGGCTCCTGGACACCGCGGCCCAGGTAGCCCCCTCGGAGGCGACGGTTCTCATCACCGGGGAGTCGGGAACGGGCAAGGAGATGATCGCCGGGCTCATCCACTTCAACAGCCTCCGGAAGGAGGGGCCATTCGTCAAGGTCAACTGCGCGGCGATCACCGAGACCCTCTTGGAGTCGGAACTCTTCGGCCATGAGAAGGGGGCATTCACCGGGGCCGACCGGCGCCGCGAAGGGAAGTTCCGCCAGGCGGACGGGGGGACTCTCTTTCTCGACGAGGTGAGCGAGATGTCGCTCGGCATGCAGGTCAAGCTGCTGCGCGTTATCCAGGAGCGGGAAGTCACCCGCGTGGGCGGCGAGGAGGTGATCGCGGTCGATGTCCGTCTGATCGCGGCAACGAACCGCGATCTGCTCAGAGAGATCGCCGCCGGACGGTTCCGGGAGGATCTCTTCTACCGCCTGAACGTGGTCACGCTCCGCGTGCCGCCTCTCCGCGAGAGGATCGAGGACATCCCGCTCCTCGCCCAGGATTTCCTCGTGCGCTTTGCCGAGAAGAACCACAAGACGATCCGGGGGTTCACCCCGCAGGCCATGGACCGGCTGCTCCGCCACCCCTGGCCGGGCAACGTCCGGGAATTGATGAACGCGGTCGAACGCGGGGTCGTCCTCTCCCGGGGCGAATACCTCGGCGAGGAGGAGCTCTCGCTCCTCACTCCGGAACCGTCCGCCGCCGGACCGGCGCCCCCTCCCTCGCCCGCCTCCGCGGGGATCGCCGGGGCCGCGCCGCTCCCCGTCGACCCGGCCGGGGCAACGGCGACTCCGGGCCAGACGGCCGCGGGAACGAACGCCGGAACCGCCGAATCCCTCGAACAGGTCGAGCGGGAGACGATTCTCCGGACGCTTGCCGCGGCCGGCGGCAACAAGAGCGAAGCCGCGCGCCGCCTCGGCATCACCCGGCGGACCCTCCACCAGAAGCTCCGGAAATACGGGATGATGTGAACCGCCGCCCCGGCCATCCTTTCCCGGTTTCAGCGGGAAAACCGGCCGTTCCGGACCGATCCGCCGCTCGCGCTCCCGGACGGTGGGGCGCCCACAAAGCGGTTTGCAAACCCGCACCGTCGTGATAAAGGGCGGACACGAATCATCGGGAGAGACAACCGGGGAATCGGATCCCGGACGCGCGCGGAGGGATGAGGATTTTCGAAGGTCTCAAGGAAAGGGGTTTTTCAAGCTTGTCACAGGTGGGAAGAAATATCGATGCGTTCTGTACGCGGTGCCAGCTCACCCTGGCCCACATCGTCCTGTATGAGGTGGGGGGGCGGATCGGCGGCGTGAAGTGCAAGACCTGCGGGGCCGAGCACCGTTTTCGGGGACCGGCGCCGGAAAAGGGGCGCCCGGTTCCGGCCCTTCGGCGGAGCGGTTCGGCGCCTGCGGCCCGGACACGGACGGTCCGCCCGGCCGACGCGAGGCAGTGGGAGGCGCGAAATGCGGCGATCACGCCGGACGTCGTCATCTGGGATTACCGAATCACGGAGCGCTACGAGAAGGGCGACGTGATCAACCACCCGACCTTCGGCCGCGGCTTCGTCGAATCGATCGCGGGAGACGGGATGGAGGTCCTCTTCGGGGAGGGGAGGAAACGAATGGCGATGAACCGCCCGGAGACCGGGTCATGACCGACGACTCCCTCTCCCGGAAGTCTCAGATGTTCCTGCTTTCTCTCCTGACGGGCATTTTTTTCTTCAACATGCTGCTCCGGGTCATCCTGGCGCCGCTCATGCCGGTCATCGAAGGGGAACTCGGCCTCAACCACGCCATTTCGGGCAGCCTCTTCATGATGATCGCTCTGGGCGTTTCCGCCGGGCTTTTCGGCTCGGGGTTCGTCTCATCGAGGCTCATGCACCGGCGGACGATCGTGATTTCCGCCGTGGTCGGGGGCTGCGCCTTCTTCTTCATCGCGGCGAGCGAAAGCCTCTGGGCGATCCGCTTCGGCCTCGTCTTCCTGGGACTCGCCACCGGTCTCTACCTCCCCTCGGGAGCCACGACCATCACCGCCGCGATTCCGCCGACCCACTGGGGGAAGGCGTTCGCCTTCCACGAGTTCGCCCCCACCCTCTCCTTCATCCTCGCTCCGTTCATCGTCGAGGCGCTCCTTCTGGTCTGCGGCTGGCAGCAGATCCTCATCCTGATCGGCGCCGCGTCCCTGATTCTGGGGCTGGTGTTTTCCCGCCTGAAACCCGGCGGGAATTTCAAGGGCGAGGCCCCCACCCTCGGCAACATCCGCCTGCTGGCCGCGAAGCCCGCCTTCTGGATCATGGGCCTTCTCTTTGCGCTCGCGATCAGCTCCACGATCGGCCTGTACAGCATGATGCCGCTCTATCTGGTTTCCGAGCGCGGGATCGACCGGGAGCTCGCCAACACGCTGATCGGCCTCTCCCGGGTCCCGCTCTTCGTCATGGCCCTGGTTTCCGGCTGGATCTCGGACCGGATCGGCCCGAAGCCGATGATCACCGCTGTCATGCTCTTCATCGGGCTGATGACGATCCTCCTCGGCCTGCTTCCCGGCCGCTGGGTGCTCCTGATGGTGTTCCTCCAGCCCATGCTGACGGTCTGCTTCTTCCCCGCCGGCTTCACGATCCTCTCCCGGATCCTGCCGCAGGGCGGCCGGAACCTCTCCGTTTCGCTCACGATGCTGATCGCCTACCCCTTCGGCGGCGGGCTGACGCCGACGATCCTCGGGATCTTCGGCGACCGGGGGGCCTTCGGCACGGCCTTCATCCTCGTGGGGAGTCTGACGATGCTGAGTGTTCTCCTGCTGCCCCGCCTGATCCTGACGGATGAAAAGAAGAGCTGACAGCGTGCCGACTTTTTTGCGCACTGTGGAAAATAAGCTTCCCGTGTCCGGCGGCAGATGCCACGGACGGAAGCTCCGGTTCGTTTTTTCAGGGATGGATTTGTGCAAACCGGTAGAGGCCGTTATGCCTCTCCCGACGGATGAATCCTTCGTGCTCCAGCTGGATGAGATGGATATAGGACTCGTTCAGGGCGAGCAACCGGTCGAAGGGGGAGTCGATCTCCCCGAAGATGAACCGGGATACCTCGTAGCTGCTCCGCGGCCCGTCTGCGAGCGCCTGGAGGGCGAGTCCAGATCTTTCGCGGTGGTGCTCCCGCATGGCGGCGATCCTCCCGGTCAGATCGGAAAAAGGGCGGCCGTGGGCCGGGAAGACCATCCCGACCGGCAGCGCCTCGACCCGGGCCAGGGAGGAGAGGAAGCTCTCCAGGGGCCGGAAGGCCGGCTCTGCCAGATCGGGGCTGAGGTTCGGCGTGATGTGGGGTAGGATGTGGTCCCCCGCGATCAGGAAGCGCTCTTCGGGCAGGAAGAGTGAAAGGTGGCCGCGGCTGTGGCCCGCGGTTCCTACGACCTCGACGGGCCTGCCGCCGGCGGTCAGACGGTCCCCGTCGGCAAGGCTGCCTGCCGCATGGAAAGGCGTCGTGGCAGTGCGGAATGCGGAAAACGCCCGGCTCACCATCTCCATCGTCCCGTCGTCGAGGCCGTTTTCCAGTACGAAATCCCTCAGGCGCCCGATGCGCTCCTCATGCCGGGCAAGGCCGCTGAGGGTCCGCTCCTCGATCGCCGAAAGATAGACGGATGCGCCGGAACGGTCCGCGATGATACCGGCGAGACCGCAGTGGTCCATGTGAAAATGGGTGACCCAGATGCGGCGGCACGCCTCGACCTTGAGCCCGATCTCGGCAAGCGATGATTCCAGCGCCGGCAGGACCCCCGGCAGGTTGGGGCCGGTATCGATCAGCGTGAAGCCGCTCCCTTCCGGAAAGGCAAAAACATTGACATGCTTCAGGCGAAACGGCATCGGAAGCGTGATCATCACGATCCCGTCCGCAACTGCGCGAATTCCCGTCTTCATCGACTTCTCCTCTCCGGCTCCCATCAGGCCGATTCCACGTAGGCGACGATCATCTCGGCGAGCGTGCGGACCACGTGCTCGAACTTCGCCTCGTCCCGGTCGAGGAGCGTCATCCGGAAACCGGGAAGAGCAGTAAAGAAGGAGGTGAGCGGAATCACGCAGATTCCCGTCGCAGCCAGGAGGTAATAGACGAAGCGTTTGTCGGCTTCGATCGGCTCCGCCACGAGCCCCTCGATGTATCCGCGGACGTCATCCTGAAGGATCGGGAGCTTCTGGCGATTGTTGAGCACCGCCTCGTTGAAGACGACCGTCATGTAGAACGCGCCGCAGGTCCGGTTCACCATCACGTAGGGGAGGTCCTTGAGGAGCCCGTAGGCGATGTTGGAGAGCTTTTCGTAGTGGCGGAGCCTTTCCTGCAGGTAGGGCTGGTACTCGGGGTGGGTCATGATCCGGGGGATCGCCATCTGCGGGAGGGTCGTCGAGCAGACCTCCGACATCTTCTGGGTCAGGATGGCATCGATGTAGCGGGCAAAGGTCTCATCCTTGTCGGCATTGTAGATCTCCATCCATCCGCAGCGGGCGCCGGGCCAGGGGAACTCCTTGGAGATTCCCTTCATGCTGATGCCCGGAACATCGCCGACGATGTCGGAGAGCGGAACGGTCTTCTTCCCGTTGAAGATGATGTTATGGTAGGTCTCGTCGAAAATCAGGAAGAGGTCGTAGCGGCGGGCGATGTCGACGATCCTGAGGAGCGTCTCCTCCGGATAGACATAGCCGGTCGGATTGTCCGGATTGATGACGAGGATGCCGACGATCGCCTTGTGGCTCTTCACCTTCCGCTCCAGCTCGTTGATGTCCGGAGACCAGTCGCAATAGGGGTTCATGCGGTAGGTGTTCGGCGGAAAGGAGGCGTGGTGAACCTCCGCGAGCAGGTGGGTGGAGTAGGTCGGCTCCGGCATGATGATCCGGACGTCGAGGCGAATCGCGCTGTAGGCGCGGGCGATGGCATCGCCCAAGCCGTTGAAGAAGATGATATCCTGCGGCGTGATCTGCACCCTTCCCCGGCCGTTGACCCTCTCGGCCAGGAATTCGCAGGTCTCGGCGATCCCTTTCGTCGGGGAGTAGCCGTAGGTTCTATCTTCGCGCAGCAGATCGGCGAGGACCTCCCGCATCCACTCCGGAACCTTCTCGCCCTTCTGCACGGGATCGCCGATGTTCTCCCAGATGACGTCCACGCCTGACTGCTTCAACCGGTTGGCAACGTTTACGATATGGCGGATCTCATAGACGAGACCGCTTCCGCTCTTGGCAATATCGAACCTCATGGATACCTCATGACAACAGGTGATACGTAAAATAATTTTTGGTCCATAGACCTTCTTGCACCGGTTGTCCAGTCTTTTTCGCCTCGCAGTGACTGCGCGGCTCCAAAAAAAACCGGCCGAACATTTCTGTTCGACCGGTCTTTTTTTGTACAGTGGAAACTTCTCTTACTTCGCCGGTGCAGCAGGGGCAGCCGGAGCTGCGGGGGCCGCCGGAGCAGCGGGTGTAGCCTCGGGAGCCGGGGCAGGCGCGGGAGCCGCGGCCGGAGCAGCCGTCTCAGCGGGCTTCTGCTCTTCGGCTTTCTTGCACCCGACAACTGCGAAGGATAACGCCGCTACGAAAAACAGAGAAATAAGGACAGCAAGTATCTTCTTCATCTGGGCACCTCCTTTCTAAAGATGGTTGTTCTGAGGGTAGTCCCTCGAATCACGGGCTTAAATAAATGACAATTTATCTCTTGTCAAGAGAATTTTGTCATTATATGAGTATGTTCAGCTCCGGGGGGCCATTTTCCCGGAAAAACGGCTTCCAAAGTGCGCCGGCTTCCCGCCCGAGGAGACGCCGGAGGGGAAGCCAAAGAGGAGAAGAGCCGAATGCTGCGAGTGGTGGATGTCCTGCCCGGCAGGGAAGAGATCAAGAGCTCCGGGCTGACCGTGAAGGATTTCCGGATCGACCCGGATGCGTACGGTCATTTCGTCGACCAATACCACCGGGACTATCTCGCCTTCGAACGTGGATGCGCCGACGGAGGCCCGACGACGGCGGCATCGGCGGACAGGGAGTCCGCCGGCCGGAGATCCGCACCGGAGGCTACCTCCATCGATGCCTTCGACCATAGCCGTCCTCCTTACCACTACCACAAGGGCATCATCTACCGCTACCGGATCGATCCCGCGGGTCCGGCAGAACGGCCGATCATCCTGGAGAGTGTGGAGAGGAGCGAGATCACTGGATCGCTTCTCGGAGTCCCTTTCACGTCCCATCATCGCAGCCTGTTGATGCGGCTCTGCCTCTGGATTGGAGAATGGCTCGGCGCGCGGGCGGAAAAGAGTTGAAAGGCCTGTGGACACGAAGTATGTTCGCGGCACTGCGGCGAGGAAAGGGGAGGAAGAAGAAATGAACCCGGAAGAGGCATCCCTGCGCGGCATGGTCTACGCATCGCTCTTCGGGGCGCTGACCGCCGTCGGGGCCTACATCGTCATCCCCCTCCCGCCGGTGCCGATCACCCTCCAGACCCTCTTTCTCGGCCTGGCCGGCGCGCTTCTGGGGGCTCGCCTCGGGGCGCTCAGCCAGATCGTCTATCTTCTTTTGGGCATCATCGGCCTGCCGGTTTTTGCCGGCGGAAAGGCGGGGCTCGGGGTCCTCTTCGGCCCGACGGGCGGCTACCTGATCGGCTTTGTCGCAGCCGCATTCGTCATCGGCAAACTGGCCGCTCTGAAGGATCGTCCCGGTTTCGCGTGGCTCTGTTTCTCGCTCGTCGCGGGAACGGCTGTCCTCTATGGCCTGGGCGTCCTCCAGCTCTCCCTGGTCGCGCGTCTCGACCCGGTGAAGGCCTTGGCCGTGGGCGTCCTCCCCTTCCTTCCGGGCGACGCGGTCAAGATTCTGCTCACCGCGATGATCGCGCTCAAGCTCCGGGACCGCCTCCGCGGGAGACTCCTATGATCCGCGTCGAAAACCTTGTCTACCGCTACGATGCCGAGGGCCCCGACTCCCTCAAAGGAATCACCCTGGACATTCCAGAGGGCGTGCACACGGCACTGATCGGACCGAACGGATGCGGCAAAACCACCCTCATCAAACACCTGAACGCCCTTCTGTTCCCCCGGTCCGGAACGGTCTGCGTTGACGGAATGGCGACAACCGACGGCTCCTCTGTCCGGGAGATCCGCCGGCGCGTCGGCATGGTCTTTCAGAACCCGGACAGCCAGATCATCGGGATGACGGTCGAGGAGGACGTGGCCTTCGGCCCCGAGAACCTTGCCCTCCCCGCCGCCGAGATTCGCAGACGGGTGGAGGACTCCCTGGCCATGGTCGGAATGACGGGCATGGAGAGACGCGCCCCGCACACCCTCTCGGGGGGGGAGAAGCGTCTCCTTTCGATCGCCGGCGTCCTCGCCATGAATCCCCGCTATATCGCCTTCGACGAACCGACGGCCTATCTCGACCCGGCGGCGAAACAGCGAATCCTGGAGATCATCCGCCGGCTGAACCGGGGAGGGATGGCGATCATCCACATCGCCCACGACATGCGGGACATCGCCGGGGCGGACCGGGTGGTGGTCATGGACCGCGGGGAGGTGGTCCTGGCCGGAGCCGCGGAAGAGGTGTTCGAGAGGGAGGATCTGCTGGCGGATATCGGCCTCGACGGTTTTCCGCAAGAGGGCGGGCTATGATCCATCTGGGGCAGTATCAGCCGGACGATACGGTCATTCACCGCCTCGATCCCCGCATCAAGATCCTCTCCGTCATCGCGCTCAGCATGATCATCTTTGCGGCTACCGGGGCGGAGATCTTCTGCGTCAGCGTCTTTCTCGCCGCGGTCCTCCATGCCGTCCGGATGAAGGCGGTTCACGCCGCGGGGGCGCTCAAGCCCGTCGCCCTGTTCATGGGGCTGATCTTCTTCGTCCATCTCTTCTTTACGGAAGGGCATCCAATCCTCCGGCTCGACCCGCTGCCGATCCGGATCACCCGGGAAGGCCTCGCCCGGGGAATCTACGTCACCTGGCAATTCGCCTGTCTCGTGCTCGCCGCCGCCGTGCTGACCAGGTCGACCCCCCCTGCGGGCCTGGTCGGCGGGATCGAGCGGCTCCTCAGGCCGTTTTCCCGCATCGGCGTCCCGTCGCAGGATATTGCCATGATGATCGCCATGGCGCTTCGATTCATGCCCATGCTCCTGGAGGAGTACGACCGGCTGCGCATGGCGCAGATGGCAAGGGGGGGCGATTTCATGACGGGCAGCCTGGCCCTTCGCAGCCGCGCCGTCGTGTCGCTCACGGTGCTCCTGCTCCTCTCCGCACTCCGCCGGGCGGACGAACTCGCCGTCGCCATGGAGGCGCGGGGTTACCGGCGCGGCCCGCGGACGGCACTCCACGAATTGGCGCTTTCCGGGCGCGACCTGGGAGTCTCCGCCGCCATGGCGCTATTTCTTCTCATCAATTTTACATTAAAGATGGCGGTCCGCTGAAAAGTCTGATAAGGGCTCACTGGACTTCGCACGGGGAATGGCCGCCGGAAATTTCAACCATCGAAGCGCAGGGCGGCTTGCAGCAGAGGACCGCATACCGGGGAATGACGAATCCCGAACGACGGGGCGTTCAGCCGCATGCGGCAGGGGCCGGGATGATGCAAGGGGAGAGCAGAAGGTGCCGTGAATAATCATTGTTGGACATTCGTCAACACACCGGCGAAGCTCATGAAGGCCGAGAAGGCGATCCGCTCCGCCCCGGTCATCGCCCTCGACACCGAGTACGACTCCTTCCGCTACTTCCACGAAAAGCTCTGCCTACTCCAGATCCAGGTCGGAGAGCACACCTGGCTGATCGATCCGCTCGCCGAGGGGCTCGATCTCTCCTTCCTCGGCGACGTCCTGCTCGATCCCGAGATCCTCAAGATCTTCCATGCCGGAGACAACGACATCCGTATCCTGAAGCGGGACTACGCCTTCGGCTTCAGAAACATCTTCGACACGCACCGCGCCGCGTCGCTCCTCGGTTTCAAGCAGCTCGGCCTTTCCACGCTTCTGGAGATTCACCTCGGCGTCACCCTCGAAAAGAAGATGCAGCGGTCGAGATGGGATATCCGCCCCCTCTCCGAGGCGCAACTGGACTACGCCGCCCTCGACACGGCCCACCTGCCCGGCCTTCACCGGAAACTGGACGCCGCGTTGCGCGAGAAGGGGGTGGAGAAGGAGGCAAAACACCTATTCGTCGGAATGACGGCGGTCGTCTGGCGGCCGAAAACGCTCGACCGGCTGGGCCACAGGCGGCTTCCCGGTTACGGCCACCTGACCTCCGAGCAGCGGGAGAGGCTTCGGCTGCTCTACCGCTGGCGTTTCGAAAAGGCGCGCGAGCTCAACCGCGCCTGTTTCATGCTGCTCTCGGATCCGCAGCTCGTCGCCCTTGCGCGCCTGGAATCCCCATCCCAAGAAGCCCTGACCGGACGCGGACTCCTCTCGGCCGATAGCTCGCAGTGCTTCGGCCCCGAGATCCTCCCGATCCTCCAGTCGAACTGAAATGATAGCCTGAACTTACATCCCCAGGGAGTCACCCATGAGTTCACGATTGAATCACGGCACCGCCATCGCCATGGCCGAGAAGGCCCTGGCCGCGATGGCCCGGCAAAACGTACCGCTCAGCCCGGAAAACTATTTCGTCTGGCTGGGACACGCGCTCGGCGTCAGGGAGGAGCTGGATGCGGACATCCGCCGCATCATCGAAAAGGGCGGCGCCTTCTCGGAAGAGGTCAATGCCGACCTTTTCCGGAGGCATTTCGGGAAGGACGCGGGGCTGAGGCTGGTTCAGGACGCACAGCAGGAGATCCGGAAAATTCTGGAGGAGGTCCTGGAGAGGATCCTGCAAACGGAACATTCCACGTCCGACTATTGCGAAAAGCTCAAGGGGCTGATGGCACAGCTCAAAGGGGCCCGGGATCTGGCAGAGATCCAGCGGGTGATCTCGGAACTCATGCTGATTACGGTGGTGGTGATCCAGACGAGCGAACAGATCAAGGAACATATGGTGGAAACCAAGGCGAAGTCCGAGAACCTCCAGAAAGACCTGGAAAAAGCCCAGCAGGAGATGCTGACCGACCCCTTGACGTCGTTGTACAACCGAAAGGCCATTGACCATAAGATCTCGGCATACCTGAAGTTCTTTCAGGAAGAGGGGATCGGCTTTTCCGCGATCATGATCGACATCGATCACTTCAAGAAATTTAACGATCTGCACGGCCATCTGCTCGGGGACCAGATCCTGAAATTCATCGGCTCGCTGCTCTCCAAGGAGATCAAGGGCAAGGATTTTGTCGGCCGTTACGGCGGCGAGGAGTTCATCATCCTGCTGTCGGACACCCCGCTGGAAAAGGCCTGCATCGTTGCGGACAACATCCGCAAGAGCCTGGACCGCGTACAATTGAAATATGTGAAGACGGGTCAGCATCTGGGAAAGATCACCGTCAGCGCCGGCATTTCCGCTGCGCGTCCGGATGACACGGAAGAATCGCTGATCAAACGGGCCGACGATGCCTTGTATCTTGCCAAGCGTAGCGGCCGCAATATAATGAAATCAGAACAAGATCTATCACATGATCCCGCGAAACCCGCCATGACGGCGCCCCTGGCCGTCGAGTTTGCAAAGGGGTGAGGGTTCGGAGGCGAGCCCCGGCCGGCGGATCTCTTCCGGCAGCCGCGGCATGGCTCGAAACCGTTAGAAAAATCAGAAATAGCTGTGGAGGCTGTCCAGGTAGTTCACCCCGAGGTAGGTGAACAGGACGGAGGCGAAGCCCAGAAGCGCCATCCAGGCCATCCGCCGCCCCCGCCATCCGCGCACGGAACGGGCGTGAAGCATCGCCGCATAGACGATCCAGGTGATGAGCGACCAGGTCTCCTTGGGGTCCCAGCTCCAGTAGGAGCCCCAGGCATAGTGGGCCCAGACGGCACCGGTCAGGATGCCGAGGCTGAGCAGCACGAAACCGAGGACGACGCCCTGGTAGAGCAGCTCTTCGAGTGCGCCCGCCTCCGGAATGAGACGGAGGAACCTCCCCTCCTCCTTTCCGTCCTTCCGCACCCTCCCTTTGAGCAGGTACATGATCCCCACGGCGAACGCCATCGTGAAGGCGGCATAGCCCAGAAAGCAGGTGAGGACGTGGACGGTAAGCCAGTTGCTCTGCAGGGCGGGGATCAGCGGCTGGATCCGGCCGCTGACGCCCGGCGAGATCGAGGCATAGGCCAAAAGGAGAAAGGCCACGGGGATGACGAAGGCGCCGAGGCTGCGGCTGCGCGTTCTCCATTCGAAGATGAGGTAAAAAAGCAGGACCGCCCAGGCGAAGAAGATCAGCGATTCGTAGAAGTTCGCGAGCGGCACGTGGCCGATTCCGAGGTCGTAGGAGCTTTTCCAGCGCAGCAGGAGGGCCGCGGTATGAAGGAGAAATCCCACCCGGGCCACCCAGGAGGCGGCGCTTCCCCAGGACTCTCGCCCCCGGACCATCCGGACAAGGTAGAGAAGAAACGCGAGCAGATAGACGAAGGTCACCCCGCTCAGAATCGCCGTATCGCTCATGAACGCCCCTCCGTCCGCCCGATCTCCGCCCACAGCTGGTTCATCTCATTCTCCAGTCCGACCCGGTCCCGGTTGGTCGACCCGGCGAGCCCGATCCGGCTTTTTCCCTTCTTCTCCTCCACAACGATCCGGACCCGGCGGTGGGAGAAGAAGAACGTGACCATGAGTCCCGCGATCAGCAGGAGGGCGCCTGCGGCAACCAGAGGGATGCCCGGATCGCGGGTCGCCTGAAGCACCGTGAAGAACCGCTCTCCCTTCTTCTGCATGGAGAAGAGATAAGGGGGGAAGAGTCCCGGGTTCATCAACGGAACCTGTTCGAGCAGCCCGGGATTGGCCTCCTTGATCCGTTCAATGTTCTGGAAGACCCAGAACTGAACATTCCCGCGCGGCGACGTGACGGAGAGCTTCACCGCCGGCCCCATCCGCATCAGATCGTTCTCCGCGCGGACCACCTCAACCTCGCCCTCCCCTCCGGGAAGGGCGAAACGGTCGCCGACAGCCGCCTCCCGCTCATCGGCCTTCCCGTCCCCGCGGGCATAGGAGAGCACCAGACGACCGCCGGGCAGTGTGCCGTAGCTTGACTGATAGAAGCGCAGGCCGCCGAAGGCGATCGGATGGTTGACCAGGAGCGGACCCTGCAGGACGATCTTCCCCTGCTCCAGAAATGTCAGGTCGGAGCGGAAGACCTTCGGGGCGCCGTCATCGTAGTGCTCTACGGTAAATCGGTCGCAGCGGATGGCAAAGGGAAGGGTTTCGGCCGGCCTTCCGCCGCCGAGTTGCATGGCGCTTACGGTATCCCCCTCCGCGATTTCGATATAGCCCCGGATCCCGAAAACGGCGCCGGCAAGACCGCCGGCAATCAGAAGAAAGACGCCCAGGTGGACGATAAGGACCCCGAAGCGGGAAAAGGCCCCTTTCCCTCCGGCGAGAAGAAATCCGTTCGGCGTGTCCGAGCGCCTGACGCGCCCGTAGCGCTTGCGAAGCAGCGCCTCCAGCCGGGAGGTCTCCTCCGCAGCCGGTCTCTCCGATACGGCGATCCGCTCGGTTGGGAAATCCGCGAGCTCTGCCGATCCGTCCGGCACTGCCCCGCCGCGGAACTGCCTCCAGGCTGCGGGAAAGCGGTCCCAGGAGCAGAACGCCAGATTGACCGCCAGCAGGAGGAGCAGCAGGATGAACCAGGCGGAGTGGTAGACATTGAAGAGCTGGAGCGCCTGGAAGACGGCGAGGAGCGCGGGATGAAGCCGCGCGGAAAAGGCTGCCGCCGCCTCCTGCTGGGGAATGATCGTTCCGAGGAGCGCCGCCACACCGATGGCGCCCAAGAGGACGACCGCCAGCCGGATGGAGGTGAAGAAATCGCGGAACCCGCCTTGTTTTTTGGTCATGCCGATCCTTCCCGCAACGCAGAAATCTGACGGCGCGGCGCTCGTCGAAAAAGAATGTAAGCAGCACGGCCCGGGATGTCAATCCGATATTCGCTGCCGGCGGTCGGTCAGCCTGATCGATCGATCCGCTGGAGGGAGAGCGGCAGTTCCAGGCCGTTTTCCTCGAGGAGCGACCGGTTCGAGAGAAGCTCCGTCGACGGGCCGTCCGCGACCACCCGGCCTGCTCCGATCACGATGCAGCGTTCACAGACATCGAGGATCAGGTCGAGGTCATGGGAGGCGATCATCTTGGAATGGGCAAAGCTCTTGAGAAACGCGATCAGCGATCTTCTCGACCTCGGGTCCAGGTTCGCCGCAGGTTCGTCCAGCGCGAGGATGTCGGGCTCCATGGCGATGACCGAAGCGATGGCGACGGAGCTCTTCTGGCCGCCGGAGAGGTGGTGGGGCGGCTTGTCCCGGAGGTCGAGGCCGTTCACCATGCCGAGCGCCCGGCATACCCGCTCCCGCACGGCAGCCTCATCCATGCCGAGGTTCAGGGGGCCGAAAGCGACGTCATCGAAGACCGTCGGCATGAAGAGCTGGTCATCCGGGTTCTGAAAGATGATCCCGACCTTCCTGCGGATCTCCTGCCGCGTTTTTTTGGTCAGGGTCAGATCGCCGATGGTCACCGTCCCCGAAGCGGGCAGCAGGCAGCCGTTCATATGCTGGATCAGCGTGGATTTGCCGGAGCCGTTCGCGCCGACGATGCCGACGGATTCGCCGTGGGTGATCCGGAAACCGATTCCCCTGAGCGCCTCCGTGCCGTCGGGATAGCGGAAGCAGACATCCTTGAACTCGATGATGTGGTGGCTCATCGCCAAACCCCCTGCACGAGGTGCCCGATCCCTTCGGTCACGCGGAAGAAGCGGAAGAGCGCGAGGAACATGACCATCGCCGCCAGGGATGCCCAATCGGCCGTCCCGATGCGGGTCCGCCCGATGCTCGGGATATCCCCCTGAAACCCCCGGGAGAGCATGGCGCGGTAGACCCTTTCCGCACGATCCATGGTTCTGATGAAAAGGGTGCCTATCAGACGCACGACCACCTTGATCCCGGTGCCGCGGGAGCCGAAGGAGCGCATCTCCCGGGCGCGCGTCATCCGCATCGCCTCCTCCATGAGCACAAAGATGTAGCGGTAGAGGAACAGGAGTTGCGAGACGAACAGGGATGGCAGTCCGAGTTTCCTGAGCGCATGGCAGACGCCGGGAAACGACGTCGTCGCGATGAGCAGGAGCGCCGCGCTGACCGTGAGCGCGCACTTCAGGAGGATCGAAAGGAAGGAGACGGCGCCGGCCGATATGGGGATCCCGGAGAGAACGGCGACGGTCGCGGTGTCCAGAAACGGGTTGAAGGCGCCGACCATGACGGCAAAGGGTGAAACGAGCAGCACCTTCCTGAGAATGAACCGGGCCGGGATTTCGCCAACGGTCGTCAGCAGAACCGGAAACAGGAAAAACGGAGCCAGGCCGGCCACCTCGTACTTGGGGAAGGAGATGACCGTGAACAAAAAGAACATCGTGGCCATCACCTTGACGCGCGCATCCAGCCGGTGGACAAAGGTGTTGCTGTAGGAGAGCCGGTCGAGCCGGCCGATATCGAAATAGTGCGTATCGAAGGTCATCCGCGCGTCAACCGTTCCTTCCCCGGAAAGACCGGATCCCCGCGCCGACCAGCAGGATGAGGCCGAGAACGATTGCCGCGCCGATGACGCCGGCCGCGGAGGTCCCCGCTTCGACGCCGGGCCAGACGGGCTCTTTCCCCCCCTTCGGCTCGTTTCCCGTCGGCTTGAAGCCGTAATCGGGGAGAAACGCCGTCCTTTCCTGGATCCCCCTCAGAACCGGGACAATCCCGTGCTCCGCCTCCGGGAGTTCACCCTTGCCCGTGATCCTTTCGATGGACCATTCCAGCCCGTCCGGATGGTTCGAAGCGAACCAGGAGAGCGCCCCGCCGGTGATCACCGCCAGCGCCACGAACGTCGTGATGACCTTCTTCAGCGAAATCGAAGCGCCCAATGGCAGCGATGCGGTGATGCTTTCGAGAAGTTCGGGTCTGGCGCTCCGGACGAAATTGACGATCCCCGCCGTGACGAAACCCTCGACGATGCCGATGGCCAGGTGAATCGGCTGCATCAGCAGCAGAAAAGCGCCGAAGGGCAGTTCGCTCTTGCCCGAAAGGAGCGTCTCCAGCACGACGGAAAAGGCGCCGAGCTGCAGGGCCAGAGCGGCGCTCACGAGCGATACGGCAACGATGCGTCCGGGATTCCGGCTCCCCCCGATCAGGGGTCTGTAGAGCAGGGGGTAAACGAGGTAGCAGGGATAGAACCCGAGGTTCCAGATGTTGCAGCCGAGCGCGAGCAGCCCGCCGTCGGCGAAGAAGAGCGCCTGGACCGTCAGGACCGACGCCATCACGAGGAAGGCCGCATGGGGACCCAGGAGGATCGCGAGAATCATCCCCCCGCCCAGGTGTCCGCTCGAGCCGGTTCCGGGAATCGTGAAATTGATCATCTGCGCCGCAAAGATGAAAGCCCCGAGAACCCCCATCAGCGGGACCAGACGATCATCGATCTCCCGCTTCAGTTTTTTCGAAGCATACCCCCCCACCGCGACCGATCCGGCCCACAATGTCGTCCCCACCGCGGGGGAGAGCAGGGCGTCCGCCATATGCATGGTCTTTTCTTCCTTCCCGGCGATGCCATGAGTATCAAATTCGTGGCACGCTTTGACAAAAAAATAATACGACTATCCGATCTCCCGGCCCGTGCTCGACATGCTGAGGGTCCCGTGGCGGACCCCCTTGATGGATTTGAGGGCGTCGGCCAGCCGCTGCACCTCCTCGGCCTTCCCGCGGGCGGCGATGATCTCCAGGCAGTTGTGATGATCCAGGTGGATGTGCTGGGTCGAGATGATCACCTTCTGGAACCCGTGCTGGGTATCCGTAACCTTGGAGAGGACGTCGCGCTGGTGGTGGTCGTAGATGAGCGTGATCGCGCCGGCCACGTCGCGGCCCTCGCGCCATTCCCTCTGGACCAGTTCCCTGCGGATCAGGTCCCTCAGCGCCTCGGAACGGTTAGTGTACTGCCTCTCCCGGATGAGGGCATCGAACCTCTCCAGGAGGTGCTTTTCCAGGGAAACGCCAAAGCGGACCAGTTCGGACATATTCGGATCACCGTACCACGTTTTTAAGTCCTCATAGCACGTCCGCCGGGACTGTCAAGGGCATTTTATGGCCCTTCCGCGAGGGCACAATCGTATCTTTATAATTTTTCGGGGAAACTACCATCAGGAATTACGGCCGGACCTGTTTTCTTGCAATCATGCAATAGAAACCCGGCTGATCGATAAACACATCAATCCCCAAGCCTGCTGTTCGCATCAGGGCGCGCATCGCCGCCTCGTCAGGCAGGCGGTCGTGCATGACGGCATGGCACGATCCGTGGTGCCTGTTGATCCCTTCCGACGAATCGAAATGCGACACGGCGAAAAATCCGCCCGGCTTCAGAATGCGTGAAAGCGCCGCAGCAGCCTTTGCCTTGTCATGGAAATGCGGGAAACTGGAGAAACAGATCACCCCGTCGCAAGAGGCCTCATCCAGGGGCGCATGCTCCGCTTCCGCGACGATGAAGCGAATGTTCTCCTCCCTGTGCAGCCTCCGGTTGATTTCGATCATCTTGTCTGCAAAATCCAGCTCGTGGAGCATTCCGGCCTTCGTGATCCGTTCCAGGATGAACGGAACCAGCACGCCGGTCCCGCATCCGGCGTCCAGAACATTGTCCCCCCGCTTCAACGGCAGGAGTGAAAACAGACGGTCGAAGTCCTTGGCATGCCTGTCGTGGCGACCGGTTGCGGGGTCCCGGTACCACATGTCCCGCCACATTTCCGCATGGTCGTTGAAGAATTGCTTTCTTGCTCGGTAAATTTCATCGGGTGCCATTTTCATGGAGCTTGTTCCTTTCTTTCCGTTTTGCCGAGCGGCGTTTGGGTGAAAAAACGTATGCAACGGCAAAGATGGTTGTCGCCATAAGCACCACCGACGCGCCGGACGGAAGATCAAAAATGTAAGACACGGCCAGGCCCGAAACGCAGGCGCCGATCCCCGAAGCCACGGAAATGAGGAAAAAGTGTTTCAAATTGTATGTCAATTGGAGCGCCGTGGCCCCGGGTTGCACGAGCAGGGCGAAGATGAGGAGCCCTCCCACGGTTGCAAGGTTTGAAGAAACAACAGCCCCGGTGAGAAACAGAAGCGCGTAATAGATCAGCCGTTCAGGCACGCCGCTGGCGGCGGCAAGCCGTCTGTTAAACATCACGGAGCGAATCTCCTTGAAAAGCAGCAATACAAAGAGGACAAGGACCGCTGTGATCACCATCAATACCCCGATGTCCGATCCGGAAAGAGACAGGAGGCTTCCCCACATCAGGTTGAGGGCACCGGCCTTGGTCCTCGTCAGAATGCCCATGCCGAGAAACGCCAGTCCCATCAGAAAAGAAAACATGATGCCGAGCATGTTCTCAGGGGCCATGTCCGTGCGATCCGAAAGCGGGCCGAGGACTCCCGCCACCAGCAGACAGAGGATAAAACCGCTTAAGAAAGGATTGAAGTCAAGAAGCAACCCCAATACAGCGCCCGCAAACGCTGCATGGGACATCGAAACGCCGATCAGCGGCATTCTCATCAGAACCACAAACACAGACAGCAGTGAACAGCTTGCACCGCACAATACGCAGGCAATGGCGGCGCGTTGGATGGGCGGGTACGTGAGCGCTTCGAGCAGATGTTCAGCCATAGGAAACGAACCTCCTGCCGTTGCGGTCAAAAGTCTCCAGCGGGTAGTGGAACAACCGGCTCAATCGATCACCCGATAAGGCGGCGTTGACGTCTCCGTCAAAAAAGATTTTACCATGATCCAGTAAGACGGCGCGGCGCATCGTCGCAGGAAGCATATTGAAATCGTGTGTAACGAAAAGCAGCGCCAGGGGTTCCTGTTTGTGAATCTCATCGATCAGGTTCAAGACCTCCTTCTGGACAGCGATGTCCAGATTGGCCGTCGGCTCGTCCATGAGCAGGATATCCGGCTGCTGGAGAATCGCCCGCGCGAGCGACACTTTCTGCCGTTCGCCGCCGGAAAGCTGACCCAGCGGCCTTTCGGCAAGATGGGCCAAGCGCATCATTTCCATGAGTTGCATCGCCTTTTTCTTCTCCGGCCGGCCGGGCGGGCGAAACAGCCCGAGCCTCCCGATTGCGCCGGTCATCACGGCCTCCGATGCCAGAATTGGAAAAGCAGGATCGATTGGGAACGATTGCGGAACGTAACCGATACGCACTCTGGTTTTGCGGGAACGCCGCCACGATTCCCGCCGTCCGAAAAGACCGAGCGTCCCCTCGAACCTCTCGAATCCGGCGATGACATTCAGCAGCGTGGTTTTTCCGGCGCCGTTGGGGCCGATAATCCCGACAAACTCGTTGCACGACACGCTAAGGTTGAGTCCGTCCAACAGCACCGCCTTTGATTTTCGGACGGTGATGCCGTTCAGTTCTATAATGTATTTGCTCATCCTGCGTCCCTTTTAGCGATCGCGGTTCATTTTCGCATCACTGCCGCTGCGATGGTGTCCACATTCTCTTCGAGTGTGGCAAGATATCCTTTTTCCGATGGGAAATTCGTCAAGACAACATGCGGCACCCCCAGTGTTTCGGCGATTCCTTTTCCGGCGTCGGGTCCGGATTGAAGATTGTCCACAACGGCCGTTGCCTGCAGACTCTTGCCGATTTTCGAGAGGCCTACGATTTCCCTTGCAGATATCGCCTCCGGTCTGCTGTATTCTCCAACGACACGAAAACCCATCCATTCCAGCGGCTCTTTCTGCATGGAAGAGGCTATGAGCGCTTTCCCGGAGATTCCCATCCGCTTGATCTTTTTGATGAGCGAATTCGCCCCTGCATTCACCTTGCCGATCGCCTCGTCCCTGCGGCTCCGGATTGCTCCCTTGTCGTCGGGGAAATATTGAGAAAGTTTGTCGGCAAGGAGGCCCAAACCATAGGAATAGGAATCCGGAGCCATCCAGTTGCGGTTATCTGAGTCCACGAGGAGCAGCGCCCCGCTACCCGACACGGTTTTGTTCATGAAGGGCATCCCCTTGAAGGAAACAACCAAATTAGCCTTTTTTATCTTCTCGATGTCCGAGAGTTTGATGTCATAGTGGCCCGGACATTGCCCCGGGGGCAGAAGCGCATCGACAAGATAACGTTGCGGCGGCAGAAGCGAGGCGATCATCCCGGACAGGATCGTATCCGATGTCACAACGCAACGGACCTTTTCCGCCTTTACTGCCTGCGGCTCGCCGGAAAATCCGATCGAAATCGACAGGAACACCATGGCTGCCATACAGAAAAATAAAATCCTTCTGTTCCGCATAGATCCCCCATAAAATAAGGGAGCGGCGTTTGGGAACGCCGCTCCCGACCCGCCCGGGCGGGTTTATTCGAATTTCAGGCTGAAGCCGGCAAACAGGGTTGTTCCAGGCATGCTGTAGCCTTTGGCGTATTCATAATTTTGATCAAAAATATTGTTGACCGCCACAGAGACCTCCGAATCCCTCAGATGCAGCGGTTTATAGTCGAACCGATAGCTCAGCTTGGCGTTCACCAAAGTCATGGCGCCCAGCTTGTTGGCATCGGTAAGCTGCGTGAAGCTGAACGTTCCGGTCCGCGCGCTCGTGCCCGCATACACATCCTTGAGGTGTTGCATATCGACAAAGAGCCGGTATCGTTCCAGAAACTTCCAGTTGGCTCCGGCCTGAAACTGGAAACCGGGCGTGTAGGGCATCCGGTCACGTTCGATGCCGTCGCTCCCCTTGGCTTTGGCTTCCATCCAGGTGGCGCCGGCAGTGAACTCCAGGTCTTTCAAGGGGGTTATTTTGCCCGTGAGTTCCAAACCGCGGATCTCATATTCTCCGATGGGATCGTTGAACTGGGTCGGGATGGCGCCGAACATGTATGCCTGGACGCGGTCCTTGCCTTTGTCATAGAAAGCCGTCGCCCCCAGCGAGGCGGTTTTCGGCCAGGAGTGGGTTAAACCCATTTCACAGTGATCCACGACTTCCGGCTTTATATCTTTCCAGTACCGGGCGGGATCGCTCACCGGCGAGCTTTCGAGCACCATGTTCATCAGCACGACCGGAGAGGGATAGTTGACACCCCGGGAGTAATTGAGATTGAGATCGGTATTTCCGTAGCCCGTCACCAAACCGAACTGGGGAGCTGCGTCATCCTTGAACTCGCTGTGATGAAAATAACGGAACCCCGCCGAGGGGATGACATGGAAGCCTTCCGGGCGGCCGACGGTCTGGCTGAGGGCCGCATAGGGGGAAAAGAGTGTCGTGTCGGGGAAATCCCAGACCCTTTCCGCCCGGCCGCCGTTGATTCCGGCAACCGCGAGCCCGCTGTATGTCCATTGGGTATTTTTCAGGTCGCTTCTATCCAGATCCGCACCGAACAGGATTTCTCCGCCCGACCACAGATGAAGTTTCTCCCTGCCCCTGATGCCGTTTTGCCTGATCTCCTGCCGGGAGTGAAGGCCGCCGGTGCCGCCGGCGTAGCGTTGGCCGTTCGTCAGCTCCTGAAGGAGGTTGAAATCGGTGCTGTTCCAATAAGCCTTGAGATAACCGTTGAATTTCTCGTACTGGTGGTTCAGCGTCAACGTGGCGAACGTGGTGTCGGTATCATAGCGTTCCGCTCCGGGCCAGCTCACTCCATTGGTTGCGGTTGGCTTGACCTCCGGCATGGAGGCCAAGGTCTGGCTGTTGACCTGGTTGGCCAGAAACCGGATGTTCCACTCCCTGTTGAGCTGATAGCCGAGATTGGCATAGTAACTCTGCTGCTGGGCACGGGAATGGTCGACATGACCGTCTGTGGACGCCCAACTCTGGGACACGTAACCGTCATACGGCCCCTTCTTGACACCGCCGGAGAGGCTTTCGGTGAATGTTCCGTAGCTTCCCCCGCTGGCGTTGAGTACAATTTCCTGACCCTCTTCCGTCAGATATTTGGGCAGGACATTGACCAATGCATAGCCGCTGCCGAACTGAGACGGTTGCGGGCTCTTGTAAACCTCTATGCCTCCGATCGTGGGGACGGCGATGCCGTCTCCCAGCACCTGGCCGAACAGCGCACCAGAGCGGGGAACGCCGTCATACTCGACGGCAATGTCGGGGCTGGGATGGCTGGCCCCCCGGCCGCGGATGTAGAGGCTGTGACTGGTCTGACTCCCCATCAAGTTTTTGCTCTGAAACATGACCCCCGGCACATCGCGCAGGGTGGACTGGAAGTCATAGGCGTTTTGCTGTTTGATCTGCTCATCGGTCACCAGATTGTATTGGGTTCCGTAACGGGTATTCACGGGAGTCGCAGGATTGCCGCCCGGTGCGCCTGCGACGGTGATTTCTTCCAAAACCGCTTTCTCCTCCTTTGGCTCTTCCGCCCACGTCGATATCACCGGGATGAAAATACACAGAAGGAAACCGATTATGATTCTTGCAGCGTTTCTCATCAATCCTGACCTCCTTGCTTTTCTTTCACCACCTCCTTGAGTTATAATGAGCAACGGAGAGGCGGTGTCGTTTGCATCGCTTTCTTCCATGGAGGGGCAGGGTTTTCCCCGCCAAGGTTGGCCCTGTCCCTCTCTTTCCTGCCTTTTCCGATCAACGCTTCACCACCGGGATGCTTCCATCACCTCCCTTCCGCGACTCCCTGAAATCCGGAGCGTGAATGTGATGGGGAGGCGAACGACGATCCGGTAGGGAACCCTCCGGGAAATCACCGTTCTTGCGATCCCCTCTTTTGCGCAGTCGTCGAGAAGCGGGCATCCCGAGCTTTTCTCGACCCTGATCCGGCCTGTGGTCCCGTCTTCCAGCACCATGAAGGTGAGGAGCGTCTTTCCCTCAAGCCCCATCCGCCTCGCCCTCTCGGGATAGCCGATATTCTTCATGACCGCATCCCGGATATAACTGAAGTCCTTGCCCTCTTCGGATATGGCCCCGCCGCCTTTGCCCGTTCCGCTATCGCCGCCTTCAACGTTCCCCGCGCCGCCGGCGGATCCGCTGTCCGCCTCCCGGGAGGGGTTCTCCGGCCCGGAATGGCCCGGGCCGGTTTCCGGCGCCCCGGCCGGTTCGTCTCGCGTACCCCGGGAACCGGTACCGGAGAGCGCCGTAGGGGCCGGCAGTGCATCCTGTACGACCGTTTCACCCCGGGCTTCCGACGCGGGGGCAACGGTCGGCAGAGGAAGCGGCTCGCTCCCTTTCTCCGGAACGGTTTCCGGATTCTGTTGAACGGGCCGATCCGGCCCAACCATCTTCCGGGGAATCGTCTTCTCTTCAAGGATTCGCTTTCCCCCCCCAGCGATCCCCTTTTCGACCTTCGGCGGAGCCCCCTTTGCAGGACCCTTCATGAGCGAAAAATCGATCTCCAGCACCTTGACCGGCCTGTTCATCGTAAACGGCGTCGCCATCAGGAGCAGGATGACGGACGAATGCACCAGGATGGAAATGGCTGTCCACAGGTGGATTTCTCTCATTGAACCGACCATCCGGCCCGGAGGCTTACCTTTCTGAAGGCTGCTCTCGAGATACGGTTGAGGACCTTGGCAAACCTCCGGAGGGGAATATCCTTGCCGGCCCTGATAACAATGGGATTCTGCCCTGGTGTGGCGACGACGCCGGCCTTGAGATCCGGGAGGATGACGGCCTTACTTTGTAAAAAAGGCAGCACGCTGTTTATCGCTCGCCACAAGCTGCGTGACCGCAGACGCTTCATGTTTTCCCCGACCATGGATGACAGGCTGCTTTTTGTCGCCCCCCGTCTCAGTTGAAGCCATAATCATGCCATGGATATTATATTCGTAACACGCTCGCGCAAAAAATATCCGGCTAACCGACCGCCCTGCCCGCGCTCGATGTCGCGGGCTCCGTGGCGGCCCCACTCCCTCAATGGATCTGAGAGCGCCGGCCACGTCGCGGCCATCCTTCCTCTCTGGGACCCGATCCCTGCGGATCCTGTCCTGCACGACCTCAGGGCAGCGGGTGCCGCCTCTCCAGGATGAGGGCATCGGACCTCTCCAGGAGGCGCTTCTCCATGAATACGCCCTAGCCGGCCAATTCCGACATCTCCAGACCGCCGTATCACGTTTTGCGGTTTCATAACACAACCGCGGGAGCTGTCAAGGGTTTTTCGAGTGTTTTCCGTTCGGAAAGTCGGAAAGAACGTTTGGATTGTTCGGGCCTCTTCGAATTTGATTTGCAAACGAGTTGCATATCCTGTATGAAGGCCCCATGAATGCAGAGGCTATGGAATTCAACGCGGAAACGACCCTGAAGCGGGCCGGTCTGCAGAAGACGGCCCAGCGCTTGGCGGTCCTCGACATCCTGGCCCGTGCGGAGCTGCCCCTGACCGCCGGCGACATATTCCTGCGCCTGCCCGGAGCGCAGAAGGTCAACCGGGTGACCGTCTACCGCATCCTCTCCTCCTATACCCGCAAGGGGATCATCCGGGAATTCGAATCGAAAAAGGGGATCCACCACTACGAGCGCGCCGGTCCTCTTGCGCCCCCCCACCCGCACTTCAACTGCCGGGCCTGCGGCACGATGATCTGCATGACGTCCCTCCTCTCTCCCGGCCCGTGGGAGCGGATGGTGAATCAACCCGATTGGGTCATCGAGAATATCAGCATCAGCGGCCTTTGCGGCCCGTGCCGCCAAAAGGAGAGGCCGACCGAAGACGAGACCTTGTGAACGGGGAGCCCTCGGCGGGCAAAAGAACCGGGAAACCGCAGACAGTTCTCCGGTCGTGCCGGCCCTTACCCCATGCTGAAGGACGCCGCAAAGCACAGGTTGTTGAAAATTTCGCTGCCGTGCCGGTGAAAACGAAGGACAATGAATGACGACTTCGTAAGAAGTCGTCACCCCGGCGAAAGCCGGGGTCCCGTGGTTTGTAACCAGCGGATATTTCTGGATACCGGCTTTCGCCGGTATGACGTTCGGGTGAATTTTAGACTTTTACGAGTTTGTCAATGAAAGCGGAACTTTTCCGGAATCCGCCGGAACCGGAGGGAATATGTACGATGTTTTCCAGGACGCCCTGATCGACTCCTTGAAGATGGTGCCGTGGCTCTTGGTCATCTATATCGGAATCGAACTCGTCGAATACAAATTCGGCCACAGGATCATCGCGCTGATCCAAAAGGCGGGCGCGGCCGGTCCGGCCATAGGGGCGCTGGCGGGAAGCCTGCCCCAGTGCGGGATCTCGGTCGTAGCGACCGCCCTGTATACGCAGAGGCTCGCAACCATCGGCACATTGCTCGCGGTCTACCTTTCGACATCGGACGAGGCGCTCCCGATCATCCTGTCGCAGCCCGGCAGCGCCGGGCTGATCCTTCCCCTGGTCGCGACAAAGATCTTCATCGCCCTGGCCGCCGGATACGCGTTGGATCTCGTTTTCCGGAGATCCAATCAAAGCACCTTTATCCACATCGACACCTATGCCCGCGGCAGGGACGACCGGCATCATGACCATTCGATCGTCCTGGACGGGGAAGCCTGCTGCGGCCACAGCACCAGTTCCGCCGCCAAGAAATTCAGCCCCCGTGAGGTATTCCTCCATCCGGTCATCCATACGGCGAAGATCTTCACCTTCATCCTGGCCATATCCCTGTTGATCAACGCCGCCATCTTCTGGATGGGGGAGGAAGCTCTGGGAAAACTGTTTTCGCGGCCCGGTTTTTTTCAGCCATGGATCGCGGCCCTTGTCGGATTGATCCCCAACTGCGCGGCCTCGGTGGCCATCACGGAATTCTACCTCAAGGGGGCGATCACCTATGGATCGCTGATCTCCGGTTTATGCTCGAGCGCCGGCCTGGGGATCCTGGTTCTGTTCCGGGAAGAGAAAGAAAAGAAAGAGCTCTTCAAGGTCCTGGGGCTTCTGTTGGGGATCAGCATCCTGGCGGGGACCCTCCTTCAATGGTTCGGCAAACCGTGAGACTTTGGAGACGGCTGCTGAACTCAGGATGTTTTTATGGGCGCGGTTGAGTTCACGAACGCTTCCATCGCCGCGACCGAAGTCAGGAAATCATCCTCGGAGAAAACTTCTGCGGTAAGCACGCCCTGATAGCCGGCGCGGACGAGCTCATCCAGGACGGCGCACAATTCTTCAGACGGCACGTGCGCCAGGGATTTGTGATCCTGCCCGGCGGCGATGCCGTGAATGTGGATAACGCGCGTCCGCGGCAGGGCGTCGCGCAAATACGGAACCGGGTCGTGACCGTCGAGCCAGAGATGGCCCACATCCACGGTACGGTTGACGGCGATCCGCTCCAGAACGGGCTGATAGAAATCCAGCGGGTAACCCTCCAGGTTCTCGACGGCCAGCTTCTTCACGCCGCCGGCCCATTCTCCGACGATTTCCAGCGATCGGACGGCATGCTCCTGCCAGCGTTGCATGACCGCGGGCGTTGCGCCGTCACGAACGGATCTGCCGTCCAGATGCAGAACGTAAGCCCAGGGATCGAGGCCGCGGGTGCAGTCGATCACGCGGCAGGCCTTCCCGATCGATGCGTGGCGCGGTGAACCGTCCTCGGCCAAGCGCAAATCCAGCGGCAGGTGGACGGTGTAAGTCAGGCCGTTGTCGGATGCCAGGCTGCGCAGTTCGGCAATCTGCCCAAGGGTGGGCAGGTTGCCCGGGCCGCCGTCCACCTCGAAGAGCACCAGTTCCACATCCCGTACTTTCCCGGCCAGGTAGTGAACATTGGGCAAAATATCGGCGGGGATGATGTATGACGTTGTGCCGAACCGGAAACGATAAGGGTTCATTTCACTCCCCTTCTGAATCCCCTTCATTCTCGTCGGGTGTCCAGACAGGCCGCCATCTCCTCCAGGCCGGAGACGATTCTCGGTCCGAGCCTGTAGATGGCTTCTCCGACGAAATGAACCCTTCCCGAGCGGACGGCGTCGAGTGTCGAGAGTTTCTCAAGCAGGGGCTTCGACCGTTCCTCCATCCCGCGTCCCCTCCCGAAAAACAGGGCATCCGGTCCCAGGCGGATGATCTCCTCCAGGGAGTATTTGGGATATCTCGTTTTCCCCGATGCGGCGATATTCTCGACCCCCAGGATCGCAAACGCGTCGTCGATCGTGGTCCCTTTTCCGGCGGCAATCAGGGGCGTCGGCTGAACGATGAAGATGGCTTTTCCAGCTCTTCGCCGCGATGATGTCCTGCCTGCCGCTTCCGCAAGCCGGCGGATGCCCGTTTCGATCTCTTCGGCTCTTCGGTCGGCTGCGGGCCCGACCCCGAGAATTCCGCCCATGGCCCGGATCTCCTGCGGCAATTCCCTGATCCGCCTGGCCCTGAAGAGATAGGTCCCGATGCCGAAGGATCTGAGGCGGCGCTCCAGAACCTGCGGATTGCCGTCTTCGGTCATGACCACCCAATCGGGATGCAACGAGACGATGGCCTCCAGGGATGGATTGGCAAAACCGCCGATCTTGGGTTTGGTCCCGGCGCCGGGCGGATAATCGCAGTAATCGGTCACGGCCGCAATCCGGTTCTCGACGCCGAGATCGTAAAGAATCTCGGTCAGGTTGGGCGCCAGGGAAACGATCCGTCCCGGGGGAACGGCCGCGGAAGCTGTCGGCAGCAAAAGGGCGGCGCCCGCTCCCAGCAGACAAACGGCCATTTTCTGCCGGAGGTGCGCAACGAACCCGTTCGTAAATTTCATGCGGCCCTTGAGCAGCACGTCTCCTCCTTCACCGGCGGCAATCCCTCTTCACCGGGCTGAATATTCATTCAAGACAAACCGGACCGGAACCTCCACCGACATCGGTACGGCCCGCCCCTCCCTTCGGCCCGGATCGAATCTCCACGACCTGACGGCCTCCAGGGCTGCCCGATCCAGGATTTCATGACCGGCGGAACGCCTGATTCCCATCCGGCCGACGCGGCCGTCGGCGAGAACCTCGACGAACAGGACCGCCACGCCCTGATAGCCGCGCAGCCGGGCCAATGGAGGATAGGCGGGGCGGGCATTGTCCCCGTACCGGGGAACGGCGTCGGCGTCCTTCGGGGGCCGTTCGCCGCTCCCCTTCTGATCGGGTTTCCCCGTTCCTTCTTGTCCCGAGGCGGGAACGCCGGCGCCGTTCCGATCCGGGAATTCTCCGTTTCCCCGGCCGGATGCGGACATTCCGGCGCCGTCGCTTCGCGAACGATCTCCGCCTGCGGGAGAGCGAAGCATCGACGCCGGCAATGCAGCCATTTCATGCCCCGCGCCGGGCCATTCGGCGGGCGGCCGGATATCGGCGAGCATCTTCCGGCCTTCTGTTTCCGTCGGCGCAGCATGCTCCGGCACCCTTCGCGGAAGGAGCGCCGTTGCCGCGGCGGCCCCGTCCGAGAGCAGATCGTTGCCGCCTCTCTCCACCGGCGAAACATGCTTTCCGCCGTCCTGCAGAGGAACCGCCGCCGGTACAGCCCTGCCCTCCGCGGCCCGCCGTTTGCGGCCGGGCAAGGCCGGCTTTCCGGCTGCGGCGAGATGTCCCGGAACCAGGAAGGCCTTGATGCAGCTCTCCGTGACGGGCCGAGCCTGCCTTGGAGCGGAGCCGGACAGGAGAGACAGGGCCACGGGCAGCACGGCGGTATGGATTGCCGCCGAAACAATCAGGGCGAAAGCGAATCTTCTTTCCGAAAACGGCAGACGGATCATCTTCCCGAAAGCCCCGCGACGGGGGCGGGCGGGCGACGTCCCCGACCATTCCTGTCAGAACTCAAAGGAGATCCCCCCCTTGACCGTCCTTTCCGGCATCGGATAGTAGGTCTGCGCGGAAAAGGCGGTCCCCTTTACGCCCGAGGTCGCGTACAGTTCATCGGTGAGGTTTTCCACCCCCGCGAAGGCCGATATTCTGTAACGGCCGATCTCGGGGCGGTAAAACAGGAAAAGGTCGCAGATCCGGTAGGCGGAAAGTTTTTCCCCCGTGTTGTCGTTGTCCCCGCTCAGATAGGCGTCGCCGACGAAACGGACTTCGGGCCGCAGGACGAAGGCGGCGGGCAGATACCATTCCATACCCAGTTTGATGACCTGCCTGGGAACCAGTGGTAGTTCCTTGCCGTTGTACTGCCCCGCCTCAAAGGTGGCCTTGTGGCAGGCAAAACTGCCGTAAATCTTGAACCGTTTTTCCCAGAGATAGGAAAACGTCCCTTCCGCCCCCTCATGGCGCGTACGGTCCAGATTTTCATTCCGGTTGGTTGCATTGTTCCAGGAAATCTCGTTCTCCATGTCGATCCAGAACAAAGTCAGCCCGAGCGTGAGATTTTTTACGGGAGTCAGGGATGTTCCCAGTTCCATGGTCTTGGCGGTCTCCTTTTCCAGGTCGGCGAGAAAACCGTTTCCCCAGCCGTAGTACGAGGCCTGTTCGTCGATGAACGGCAGGCGGTAGGCCGTGGCGTACTTGGCAAACACCTTTGATTTCTGACCGGCCAGATAGGTCAATCCAAGATCGTACGCGTCGCCCCGGTGCATTTTTTTCGTATCGAAATCGACCGTGCCGGGCAGCGTGGTGCTGCTCCCCCGGATGGTCGCCTCTTCCCACCGGTACCCGGCGCTCAGGATCAACGGCTCCACGACGCGGAACTCATCGCGGAGATAGTACCCGGCGGTCTGCCTGTCCAGATCGGCCTCACTGAGTTTTTTCGTCCTCTCCCGACTTGTGTAGCGGTCCATCTTGAAGGGTTCCAGGTAATAGTCGACACCGGCCGTCAGTTTGTTGGCGTGTCCGAAAATCTCCTTCTCCAGAATGTATTTCGGGGTGACGGCATAGGTATGGATCGTATAGTTGTTGAAGGAGTTCCATGAGGCGTTGTCGATCACGACCTCCTTGATGCCTGTGGCAAAGCCGATCTCGGCGCGGCCGAAATCGCCCAGCATCACATCGGCCCGCAGGTTCAGGTCGGTCTGCCGGTCCGTTCCCTCATCATCCGGACTGGCCGAAGTCCAATATGCCGGTCTGGCGGGCTGATACTGCCGGCGATCCACGGCCATCTCCGCGGCGGTGAGGTTCCCGGGCATCTCATACCGGGTCCTGCTGAAGGAGGCGCCCAGGGAAAGGCTGAGACGGTCGCTCGCATCATAGCCCAGATCCAGACCCGCGCCCTGGGAAGAGACTGTCGAGCGATTCCGGTATCCGAGGGAGAAATAGTTCCCGCCGCTGACGCCATAGGACCACTTCTCCTCCGAACCGCTCACCCCGGCCTGCTCGCTGTGAAGCCCGTAACTGCCGGCTGCGGCGCCAAGGCGGAACAACGGTTTGCCTTCCCCCCGCTTCGTGATGACGTTGATGACGCCTGCGACCGCGGAATCGCCGTAGAGGACGCTTCCCGCCCCCCGGACGATCTCGATCCTTTCCACCTGGCTCAGGGGGATCTGAAACCAGTTGACGGAGGCCATATCCGGCCGGTTCAACCTTCTGCCGTTGAGCTGTATCTGGACTTTCCCGAAGGGGTTGTCGCCGCCCATCCCCCGCAGGTCGATGATGGAAAGGGGATCCTGGCCGCTGAACGAACGGAATTGAATCCCTGCCTGCCGATCGAGAATCTCGACAAGGCTCGTCGCCCCCGAATCCCGGATCTCCCTCTCCGTGATGACCGTGACATCGGCCGGAACTTTCCGGATCTCCTCCTGATCCCGCGTCGCCGTCACGACCACCTCCGGCAGGACCGCGGTCCTGCCGGCGTCATCGGGCGGCGGGGGCGCCCCTGCAAAAGCCGATGCCGTCGCGTTCAACCAAACCAGGGCCAAAAAACCCGACTGTAGAAACCTTGAAAAGCCTTTCATTTTTCCTCCTTCTTTCCCTCGCGGAAAGTGGGTGTCTTCATCCGCCGGTCAAATATCCTGGCTCGCGGCTCATGCCTACTCTCCGAGCCTTCCCGGTCCTTCTCAAGGACCAGTGGCTTCCTCCGGATTTCGTTCCGCTTACAGTTGCGGGGCAGCGCCGGATTTAAACCGGCTTCCTCATACTGACGGTCTTATAAGCTTAACAATGTCAAACGTCTCTATATCAGGCTAAAAAAAATCCCCGGGCCTAAACTGAGGTCCGGGGATGCCGTTTTTCATCTTCGGTGCAACTGTGACTGTCTCCTTACCACGGTGACAAGTCTGTGCAAAATTCACAAGAAGGTCTTCCGGCTTCCAGATCATTTTACTTACCGCGTCTTCCCATTCCGCTTGAGCGAAACAGTGACACTAATGCGGTTTTCATCCCTGGTTACGGCGGCGGGTCCGCGACGGATTCTCACCGTCTTCCTTATTATGGCCTATATGGCCCCTTGCTGTTACGTACTTAACACGGGCGTCCAGTTGAAGTCAAGATTTTTTAGTCTTTTTCCCATGCCATTGCAAATTCGTTCCGCTTACAGTTGCGGGGCAGCGCTGGACTCGAACCGGCTTCCTTCCTTCGATGGATGTGAGCTCAACAGTGTTATCCGGGGTCTCCCGGTTTCCAAACTCTTATCAACTGCAACAGCTGTTTCGTAAACCTTCATGATGTTCTCTTTTGTTATGACATCATCAGGATCTCCTTCACATTGCATACGGCCGCTGCGCAGCATAATGATTCTGTCACAATACAAAGCGGCCAGGTTGATGTCGTGCGTTATGGTGACAACAGTAAGTTCCTGATTCATGTTCAGCTTTTTAATAAGATCAAAAAAATCAACCTGATGTTTTATATCGAGAAATGCCGTCGGCTCATCGAGCAGCATTATTTGCGGCTGCTGGGCTAACGCCCGTGCGATCATGACTCTCTGATATTCACCGCCACTTAAAGCGGATACACTTCGGTTGATCAAATGAAGAGTATCGGTCATTTCCAATGCCTCGTAAGCAATGCGGAAGTCCGTTTCCCCTTCGAATCTCCATTTGTTGAGATGCGGTGCTCTGCCCATTAAAACAACTTCATGAACAGAGAAAGGAAAGGTCATGTGGAAATCCTGGGCAACTACGGCAATTAATTTCGCCATGGCTGACCTTTTCATCTTTTTACTGGAAATGCCGTTTATCCGGATTTCACCTTCTTCGGGCTTCAGAATGCCGTCGATCACTTTTAGCAGAGTTGTTTTTCCGGAGCCGTTGGGCCCGATGATTCCTAAAAATTCTCCTTTCCGGATATCGAAAGAAATATCTTTTAAAACCCATTGGGAATTGTAGCGAAATCCAATCTGTTCAATGGTTACGACGGACATAAATCAGGCCTTCCTGCGCAAAAGATAAATAAAATAAGGAGCCCCACACAGAGCGGTAATTACGCCCACCGGTAATTCAGCGGGGGCTATCAAATTTCGGGCAAAAGTATCGGCAACAATAAGAAATGAACTCCCGAAAAGAATGGAAGCGGGTAAAAGCATCCTGTGGTCGGAGCCCAACAGTATTCTCATCATATGGGGAACAATCAGGCCG
>JAJFTY010000038.1 GCA_021372695.1 Deltaproteobacteria bacterium
TGTCGACCTTTTCGAAGCCTGTATGGGTGCGAAGCAGCGAGACACCCCGGTTTCCCATCGGGAAGTATTTGGAGTAGGTGACCAGAGCCTTGGCCTGGGCAACGGTCTCGGTGTTGGGCAGGAGGAGTCCCCTGGCTCCCAATTCCATGAATTTCAGGACCACTTCACGCCTGGCCTCCGGGATCCGGACCATCAGGGGGATCCCCGCCTCCCTCGCCACCGTGGAGATCTTCGCCACGTCGCTGTAATCGAAATTCCCGTGCTCGCAGTCCACGATGAAGAAATCGAACCCGCAAACCTTGAGGATCTTGGCGATCTCGGGATTGTCGAAGACGGTGACCATCGTCCCGAGAATGGATTGACCCGCTTTGAGCCGCTCTTTGAGATTCATGTCGTCTCCCTCTTGATTGGATTCCGGTGAGAACCGGTTGCCGCGATCCTGCCTGCCGCAGCCGGATGCCCCATCTTTCCGGTGTCGACATCAGGAGAGAGCAATCGGAATGCCACCCTGCTCCATGAGGAGAAGATTTCCGGATGGCTGTCCCGGGATGTGGGCAGGTCCTCTGAGTCAGACGGTTTTTTGCAGGGGGGATTCTCCGGCCGTGCCAGAGGGGAGCGAGTGAACGTTCCAGGACGTGTTTCAGAAAGATGACGTATGTTGCAATGCTGAAACTCTAAGCAACGGAGGACGGGGTCTCAAGTTGCCTCCACCTCCAGTTTCTTCAAGCGCCGCCACAGGGTTGTCCGGCTGACCCCGAGATGCCGGGAGGCGCGGCTCTTCCGGTTCCCCGCCTCCTTGAGCGCGGCCATGATCCTCTCCTTCTCCAGCCGCCTCACCTGTTCGACAAACTCATGATCTTTCGTTCGCGCCTCTTGTCCGGGGTCCGGGTGAACCGGAGTCTTGCCTTCCTTTGTGTCCGGCAGAACCTCCATGACGTCCGTTTCGTCGATCCGTCCGCTCTGGTTGAGAACAACCAGCCTCTCGCACATGTTGCTCAGCTCGCGGACATTGCCCATCCAGGGATACCCTTGCAGCTTCTCTTTCGCCGCCAGGCTGAGCGCGATTGCGGCCTTCTTGAACTGAACACAGAAGCCGGCGATGATGTGCTCTGCGAGCTGAACGACGTCCTCGCTCCGCTCCCGCAGGGGGGGCAGTTCGATCTTCAGGATGTCCAGCCTGTAGTAGAGATCCTCCCGGAAATTTCCGCTCTTCACCAAGGCGGGCAGATCCCTGTTGGTCGCGGAGATGATCCGGATGTCCACCGGGATGACCCGGTCGTGGCCGAGCCGCGTGATCTCCTTCTCCTGCAGCACCCGGAGCAGACGCCCCTGCAACCTCGGTGAAACTTCGGAGATTTCATCCAGGAAGATGGTCCCCCCGTGGGCCAGTTCGAAAAGCCCCGGTTTGCCCCCCTTGGCGGCCCCGGTGAAGGCCCCCTCGACATATCCGAAGAGTTCGCTCTCCAACAGGCTTTCGGGCAGGGCCGCACAATTCACCGCGACGAAGGGCCCTGGGTTTCGATGGCTGAAGTTGTGGATGCTCTGGGCAAAAAGCTCCTTGCCCGTGCCGGTTTCGCCGATCAGCAGGATGTTCGAATCCACCCGGCTGAATCTTTTGGCCGTCTGGATGACATGGGTAATCTTTCTGCTCGCGCCGACGATCTCTCCGAAGGTGTGCCTGGCCACATGCCCCCGGTAATGAATCTTCTTGCGGATCCGGTTTTCCATCTCCTGGATCTGGGTGACATCCTGAAACGTAAGAACCGTTCCGAATCTCTGTGACTTGAGCAGGGTCGGAACGATGTTCACGGCTAGGTTGGTTTCATGGTAGCGGATCAGCTCGCCGATGCTCTCTTTCCCCTTGCTGACCAGGAGCTTCTGAAGGTCCGGCGGCATCGCCTCATCGAATCTCCGTCCGACGACATCCCGTGCACGGATGTTCAGAGTCCTCTCCGCGGCAGCATTGAAGACGGAGATCAGGTTGTTTTCGTCGACGGAGATCATCCCTTCATAGGCGTAGTCCAGGATGGTCTTGAAACGGAGCGCCTTGCCCTGCTCCCTGCGGCTGACGGCCGCCACCCTCTTGGCCTCCGTGAGCGTGTACCATACCGCCTCCTTGCCCGTCTTGAGGAATATGGCCTCCAGCCCCAGTTCCTTGGCGTAGACGCAGGTTTTTACCCCCCCGATGACCACCGCAGCCCCGTCCTGGGCCGCCTGGCCCACCAGCGATTTGATCTCGCTGTTCTCGAAATAGACGTAGGGCTGGATCTCCAGGTCGAGGATATCCGAGAAGTTTTCTACCCCCATGATCATGTTGATCGAGCCGATGGCGGCGATCTTCTTGGATCCGAACCTCTTTTTGCTCTCGAACAGCGCCCGGGTCAGGTCGTGGCCCGATACGGGGATCTCGACGACGGGGATGAAATAGTTCATGTCCCGCAGTTTGTAGGCGGTTCCGCCCCTGGCCATGATCACGTCCGAATCCAGTTTCGAAAGGCTCACCTCGCCGGCGTTGGCTGCCACCACGACCTCCAGCTCATACTCCTCCTCGCTCGGATGTTCGGGCTTGGGGACGTATTGATCGTGTGCCCTGAAAGTTTCCTCGAACAGCTCCCCCAGCTCCTTGTACGGTACGACTGCGGTCATTTTGATCATGGCTTGGCCTCACGGCGGTTTCGATCGGGCGCTCACCCGACATCGGGCAGGACGTTACAACATTGAAACGGGAATTTCAACCGTGCAACGCGGCGGGTGCGGGTGGAAGATCCGCATCGGAGCAGGGGCGCGGGCGGCCCCGAGGGGCGTGCGGGCCTGCGATCAGTAGTTCGACACCATGTCGCTGGCCATCTCGCACCATTTCCACAGCCGGGTGGGGTCGCCGTTCAGGGAAATCAGCGTCTTCATGTTGAAGACCAGGTTCACCTTGTACTTGCGGGAGAGTTCCAGGGCCGTGGCCATCTCCTTCCGCAGATAGTCGAACCCGGCGGTGTCATGGGCGAGATAGGTCGAGTTGGGCTTGAAGCTGATGACGTACCGGTCGCCCAGCTGCTCCATCGTGGATTCCAGGTCGCTGAACGGGGAACAGGAGACCTTGCGGATGTTGGGGAAGCTCCCGGTCAGGAGGCCCAGCTTGTTGTCCAGCCGCTCGCAGCACCCGTAGGAATAGAGCTTGAACAGGCTCGCCCATTTCTGCTCATGACCGAAGCAGAATTCCTGCGTCATGGCCGGAGAAACGCAGGTCATGATCTGGTCCGCGCTCTGTCCCCAGATGTCGGTGATCTTCGCACCGATGCCGCTTTCGGTCGGGGGCGGAAGCTCGGAGGTGTAGCCGACGCAATTGTTGCCGATGTTCTCGAACCCGTTGTTGGAGGAGAGGATGCCGAGGCGTTCGTACTGCCGGATCCGGTCGATGGCCGCATCCACGTAGAGGTCCATCGCCCGATGCATCAGTTCGGGCTCCGTGGCGAGTTTGAGCATCCCTTCCGAGATCCCCATCCAGGTGAAGATGTCATCCATGGGGCAGCAGCGGAAGTTGTACCGTCCGAACAGCTTGACCTGCAGGATGTCGCCGAAGATCTCCCGGAGAAGGTCATAGCGGCGCAGGGTTTCCTCTTCGCAGTATTCGACCACGGGGTGTTTGATCTTCGCGAGGTCCGCTTCGCAGGTGATCTGGCTTTCAAAGTGCTGGGACCCTTTGTACTCTCCACGCGCGAGAAAGTCTGACCGGTCGCCGCCGGCCACCTCGATCCCATAACCGCTGTCCTTGTACACGACCGGGCATTTGACGACCGGCTCCACGACGCGGTCACAACGCAGATGGTTCCATTCGTAGATCCGGAGGAGCAGGTCCAGCTCGACCTCCTTCAGGAATTCATCTGCGACGGTCGTGGTCAGTTCGTTTCCGTATTGGATCAGATAAAGGGGGTAATCCCGCACATGGATGACCGGGCGGATCATGTGCAGGTCGTTGACCGCGGTCCAGAGTTTCCGGTTATGCTCCTGGATCGGGAGCTCGGCGATCTCCCGGACCTGCTGTGCAAGTTCTCGAAGTCTTGCGACATCTTTCTTCATCACCCCTCCTCGACGTCAGCCGCTTTCCCTGAAAAAGCGTTACAGCCAGATCGCGCCCTTGTCGGCGCTTCCCACGGTCTGCCGGTAAGCAGCCAGCATGCCCGGTGCGGGATGGTCCGGCCGCTTCAACCCCGCCCCCCTGCGTTTTTGAAGCTCTTCGTCAGGAACCTGCAATTCAAGGCGCCCCTGCGGGACATCGATTTCGATTACGTCTCCGTTCTGTACGAAGGCCAGCGGACCGCCCTCCCAGGCCTCCGGGCAGACATGGCCCACGCAGGGGCCGCGGGTGGCGCCGGAATAGCGGCCGTCCGTGACCATCGCGACCGAGGTGTGCAGCCCCATGCCGACCAGCATCCCTGCCGGAATGGACATTTCCCGCATTCCCGGTCCGCCTTTGGGGCCCTCGTATCGCACGACCAGTACGGAGCCCGGCTGCACTGCCCGGTCGAGGATCGATTTCCGTACGTCCTCCTCCGAATCGAAGACGAACGCCGGTCCGCGGTGGACGAGCATCCCGGGTTCGACGCCGGTCTTCTTGACCACGGCACCGTCCGGCGCAAGATTCCCGCGGAGGATGGCATAGCAGCCGCCGGCGGCCAGAGGATCGTTTGCCGGCCGGATGATCCGGCCGGCGGGGGCGGGCAGCCCTTCCAGCCATTGGCCGAGGCTGCCGCCCAGGGGGAGTTCCACGTCAAGGTGCAGGTATCCGCCGACGGCCGCCATGAGTGACGGGACGCCTCCGGCCCGGTGAAAGTCGGTGAGGTTGAATTCGGAAGAGGGCTTGAATTTTCCGACCACCGGAACGGAGGATTGGATCCGGTCGAAATCCGCCAGGTCCATTTCCCAGCCAAGCAGCGACGCGAAGGCCATCAGATGGAGGACCGCATTCGTCGACGACCCCGAGGCCGACAGGTACCGGATCCCGTTTTCCATGTTTTCCCGGGTCAGGAAGTGGCGCAGGCCCTGGCCTTTCCGGACCAGTTCCACGATGCTCTCCCCGACGTCCCGGGCCTGGCGGACCTTGGCGGCGTCGAAGGCGAGCATGGTCGCGGAGCCGAAGGGCGCCAGCCCCGTGGCCTCCAGGAAACACCCCATGGAGTTGGCGGTTCCCATCATGGAGCACGTGCCAGAAGAGGCGCAGAATTTCTCCTGCCAGGAGAGAAAGGTCTCATGGTCGATCTTCCCGGAAAGCAGCGTGCCGATGGCCTCCTTCAAATCCGGCGTGGTCACGGTCCGCTTTTCGTCGATGCGGCAGGGCATCATCGCCCCGGCGGTCAGGAAGAGCGTCGGCAGGTTCAGGCGGATGGCCGCCATGAGCATTCCGGGAAGGATCTTGTCGCAGGAGCCGAGCATCACGAGTCCCTCGAACCCGTGCGCTCGGACCATTGCTTCGACCGATGCCGCGATCAGGTCCCGCTGGGGCAGGATATAGTGCATGCCCGCTCCCTGGGCGATCCCATCGCAGGGCGCCGGCACGTTGAACTCGCCGGGAGCGCCGCCCGCGGCCCAGATCCCCTCCTTGACCCGGGCGGCCAGTTCCCTGAGGGGCTGGTGGCCGGGGTTGACCTCCGTCCAGGAGTTGACGACCGCGATCTGCGGTTTATCCAGGTCCTTTCTCCGGTAGCCCACGGAGTGCATCAACCCCCGGAAGTAGGCTTCGGTCACATCTTCAGGTTTGCCGCGATGGGTGTTCATGGTCTCTTCGATGCTCCTTTCCCCGATCGGGCGCCGTGCGACAGGTCCCGTGGGACCGTGAATCCCAGGGCGCATGATCCAATGATTGCGTACGGGCCGAATATCACTCCGCCGGAACCCTTGTCGAGAAGATTCTTACCCCGTTATCAGGGGGGAAACTAATCCTTGACATGTTCGGCCGGAAAGCTTATAAGGTCCGTGCTTTCAGATTTGGTTTTGGCTGTCCCCCTCCCCAGAGCCGGCGACAAAGGCTTCTGGGTTTTTTTGCGTCTGAAAACAGACAGCTGCGGGGGAAAGGGTAAAGCCAAGAGAATACAGGAGGAATATGGGAAGACCCGGCCAGGACAAATTCATCAAGCGGCAAAAGGAGCTCGAGCGCATCAGAAAGGCGAGCGAGAAAATGGCCAAACGGCAACAACAGAAGAAAGACAACGTAGAAGAGATTAAGAAGGAAAATGAATGAGTTTTAAACAGTTCAATCTCGACATCCAGATCGAGAAGGGCATCGCAGCCCAGGGATACACGGCGCCGACGCCGATTCAGCTTCAAGCCATGCCCGCCGTTCTTGCGGGAAAGGATGTCATGGGCCTCGCCCAGACCGGTACGGGGAAGACCGCCGCATTTGCGCTTCCCATCTTGCAGCGGCTGATGAAAGGCCAGCGGAAAAACCTCCGCGCCCTGATCGTCGCGCCCACGCGGGAGTTGGCCGAACAGATCCATGAGGCGTTCGGCGAACTCGGCCGGGCGACCAAACTCAAGAGTGTCACCCTGTATGGCGGGGTGGGCAAGAACCCTCAGATCCGGTCGCTCCGCATGGGGGTCGATATCGCGGTGGCCTGCCCGGGACGCCTGCTCGACCTGGCGGATTCGGGTGAAATCGATCTCTCCATGATCGAAGTTCTGGTCCTGGACGAGGCGGACCGCATGTTCGACATGGGCTTTCTGCCGGACATCCGGAGGATCATCAAACGGCTTCCGGCCCGGCGGCAGACCTTGCTCTTCTCCGCCACCATGCCGGAGGATATCCGGAAACTGGCCGGAGAGGTGCTGCGCGACCCCGTCACGATCAAGATCGGGACCGGAGCGCCCGTCTCCACGGTTTCCCATGCCGTCTATCCGGTGGCTCCGCACCTGAAAACCGCCCTCCTGATGAAGCTGCTCGAGCAGACGGATACGGGGTCGGTGCTGGTCTTCGCGCGCACGAAACACCGTACGACGCGGGTCGCCGAACAGATGCAGCGGGCCGGCTTGTCGGTCGCGTCGCTTCAGGGCAACCTCTCGCAGAACCGGCGGCAGGATGCGCTCAGCGGCTTTCGCGAGGGCAAATATCAGATCCTGGTCGCGACGGACATCGCGGCCCGGGGGATCGACGTCTCCGGGATATCCCACGTGATCAACTACGACATGCCCGACACGGTCGATGCCTACACGCACCGGATCGGCCGGACAGGCCGCGCCGCCAAGACCGGGGACGCCTTCACCTTCGTGACGCCCGAAGACAGGAGTTCCGTGATGGATATCGAACACGTGCTCGGGGAGAAGATCGAGCGGCGGACGCTGACGGATTTCGACTACAACGTGCCCGCGCCGGCGGGTGGCGGAGCCGATCGGGAGAGGCGCTCTTTCGGAAGACAGGGACGGCCGGCGCCCGTTTCGCGGTATGCGCCGGTGAAAAGAGGGGAGAGCTCCCGGCAGGGAGCGGCACGCCCTTCGGGAAGCCGGAGCGGCGGAAGGTCGCTCTCCGGTTGCCCGGCCTTGCGCAGCTCATCCCGCTAAGGATGATGCCGATCAAGAATCGGCTAGAACAGAAACTCGTATAGTTTGGGCCGGGCCGTGGTGAGGATCACCCGGCCGCCGAAACCCGCCGCCTTCTTCAGGGCGGCGTTTCTGTCTCTGACGCGGATCTTCGGATTGCCGATCTCTCCGATGCGGTAGACGATCCGGGAGAAGGGACGGTTGAGCCCCCGGGCGTCGAACGTTCCGCCCGTGTGGTACAGGTCGGCCACGTCGGCCGCGGAGACGCGCGGCGGGGGCGTGCCCGTCGGGTCGGCAAAGGTGACCTGATCCTGGATGATCCATCCTTCCCGGGCGTAGAAGACCTCCGTAACCCGGTAACCGAACTGGGAATTGCGCCAGGTGAGGGTGAGCGGTTCGCCGTCCTGCACCGTTTCGGAGAGGATCTTCTCCCCGCGGCTCTCTTCCGTAAGTTCGATCCGTGTCCACCCCGAAGGGGAGATCTGCAATAGAAACCCGAGGGCAAGCAGCGTCACGATGATGAGGATGGTCTTTTTGTGGGGCATGGGATGCTTTCCAGCGGGCTGTCGGCCGGGAGCTTGGACCCGCAGGTCCCCTCTCCCCGCCCTGGAGGTGGGGATGAGGGAGAAATGGCAGTTGTTTCAAGGATGCAGGGGAGCTGTTTGCGGCGGATCGACCCCTTTTGCGGGGCCGATCCGCCGGACGGTTCACGGCTACCTTGCCGTCGGCGCAATCACGCTTTCAGCAGGCGCACGAGACTTACTTCAGCGCGCCCTTTTCCTTGAAGAACTTCTGGGCGCCGGGATGGACGTACTTGAGGGCATCCGCCGTTACCTGTCCGACAGCCGTGGCCGGCGTCATTTTGGTGGCTCCCTTCCAGACTGCGGCCAGCTCCGTCTTGTGGTCGAAGATCGCCTTGACGATCTGGTAGAGCCTGTCCGCCGGGAAGCTGTCCATCGCTTGGAGGACGGCCGTGATGGCCAGCGTATCGACATCCTTCTCTATGCCGGCGTAGGAACCTTTGGCAAAAACCGTCTTGTGAAAAACGCCGGGATTCGCCTTCATGATCTTGTCTGCAATCTCCCCTCCGATAGGCAGCATCATCATCTTCACGCCGGGCGTGGAAGCCATGTCGATGATGGACCCGGTCGGAACGGCGCCACTCCAGAAGAAGGCGTCGATCTTGCCGTCTTTGAGTGCCGCGACGGACTCGCTGGCCCCGAGTTTTTCCCGCTTGAAATCCTTATTCCAGTCGATGCCGAGCGCCTTGAGCACGTAGTCGGCCTGCTCCTCCGTGCCGCTGTTCGGGGCGCACGTGGAGACGCGCTTGCCCTTGAGCTGCATCACGTTCGTGATGCCCGTTGCGCTCGTGGTCACGATATGGAGCGGCTGCTCGTAAAAACCGAGGACCATGCGGACGTTGTGCTTGCCCGCAAGTCCGGGCACCTTGCCCTCGTTGGCCCACACGACATGGTAGTCGTAGGCGAAGGCCAGTCCGGCCTTGCCGGCCGTCAGCAGTTTCAGGTTGTCGATCGCGGCCGTGGTGGCCTCGGAGGACGCCTCGGTGTTGGGGACGTACTTGCCGACGATGCCGCCGATGGCCCCTCCCAGGGGATACCAGACGCCGCCCGTCCCGCCGGTGACGATGCTGAAGGACATTTTGGACTGGGCGTTGGCTCCCGTCGCCATGAAGAACGATACGGCAAGGACAAGCGCCAGCCCCGTAACGGTTTTGAATCCTCGAATGTTCATGACCCACCTCCTTGAATGGTTAAGTAATGATGCCGTTATCTCAAGAACCCTACTTCCGTCTCCGCCCAACGGGCCGCGATCGTGTCGGGCCGTCCGGGCTTAAAACCTTTCCCTGCCGCGTTCAAACCGGGGCCTTGCCCGGCTGGACGAGGCCCGTCACCCGCAGGTGATGCAGAATCATCAGAATACCGGCTGCCAGCGGAACTATTCCCGGCAAGGACCAGCCGATGGGGGCAATCACCATACCTATGGCCGCGACGATCAGGAGCACCCGTTCGACCATGGGAAACTTGGCGCGCATATAGCCGATGATTCCCAGGGAGAGAAAGAAGAGGGAGGTGAGGCTGGTCACCAGGGCCATGATGAAATCTGGCCAGTTGCCCCCCACGATCAGGAGGCTGTAACCGACCGTGGAAGCCGAAAAGTAGAAGGGAACCAGGAAGGCGGGCAGGGAGTATTTCCACGCCTGCATCATCGAGCCAAAGGGATTTCCCCCCGTGACAGCCGCCGCCGCGCAGGGTGAGAGCCCCACCGGCGGGGAGACTTCGGAAAGGACGGCGAAGTAGAAGGCCAAAAGGTGGGCCACGTGCATCGGGATGCCGATCTTGACCAGGGCGGGGGCGACCATGACGACGGTCATGATGTAGGTCGCCGTGATCGGCAGGGAAAGGCCGATCAGCATCGAGGCCAGAAGGGCCAGGACCAGAGCGGCCAGCACCGATCCGCCGCTCAGGGACATGATGATGGCCGAGATCTTGAGGCCCAGGCCCGTCAGGGTGAAGGTTCCGACGATCAGACCCGCTGCTGCCAGGAGCACGGCGACGGGCAGCATGTTTTTGGCCCCCTCGATCATGGCGATGATGATCTTCCTGGGGGTCAGCCACTCATTATGGTCCCGGCTCAGGAAACTCGTCAGAATGGTTGTCGCGATGGCGCCCAGCGCCGCATATTCGGGCGACTTGTTCCAGATGACCAGAAGGGCCACCAGGACGACAATCGACAGCAGGTGATACCCCTTGGTCAGCATCACGGTCCGAACGGGCTGCGCCTTGGTTTCCGGCGGGGCAAAGACATGCTTGCGGGCCTCCAGCTCCACCATGAACAGCGTGCCGACGTAGTAGAGGATGGTGGGAACGGTCACCATGACCACCACGTCCCAGAAGGAGACACCCATGAACTGCATGATCAGAAAGGCCGCGGCCCCCATCAGCGGCGGGGAGAGGACGGCCCCGATCCCGCCGGTGGCGATCAGCCCTGCGGCCATGTTCGGCGTGTAGCCCGCCTTCTGGAGGATCGGCCACATGATCGGCGTGACCGACATGGTGGTCGCAACCCCGCTTCCCTGCGGCCCGCCCAGGAGCGCCGAGGTGATGATCGCGCCCCGGCCGGCGCTCGCCGACTGCCGCCCCATCGTCGCCAGGGAGAGATCCAGCCAGAAGCCGCCGGCGCCCGCCACGTCCATGAAGGTGCCGTAGACGACGAAGAGCATCACGAAGGAGGCGCTCACCGAAAGCGGCACGCCGAAGATCCCCTCCAGCGTCATGTACATGTGGCCGACGATCCGGTCGAGGTCGTAGCTTTTGTGGGAGATGATATCGGGGAAGTAATTCCCGAAGTACATGTAGAGCAGGAACCCCACGACGACCAGGGTGAAGGTGTTGTCCACGAGGCGCCGGGAGATTTCCAAAAGAAGGATGATCGCGACGATGCCGAAGAAAAGGTCCAGCGGCTCCGGGAGCGTGGAGCGGCGGATGAACTGGTCCATGTCGAGGAAGGTATAGGCGATGGCGGCCACGCCCAGGATGGCCAGCGGGATGTCCAGCCAGAGCGTCCAACCGCCCGCATTCCGCCGGATCGGATAGACCACGAAGGCCAGCGCGAAAATGAAGGCCATGTGGACCATCCGGAAGGCATAGGTTTCGACCGGGATGACGGCGCCGTAAAGCGACCAGCCGACAAAGCCAACGTAGAGCGCACCGACCAACCAGGCCGCTATCCCACGTATTTCACGCATTTCTCTTCGCCTCCATCATCATCTGCCGCAGATCGAATAACCTGGCCCGGCAGCGGCCAAGGGTTCGCCCGGGGCGAACCGTGAATGCCTGTCTTCCGGAGGCTACGTGCCGTTCCGGATGGCTTACAAACGCGAAGTGTCTGGGGAATCTGCACGAAACGCGCGCACTATAGGGAAATGTCTCCCGCCTGTCAAGCAGAAGTGGGAAAACGGGCCGAGAATTGCGCATCCGACCGGTTCTCAGGGGGATGCGGTCTCCGGGCTACTCGGCTGTCCGGGGGCGTAAGGTCACGCGACCCGGTAGCGCTGGATGTTCTCCTCGGGAATCTCCAGCCCCAACCCCGGTTTCTGCGGCGGGTACATACGGCCGTCTTTGATCGTCATGGGCTCTGCAAACGCGCTTGCCACCCAGGGCATGTATTCGATGGAACCGCTATCCAGAACGCCGCAGGCAATCTGGATCGAGCTTTCCATCATGTGGTGCGGCTCAACCGGCAGGTTGGCCACGTCGGCCAGAGTCACCACCTTGACCATCTCGGTAATCCCGCCGACCCGGATGATGTCCGGCTGAAGGATGTCCACCGCCCCGGCCCGGAGGAAGGCGGCGAATTCGTAGCGCGACCCCAGCGTCTCTCCCAGGGCGATGGGGATGTCCAGCTCCGCCGCGAGCCGCGCGTGACCGGGAATGTCCTCGCACAGCATAGGCTCTTCCAGCCAGGCGATTCCCAACTGCTCTAACTCGCGCCCCACCCGCACGGCCGTCGGGTAGTCCCATTTCTGGTTGGCGTCGACGGCGATCCAAACCTTGTCGCCCAGGGCCTTGCGGACCTCCCGGACCCGCTGGATATCGGTCCGGTGATCCGCGTGTCCGATCTTCATCTTGATGCCGAACATCCCCTGGGCCTGATACGGCTCGAAGGCCTTCACAATCTCGGAGGGGCTCATGTAGAGCCAGCCGCCGTCGGAGTAGTAGCACGCCGCGCTCTCCCGGCGGCCCCCCAGAAGCTTGTAAACCGGCAACCCGGCGATCTTTCCCTTGATGTCCCACAGGGCCAGATCGACCGCCGCCTGGGCCTGGATAGCTATGCCGCGCCGGCCGCCCGTCTGGAGCCGCTTGTAAAGCCTGTGCCACAGGCGTTCATGGTCGAGGGCATCCTCGCCGATGAGCAGCGGCGTAAAGTCATCCTGCAGTATGCAGCGGGTGGCCGTATCTCCCCCCAACAGGCTCCACGAGTACCCGACCCCCGTCGTCCCGTCTTCGGTGGTGATGAAGACAACCGGCATATTCACCATACTGACCGGGCCCCCCTTCTGGCTGGTGGAATGGGCAGCCTGCATCGGGCGCGGTAGCGGCATCCGCAGCAACTCGACCCTGACTTCGGTGATCTTCATGATGGTGTTTTCTCCCTGAACTTATTCGGCTCCCCGTCCGCCTCGAACGGGGAGCCGATCATAATGCTCTCCGCGGCAAGCCGCGGATCATACATACCGGAACGGACCTGCTACTTCTTGATCCTTCCCAGTTCCTTCATGATCTGCTCGTACTCGACCATCTTCTTCTTGACCAGGGCGAGCGACGCCTCGGGGCCCATGAACTCCGTCTTGAAGGCGTTCTGGTCCATCTTCTTCTTGACCTCCGGGTCTTTCATGACCTTCTCGAAGGCATCGGCCAGGATCTTGACGATCTCATCCGGCGTGCCCGGGGGGGCGGCCACGCCCCGGTAGGCGCCCTCCACGATGTCGTAGCCCTGTTCCTTGAACGTCGGTACGTCGGGAAGGACCTCCATCCGTTTGTCAGAGGCGATGGCCAGTGCCCGGAACCGTCCCTTGTGCTGTGCCGCCATGGTGGAGTAACTCATCAGCGCCGTCACGTGGCTGCCCAGGAGGGCGGGGATGGCCGAGCCGGTCCCGCCGAAGGGGATGTAGGTCAACTGAATGCCCGCTGCCTTGCTGAGCATCGTGGTGCCGAGGTCGTTCGCCGACGAGGTTCCACTGCCGCCGACGGTGAAGACGCCGGCGGGGAGCTTCTTGGCGGCCTCGACGAAGTCCTTGAGCGTCTTGTAGGGGCTGTCATTCCGGACCAGGAGGACGTTCGGCGTGCTCTCGAACATGTAGATCTGTTTCAGGTCGAGCGTCTTGTACCCGGCATTGCCCATCTCCAGCGGCTGGAGGACCGTGTGGGGCAGGTTGTGGCCGGCGATCGTGTAGCCATCCGGCGTGGTCCGCGTCAGCTCCGCCCAGCAGAGGGCTCCGCCGCCGCCGATCTGGTAGGTGATGGCGACATCCACGCCCAGGGCCTTCTTCAGTGCCGCCTCCTGGAAGCGGGCGGTGATGTCCGACTCCCCGCCCGGGTTGAAGCAGATCTTGTAGGTGATCCGTTTGCTCGGGAACTTGTCCGCTGCCGAGGCCGTGCCGACCCATGCCAGGGACATAACGAAGAAGAGAACGATTAAACCGATGGTGATCTTTTTCATATTTGCCCTCCTAAAAATGGTTGATGGTTCCGATATCAGGTGCCCTGCGTTCTCTGCGGGCATCCGCCTATGAATCCAACCGCGTCACGGAAGAGATGTGGTGCCTCGACCGCTAGCGCGGGATGCTCAAAATGAAACGGCCCTGCCTGTGGAATCCTTCCTTTCCGATGACGATCAGTATTCCGCATCGTCCGTGACCACCTCCGGTGCCTTGGCCTTGATCTGGGCCCACACCCCACGGCCGATCGAGAGGAAGGCCAGTGCCATGAAGACCGCGGAGATGGGGCGGGTGAAGAAGAGCAGCGGCGACCCCTGCGAGATGAGCAGCGACTGCCCGAGCGCCGTCTCCAGCATCTGCGCCAGGACGCTTGCCAGGACCATCGGGGCGACGGGGTAGCCGAGCTTCCGCATGAAGTACCCGATCACGCCGAAGATGAGCATCACCCAGATGTCGAAGGTCTGAAACCGGACGCTGTAGGTCCCGACGAGGGCGCAAAAGACGATCAGAGGGCCCAGGATGTAGAAGGGGATGCGGACGATCCGGACCCATATCCCGATCAGCGGCAGATTGAGGACCAGGAGCATGACGTTGCCGATGTACATGCTGGCGATGACGGCCCAGACGAAATCGGGGTTCGTGATGAAAAGCATTGGACCGGGCTGAAGGCCGTACATCATCAGCCCTCCGAGGAGGACCGCCATCGACGGTGCCGTGGGCAGCCCGAAGGAGAAGAGCGGCACGAACCCGGCCGTGGAGGTGGCGTTGTTGGATGCCTCCGGGGCCGCAACCCCCTGCATGGCCCCGTTGCCGAACAACTCGGGTGTCTTGGAGACCCTCTTTTCGAGGTCGTAGGCCACGAAGGAGGTGACCGACGGGGCGCATCCGGGGAGGAGCCCCAGCAGGAACCCGACGACCGTGGACCGCAGGAATGTTCCCCAGCAGGGCTTCAGGTCGGCCCAGGTGGGCATCCAGTTCCCGACATCCATCTTGCTGATGGTGGTGAGCCGCTGCTCCACGTTGATCATCACCTCGCTGATGGCGAAGAGGCCCACGATGACGGCGATGAAATCGACACCGACCGTCAGCGTGACGGATCCAAAGGTCAGCCGCTCCGCCCCGGTGAGGGGATCCTGACCGATCAGGGCGGCCGTGAGTCCCAGGGCCGTTGAGATGATCCCCTTCAGAAGGGCGCGGCCGGAGAGGCTGATCACGAGGCTGAGCCCCATGAACATCAGGGCAAAATACTCCGGCGGGCCGAAGACGACGGCGAACTGGGCCAGCGTCGGGGCAAAAAGGGTCAGCGCGATCACGCTGAGCGTTCCCGCGACGAAGGAGGCGATGGCTGCGATGGCCAGGGCCGGGCCCGCCTTGCCCTGTTTGGCCAACTGATAGCCGTCCATCGCCGTCGGTACGGAAGAGGCTTCGCCGGGGATGTTGACGACGATGGCCGTGGTCGACCCGCCGTACATGGCGCCGTAGTAGATCGACGCCATCATGATGATGGCCGCTGTCGGCGGAAGCACCGTGGTCAGCGGGAGCAGGATGGCGATTCCCGAGACGGGCCCGATGCCGGGAAGGACCCCGACGAGCGTGCCGATGAAACAGCCCACCAAAGCCCAGAAGAGATTCTGCCAAGTCAGGGCGATTGCAAATCCCTGCAAGAGATAATCAAAGGAAAATCCCATATCGTCCTCCTAATCCAGGAAGGGACCCGCTGGAAATGAAAGTGCGAGCAGACGGATGAACAGAAAGTAAGAGATCGCAGCGGTGACCAGGCTGATCACGATCGCGAGCAACCACTTCGATCGCTTCAGGTACCAGATCGAAAAGGCGATGTACAGAAACGAGGCGAGCGGCAGCCCGAGCGGGTTGAGCAGGACGATGTAGCAGGCGATGCTCGCCAGGACGACCATGATCGTCCGGACTCCCTCCTTGTCCGGCCAGTGGATGGTCAGATCGGCCCCGCGGATGTTCCATGACTTCAGGGCAAGGCCTGCTCCGCACAGGAGCATCAGGATGCCGACGACCATGGGGAAGGTTTCGGGAGGCAGTCGATGGGCAGCCCCTCCCGTGATCAACGTCGAGGCATAGATGATGAAGATGCCGAACAGGGCGATTCCGCAACCCACGACAATATCGGCCTTTCTCTGTGTCTTCACAAGAAATCACCTCCGAGTCCGATGAGTTTCAGGAGGATGGCACCTCCCGCGGTTTACGCAACGGCTGATCGACGGCCGTCCTTCGTGAGCCGGACGGCCGGGAATGACGGCCGGTCAATTATCATCAATGCTCACTAAACGCAAGGACAATGCCGACGCCGCGGCCGATGGCATTCCCCCATCCGGTTTGGGGATGGTTCCGGCCGCCCCGGGGGAGCAGGCCTTGCGAGCCTGGTCCCCCGGAGAGATGAAGATGGCGATCTTTCCTTTACGGTTTCAGTTTGAGGAGCCTGTCGGCGATGGCGTCGCCCATGTCGCTGCACGTCGATTTGCCGCCGATGTCAAAGGTGCGGACCTTTCCGGCATCGAGGACCTCCTCGGTCGCCTGCTCCACCAGCGCGGCCGCGCGGTCTTCGCCCAGATGCTCCAGCATGAGCTTCCCGGCAAGGATCTGGGCGATCGGGTTGGCCTTGTTGAGCCCCTTGTACTTCGGGGCCGAACCGGAGATGGGTTCGAACATCGAGACTCCCGCCTTCCGGTCCGGGTTGATGTTGCCGCCCGGTGCGAATCCCAAACCGCCCACCGTCGACGCCGCAAGGTCGGAGAGGATGTCGCCGAACATGTTGGGCGCTACGATCACCTGGAAATACTCGGGGCGCTTGACGAGCCACATGGTTGCCGCATCCACAATGGCGAAATCCAGTTCGATGTCCGGATAGTTCTTGGCCACCTCCGTGGCTTTATCGACCCACATGCCGTAGATCTTCGTCAGCACGTTGGCCTTGTGGAGGACCGTGACGCGGGTGAGCTTCTTCTTCCTGGCCAGCTCGAAGCCGTATCGGATCGTCCGCTCCGCGTTCCGGCCGGTCATGGCACCGATCTGGTAGCCTATCTCGTCCGCCGGATCCAGGTCGATGTCCACATTGAAACGGGCCGTGCAGAGCTTTCTCTTCATCACCAGTTCATCGTGGCTTTTTGCACCCGTGAAGCGTCCGCCGAGACCGACGTAAAAGTCTTCGCTGTTTTCGCGGATAAAATGGATGTCGATGTCGTGGGGCTTCTTCCCGGCCAGCGGCGAAGGGATGCCGCGATAGAGCTTGGCAGGCCGCAGGTTGATGTACTGGTCGAAGTAGAAGCGCATCCAGAGGAGAAATCCCCCCTGATTCACGGAGTGTGGCACCCGGTCGTCGCCGATGGCGCCGAAGTAAACGGCGTCGTGCTTGCCCAGCTCGGCCAGTTGCTCTTCGCTCGTCAGGGTAGGCTCGCCTTTACGGTATTGCAGCCAGTGATCGGCGCCGTAGGGATACTCCTTCCAGTTCCAGGTGATCCCCGCAACCTCGGCTGCGGCGTCCATGACCTTCTTTCCTTCCCGCAGGATTTCGGGACCGATGCCATCCCCCCCGATCAGGGCTACACTGTATGTCTTCATGTGAACCTCCTTGTTTTTTGATGTCGGTGAACGCGATTGGCTCCTTGGCAATGATACTGCAAATGCAATGCCACTCGGAAACAGCGGTTTTTGGGGTGCCCGCCGGAGAAATCTGCTTGCGGCGCAACGATAAATGGATTAAATCGTGTCAAACTGTTTCATTCTGATTCAGGAGGATTCCATGAACCTCATCGCCTTTCTCGCGCCCGATGAGGAGATGCTCGCCATCGCCCGGGCCACGCTCGAACACGCCCATCCCGAGGTTTTGCTGGAGCAGGGTCTGCTGAGCGCCGGGGTGCGCCAGGCCCGGGCGCTGGCGAGCAAGGGGGTGGAGATCGTCATCACCCGCGGGGGGACGGCCGCGGCGATCGATGAAGCCGGGCTGGGTCTGACCGTGGTGGAGGTGCCGATCACGGGGCTTGACATGATCCGGGCGCTGGAGGAGGCCAGGCGCCACGGCAGGCGCATCGCCGTGATTGCCTTTCCGTCGATGATCCTGGGCATCGACTCCCTGGCGCCGATCCTGGACATCGACTTGAGATGCTACCCGATCGACAGTGAATTCAAGGCCGAGCCGGCCGTAGCCAAGGCCTTCCGGGAAGGGGCGGAGGTCTTCATCGGCGGCGTCATCACCGTGAAGGCCGGGGCGAAGCATCATCACCCCTGTGTGATGATCAAGAGCGGCGCCGAGGGGATCATCCAGGCGACCCTCGAGGCGAAACGCATCGCCGAGGCCAGACGTCTCGAAAAGGTGAAGAGCACGCTGTTCCAGGCGGTCTTGGATTACGCCTATGAGGGGATCGTCTCCATCGATCAGGACGGCCGGGTCGTCACCTTCAATCCGGAAGCCGAACGGATCACCCGGATCGACGCCGGGCGGACGATCGGCCGACCGATCCAGGAAACCCTGCCCCAGTTGAAACTCGAACGCCTTCTGACCACGGGGAAGGACGAACTCGGCCAGGTCATCGACGTCGGAAGGGTCGGAATCCTCTGCAACAAGGTGCCGATCCGGGTGCAGGGGGCGACGATCGGCGCCGTGGCGGCCTTCCAGGACAGCGGCAGGATTCAGCAGTGGGAGGCGAACATCCGCAGAAAGATCTACGCCAAGGAGCACACGGCCGGCTTCACCTTCGACGACGTCATCGGCTCCAGCCGCCGGATCCGGCACTGCGTCTCCGTGGCCGAGCAGTTCGCTGCGTCCGACTCCTCCATCCTGATCTCCGGGGAGACGGGCACCGGGAAAGAGGTCTTCGCCCAGAGCATCCACAACGCGAGCAGACGGGGCCGGCAGCCCTTTGTCGCGATCAATTGCGCGGCGCTTCCCGTGCAGATCCTGGAGAGCGAGCTTTTCGGCTACGTAGGCGGCGCCTTCACCGGGGCCAGCGGCAAGGGAAAACCGGGCCTTCTCGAGGTCGCCCATGGCGGCACTCTCCTCCTTGACGAAATCGCGGAGATGGACGCCTCCCTCCAGAGCAAACTGCTCCGGGTCATTCAGGAGAGGAAGGTCATGCGTCTGGGAAGCGATAGAATCCAGCACACCGACATCCGCATCATCGCGGCCACCAATAAAAACCTCAAGGAACTCGTCGCTGCCAACCGCTTCCGCGCCGATCTCTACTACCGGCTGAACGTCCTGCGTCTCCACCTTCCGCCGCTGCGAGACCGGTCCGAGGACATCGAGCTCTACGCCCAAACCTTTCTGGAGCGGCAGGGCGTCGTCCTCCGTCGGCGTCTGAAATTCAGCCCGGCGGCCAGAGAGATCCTCGTCCGGCACCCCTGGCCCGGAAATGTTCGCGAGTTGCAGAACATGATCGAACGGATCGCCGCGGTCTGCACGCAGGACACCGTTCAGGCGGAGATGGTTCGCCAGATGATGAGGGAGGATGACGTGGACGAACCTTTCCGGACCGACTTCAAGGCCACCTCGACCGAGACGATCCGGCAGGCGCTGATCGATGCGCGGGGCAAGCAGACGGAGGCGGCCCGGAGCCTCGGCATCAGCCGGTCGACCCTCTGGCGCCGGATGAAGAGTCTCGGCCTGCGCTGAAGCCGCCTGCCGGCCTGGCTTGACACCCATAGACCGTTATGATAGGCCGCGCCGCGGCATGAGTATTGCAATATCGCAGAAACTATTCAGATTGAGGACGTCCATTTGGACGGGAAGAGAGGGAGATACTATATGCGCATCGTAAAAATCGAAGAAAAGACCGCCTCTATTGCTTCGGAAATCCGCAACGCCTACATCGACTTCAGCAAGATGACCATCTCGGTGCTCGCCCTGCATACGGATGTGATCCGCGACGGCCGGCCGGTCGTCGGCTACGGTTTCAATTCGAACGGCCGCTATGCCCAGGGGGCCCTGCTGCGGGAGCGGTTCATCCCCAGGATCCTGGAGGCCGATCCAAAGAAACTGATCCGTCCGGAGGGCGACAACCTGGACCCGTTCGCGATCTGGGACGTCATGATGTCCAACGAAAAGCCCGGAGGCCACGGCGAACGGTCGGTGGCCGTGGGGGTGATCGACATGGCCGTCTGGGATGCGGTGGCGAAGATCGCGGGCCTTCCCCTCTACCGTCTGCTTGCGGACCGGTATCGCGGCGGCCAGGCCGATGAAAAGGTGTTCGTCTATGCGGCCGGAGGCTACTACTATCCCGGGAAGGATCTCGGCGCCCTGAAGGCGGAGATGCAGGGGTATCTCGACACGGGCTACCGGGTCGTGAAGATGAAAATCGCCGGCGCCGATCTCAAGGAGGACCTGCGGCGCATCGGGTGCGTGCTCGACCTGGTCGGAGAGGGGGAGCGGCTGGCTGTGGACGCCAACGGCCGTTTCGCCCTCCCGGCCGCGGTCGCCTGCGGAGAGGCCATTGCACCCCTGGGACTCCGCTGGTACGAGGAGCCGCTCGATCCCCTGGACTATGCCGCCCATGCGGAACTGGCCCGGGGCTATTCAGGCCCGCTCGCGACGGGCGAGAACCTCTTCTCCCACCAGGACGTACGGAACCTTCTACGCCATGGCGGGCTCCGTCCGGATCGGGATATCCTGCAGATGGACCCGGTCCTCTCCTACGGGCTCGTCGAATATCTCCGGATACAGGAGGTGCTCAAAGCCAACGGCTGGTCGGCGCGCCGGTGCATCCCCCACGGCGGTCATCAGTTCGCCCTCAATCTTGCGGCCGGCCTGGGACTGGGAGGAAATGAATCCTATCCGCACGTCTTCGCCCCGTTCGGCGGATTCGCCGACACCACGCCGATCGTGGATGGCTATATCGGGCTTCCGCAGATCCCGGGCATCGGCTTCGAGGAAAAATCGAAGCTCATCGATCTCTTCCGTTCGCTCTTCCCCTGAGCCCGCCCGCTCGCCCCCACGGCCCACTGCGGGGGAAGGAGGGTAAAGAGGATGCCCCGCCTCGGGGAAGCGACTCACTTGGTTGCGGGATTTCCGGTATCGGACGCGTCGGCTGAAGCGGCACGCTCCTCCCGCTGCCAGGGCATGAGCCGCCTTTCCAGCGCCTGGAGTCCGCTCGTGAAGAGCGCCCCGAGGATCATGATGACGACCAGGCCCGCGAACATGTTCTCCGTGAGCAGCGTCTGCCACGAGAACCAGATGAGATAGCCCAGGCCGTACTTGGCAGCCACGAACTCGGCCGCGATGATGACGATGAGCGATGTGCCCAGGCTGAGCCGGAGCCCCGAGAAAATGATGGGCAGGGCGCCCGGAATGACGATATGGCGGAACATCTGGACGCGGTTCGCCCCGTAGTTCCGTCCGGCCTCGAAGAAGATGGGCTCGATGTCGCGGACGCCGGCCGTGGTGTTGATCAGCACCAGAAAGAAGGAGGCGATCGCCACGATGACGATTTTGCTGATCTCGCCGATGCCGAAGACCAGCATGACGAGCGGCAGGATGGCGATCTTGGGGAGCACATAGACGGCCGAAATGACCGGGTCGAGTGCGACGCGGACGGTCCGGTTCATGCCCATGACCACCCCGAGGATGACGCCGGGCACGGCGCCCAGCAAGAATCCCGAAAAGATCCGGAAGAGGCTGACCCATAGATGCCCCTCTTCGAACACCTTCAACGCCCCGGCCCAGTCTCCGGCGGCGATTATGCCCGGCAGAAGCCACAGCTTTCCCATCAGCTCGCCATCGACCGTGAGCTGGTACAGGGCGACGGCCACGGCATGAGGGGCCGGGAAGAACCGCTGGTCGAGCCAGTTCAACCCCACCGCAAGCTCCCAGAGGGCGAGCAGCAGGATCGGGAAGCCGATGGAGAGAAGCCTGTCCCGGGTATCGGTGTCGAGGTGCGCGTTCGGTCGGCTCATTGCTGCTGCTCCATGGTTCGTTCCACCTCTCCCTTCAGGCTCTCCCAGATGGTATAGGCCAGGGATGCGAATTCGGGTGAACTGGTCAGATGAAAGCTTCGGGGGCGGGTGAAGGGAACGGCGAATTCCGCCTTCTTCATGCCGGGGTGGGCGGTCATCAGGATGACCCGGTCGCCCAGCAGGACCGCCTCCTCGATGCTGTGGGTGATGTAGACGACGGTTTTGCCCGACGCCTCCCAGATGCGGATCAACTCCTCCTGGAGGACGGCCCGGGTCTGGGCATCCAGGGCCCCGAGCGGTTCGTCCATGAGCAGGATCTCCGGATCGTTCGCGAAGGCCCGCGCGATGCTCACCCGCTGTTTCATGCCGCCGGAGAGCTGATGGGGATAGCAGTCGGCGAACTTGATCAGGCCGACCTTCCGGAGCCAGTCGCAGGCCCTCTTCCGCCGTTCCATCCGGGAAACGCCGCGCATTTCCAGTCCGAAGGCGACGTTGTCGCTGACGGTCTTCCAGGGGAAGATGGCATACTCCTGGAAGACGATGCTCTGGAGCGGAACGCCCGGGGCGCCCGGCATGAGAAGGATCTCGCCGGAGCTCGGTTCGATCAGCCCTCCGAGGATCCGGAGGAAGGTCGACTTCCCGCAGCCCGACGGGCCCACGATGCAGACGAATTCTCCCTCCTGCACGTCGAGGGAGAAGTCGCGGAGTGCCGGGACCGGACCGTTCCCGGATGGATAAACCTTCGTGATGGCGGTGGCCTTGATCTTCAGCGGCATGAAATCATACCCCTATCCCGCGCGCAAACGCGCTTCTTTGGTGCGATCGTATCCTTTCGCAGCGGCCGGCCCGAGTCAGGGCTTGAAGGGGCCGAGCACCTTCACGGCGTTCGTCGCGAAGGAGCTGTCTGCCATCTTCTCCTCCGGGATCTGGTTCGCGTAGTTCGTCCAGCCGGCCCAGCGGAAGATCTCCTCCATGTTCTTGATGCTGTCGGTATCCACCTTGAGGTCAGGATCGAACACCTGGGGCTTTCCCGCCCGGATCGCCGCCTCCGTGGAGGTGACGTATTTGAGGTAGCCCTTCATGTTGGCCGGGTCGAGATACCGGCTCCCCTGCATGGCCCGGGATCCCTTGACCAGCGCTATCATGAACCTTTTCGCCGTGTCGGGATGCTCCTTGATGAATTTCCCCGAATACATGAAGACGGTCGTCATGGCGCCGGGAGCCATATCCTTGGTCAGCAGAACGCCCTTGCCTCCGCTGAGGATCTGGTCGGAGTAGGGGGGGCCGACCAGGGCGGCGTCCACCGAGCCCTTCTCGATCGCCAGCGGCATGTCGGGGTTGGCCAGATTCACGATCTCGATATCCTTCACCGTGAGTCCCGCATCCTTGAGCGCCCGGGCGACGAAATAGGCGCCCGTCGTTCCCGGTCCTCCGGCCAGGGCGACCTTCATCCCCTTCAGATCGGCCACCGACTTCACCTTTCCGGAATCCTTGAGCTCCTTCCGGACGATGATGATGGTGGGCCCGTCTTTCATGGGCTGTACCGCGGCCGATCCGACGATCCTGAGGTCGAACCCCTTGTTGAAGGCGTTGAAAGTGGAGGCCCCGATGCCGATTCCTCCGGCGTCGAGTGAGCCCTGGGCCAGAAAAGCCATCGCCTCGGTTCCGGAGGCGACCTTCTGCATGTCCACCTCGATGTTCTGTTCCTTCATGAACCCGCGCTCGATGGCCAGGTAGAGGGGTGCAAAATTCATGATGGCGACGTAGGCGGCTTTCACTTTTTCGGCAGCGGCGGCCGGACCGGAAAAGGAGGCCAGAAGCGCCAAGACGATGATCGGGGCGAGAAACTTCAGTTTACGATTCATTGTCAGCTCCTTATGTACAGGGTGTCGCGTGTTGTGAGTAAGCCCGCAGCTGCAAGGGTCGGTCCCGCAGGAAAGCGGAACACGGCGGAACGCAGCCGGGCGATTTCGGGCCGCGGGGAAAAGGGCCAATCCTCCTGGCCCTTAAGCCTTCTCGATCCTGATCTTCCCGGCGCCCTTGGCCTCGCGGAGTTGCTTCGCGTCGCCGGTGATCCGGCCGATCAGACAGACCGGACTCGCCGGTACGGGGTCCGCACCCGAACTCATCGGGGTAGGCCCGAAGAAGATGGCCATCGCATTTCCGGGCGGCCAGAAGCCGATATCGCCGACCTTGACGCTGGACGTGGCCGTCTCGTCGAGCCCCGATCGGACGGGGATCCCGAAATAGAACTCGTCGCCCCACACGTTCGGCGATGTTTCGATGGGGAGCTTTCCGGCGATCGTTTTGGCGAGTTCCGTATCGGCCAGCTCCGCTGAAATGGTGATCTTGCCTGCGGTAATTTTGATGGGCGTGGACATGACGTTGCCTCCTCCTTTCGACCGGGAGTTCGTCCCGCGATAGCCCCGCCGTGCCAGCGCGACCTTCCCTTTCCTCAGCGCCTTGGCGGCGGCTGGGGGATCATAGGTCGGTCTTGAAAATATTTCAACCATTTCCTCGCGCACGATTTTTTTCGTCGAAGAAAGGGCTTGCAATGGGGGGTGAGTTCCATTATAGAAGGCGGCGAAACGGGACGGCTACCCTGTATACGGCGGACACACTTTAAGTTTATAAATCATTCAAACTAGTTAAGCGGTCTCTGCCGAGGCGAAGGCATGCAATGCCGACGCAATAACCGATGCGCTCCGATACGGCAGGCGCGGCGGTTTCATGATCTTTTCAGGCACAATCATCGACCACTCCCCTGCCCGAATCGGCAGGGAAAAAAGCGGAAGGGGTTTCATCATGGCGAAGACGTTGGGAGACATCACGACTGAATTGACGGAAAAGGTCCTTGCACCCGCAAAGGCCGAGGCAGAGAATCTCCTGAGCGCAGCCCGCGCCGAAGCCGGCAGGACCACCGCGGCCGCGCAGGCGGAAGCGGATCGGATCCGCGAGGCGGCGAGACGGGATGCCGACAACCTCCGGAAACAGATGACCGTCGACCTCGATACGGCAGCCCGCAACTTCCTCATCATGGTCGAAGAACGCTTGGAAGGGGCCGTGGTCGATCCCGTGATCGAGGAGAACCTCAAACCGCTGTTGTCCGACCGTGAATTCCTGGCCAAGATGATCGAAGAGCTCATCGCCGGCTTTAACCGGCAGGGCGGCCGTGAACACAGCATCGAAATCCTCCTCCCCGAAGCGAGACGGGCTGAACTCGAAACCTGGTTCTTGCAGAAGTTCCGCGGCCGGCTTGCCCAGCCGCTGGAGATCCGCTTTACCGACAAGATCTCCTTCGGCTTCAAGATCGGCGAAGCCGGCTCTGGAAGCCACATCAACTTCAGCGACGGCCTGGTCCAGGTCTTTTCCGAGTTCTGCTCCCCCCGGTTCCGCAAGCACTTCTTCGCGGGGAAGGAGTCGTAACGGCCGATGGGGGCTTACTACTTCCTCATATGCCTGCTGCCGCCCCTGCCGTCCAGCCAGGGCGATAAGCTTTCCCTTCCCTTTTCGGAACTGTCCCGAATGGTCCGGCGCCACATCTTGCCCGCCGACGAAGCTCTCCTCAAGGGCCACCTTGCCGTGATCGATGCGGCCAATTTCGAACATCGCGAACAGGGCAGAGACCTTTTCCTGGAGGGGGGGAGTATAAGCCGGGAGGATCTGGAGGCCGGAAGGAACCTTCCCGAGTTCATCAGGACGTTCCAGGAGGAGAAGGAACGGGGGATCAGGCGCGTCCATCTCCATGACCGTCTCTGGGAGCTCTGTTATGAGGAACTCCTGCGTCTGGCCGAGAAGACAGGTTGCCGCTTCCTGCTCGATTACATTCCCTGGGAGATCGAACTTCGCAACCGCCTGACGGCACTGCGCCTCCGGGAAGGCTCAGGGAACGTCGAGGAGCACGCGGTGCTGCCCGGGATCCGGAACTTCGATTTCACGGCCCTGCTCTCGCAGATCGAGGCGCAGAAGAATCCCCTTGCCGTGGAGCGTTATCTCGACGGCGAGCGTCTGAAGCAGATCTATCATTGTCAGGGGAACGATCCCTTCTCTCTGGATGCGCTTCTGGCCTATGTTTCCCGCGCCATGATTTACGGCCGCTGGGAGAAGCTGCAGGAGCCCTATGACATGAAAAACTTTCTATACGGCGGAGGTTGAACGTGGGTGGTCATTCCAAGGGTCGCATCATCGCGGTGAACGGTCCCCTGGCGACCTGTGAGGTGGAGCAGGGTCAGGAGGTTCTCCAGAACGAGGTGGCATACGTCAACTGCCAGGGGTCGCCCCTCAAGGCCGAAGTGATCCGCGTCCGGGGCCGGCAGATCGATATGCAGGTCTTCGAGAGCACCACCGGCATGGTGGTGGGAGACGAGGTGAATTTCTCCGGCGAACTCCTCTCGGCCACACTGGGGCCGGGCATCCTGGGAATGATCTACGACGGCCTTCAGAACCCGCTGATGCAACTGGAGAATGCGCAGGGCTTCTTCCTCAAGCGCGGCCAGTACCTGAAGGCGCTCGATGAGGAGCGGCCGTGGCCCTTCGTACCCTCCGTCGCTCCCGGTGCCATCGTCAAGGCCGGCCACTATCTGGGCACCGTCCGCGAGGGGCTCTTCGATCACCACATCATGGTTCCGCTGATGCTCCACGGAACCTGGGAGGTCCGGGAGGTGAAGCCGGAAGGGCAGTACCGGATCAGCGAGACGATCGCGGTCCTCAGGAACACGGCGGAGCAGGGGCAGGAGGTGACGGTCACGATGAAGCAGGAGTGGCCGGTCAAGATGCCCTTGCGGACCTACGAGGAGAGGCTGCTTCCCAACCGGCAGCTCCTCACCCAGTGCCGGCTCATCGACATCTTCTTCCCGCTGGCCGAAGGGGGAACGGCCTGCATCCCCGGCCCCTTCGGCGCCGGCAAGACCGTCCTTCAGCAGATCATCTCCCGCTACGCGGAGGCCGATGTGGTGATCATCGTGGCCTGCGGGGAGCGGGCGGGCGAAGTCGTGGAGACCATCCGGGAGTTCCCGGAGCTGGAGGACCCGAAGACCGGCGAGTCCCTGATGAACCGGACGGTCATCATCTGCAACACCTCTTCGATGCCCGTGGCGGCCCGCGAGGCCTCCATCTACACGGGAATCACGATCGGCGAGTATTACCGCCAGCAGGGGCTCAAGGTTCTTCTCCTGGCGGACAGCACCTCCCGCTGGGCCCAGGCGCTCCGGGAATCTTCCGCGCGTCTCGAGGAGATCCCGGGTGAAGAGGCCTTCCCGGCCTACCTGGAGAGCCGCATCGCCGCGGTTTATGAGAGGGCGGGACTGGTCCGCCTGCATGACGGGAATACGGGTTCGCTCACCGTCATCGGCAACGTCTCTCCTGCCGGCGGAAACTTCGAAGAGCCGGTGACCCAGAACACCCTGAAGGTGGTGGGTGCCTTCTACGGCCTCTCCCGCTCCCGTTCCGACCAGCGGCGCTACCCGGCGATCGATCCGCTCATCTCCTGGAGCCTCTATCTGCGACAGATGAAGGAGTCCCTGGAGGAGCGCCGCGCAGGCTGGGTGGGACTCGTCGAGGAGGTCCACCGGCTCCTCTACGCGGGCAGCGAGGTCCATCAGATGATGCTCGTGGTCGGCGAAGAGGGAATCAGCGTGAACGACTTGGTCACCTACCTGAAATCGGAGATCGTCGACGCCGTCTGCCTGCAGCAGGACTCCTTCGACGTCGTCGACCGCGCCACCTCCCGGGAGCGCCAGGTCTCCGACTTTCTGCTCTTGATGGATGTGGTCCGCGCTCCTCTGGCCTTCAGCAGCAAGGAGGAGGCGCGCCGGGGCATGACCGCTCTCCACAACGCCTTCTTCCAGATGAAATACTGCCCCTACCAGGGTGAGAACTACAAGATGTACCGGGGCGAAATCGAGTCCGTCCTGGCGGGGAAAGGAGTGATTTGCTCATGATCGTAGAACACTCGCACATCGTCAGAATCCAGGGCGACATCATCACCGTGCCTGCGACCGGGATCACCTACGGGGAACTCGCGGCGGTGAAGAGCCGCCACGGGGTATCGCTCGCCCAGGTCATCCGCCTCAAGGATCATGATGTATTCCTTCAGGTCTTCGCCGGTTCGCGGGGGGTTTCGACGGGCGACCAGGTGCGGTTCCTGGGGCACCCGATGCGGGTGGCTTTCGGCGAGGCGTTGCTGGGCAGGATCTTCAACGGCTCCGGGGAGCCGATCGACAATGGCCCCGAGCTCACGGCACTGCCCAGGATCGACATCGGGGGGCCCTCGGTCAACCCGGTGCGGCGGGTCATTCCCCGCGGCTTCATCGAGACCCGCGTCCCGATGGTCGATGTCTTCAATCCGCTGGTCGAAAGCCAGAAGCTGCCCGTTTTCGCAGCCGCCGGTGAACCCTACAACGAACTGCTGGCCCGCATTGGCATGCACGCCGATGCGGACGTGGTCATCCTGGGGGGGATCGGGCTCAAATACGACGAATACCTGAAGTTCAAAAATTCGTTCGAAGAGGCGGGGGTGATCTCCCGTTCGATCATGTTCGTACATACGGCCTCCGACCCCGTGGTGGAGCGGCTTCTCGTGCCCGATATGGCGCTGGCCGTGGCCGAGCAATTCGGCGTCCAGGGCAAGCGGGTGCTCGTGCTCCTGACCGACATGACGGCCTTCGCCGATGCGCTGAAGGAAATCGCGATCTCGATGGATCAGGTTCCCTCGAACCTGGGCTACCCGGGCTCCCTCTACAGCGATCTGGCGTCCCGCTACGAAAAGGCCGTCGATTTCGAGGGGGCGGGCAGCATTACGATCCTTGCCGTCACCAGCATGCCGGGCGACGACGTCACCCATCCCGTGCCCGACAACACGGGGTACATCACCGAGGGGCAGTTCTACCTCCGCAAAGGGGTCATCGAACCCTTCGGTTCCCTCTCCCGTCTCAAACAGCTGGTCATCGGCAAGGTGACCCGTGCGGACCACGGCTACATCATGAACAGCATGATCCGGCTCTTTGCCAAGAGCCGCGAGGTGGAGCAGAAGCTGGCCATGGGCTTCGACAAGACGGAGGATGACGACCGCTTCCTCCGCTACGGGAAGCTCTTCTACGACCGCTTCATGGATCTCAAGGTGGACATGGGACTGGAGGATGCCCTCGACCTCGGCTGGACAACCCTTGCCGAATGCTTCCGGCCGGATGAGGTGGGGATCAAGCAGGAGTTCATCGACCAGTATTGGCCCAAGGACAAGTTGGAAGTGAGCTGCAATGTCGGAACGAATCAAGCTCAATAAGGTCTCTCTGCGGGAGCAAAAGCAGCGGCTGACGCTCTATCAGCGCTTCCTTCCCGCGCTGGAGGCGCGCAAGCAGCAGTTTCTCATGCAGCTCGGCCTGGTCCGGAAGGACATCCGGCAGCAGGAGCAGGCCCTCGCAGGGCTTCTTGCGGAGATGGCCCAGTGGTCCGCCCTGATCAGAGATGTGGAGCCGCTGCTCCGCTATTTCATCGAGATCGAGGATGTCCGTTTTGCCATGCGCAACGTGGCAGGGCTCAAGATCCCCCGTTTCGAATCCGTGGCGTTCGCGGAGCCGTCTTACAGCTTCTTCGCCACGCCTTACAGTTTCGAGACGGTCCTCGTCCGGATGCGCGAGGCGATCGCGCTGCGCGAGGAAATCCGGATACTGAAAGAGCAGGAAAAGATCCTCTCCGACGGTTTCCGCAAAACGAGCCAGCGGATCAACCTCTACGAACAGAGGCTGATCCCCGACTGCCGGGAGGCGCTGCGGAAGATTTCCGTCTATCTTCAGGACCAGCAGGCCGCCGCCGTCGGCGTGGCCAAGGCGGCCAAGCGCCTGTCGGAGGGAGCCTGAGAGTGAAGCCCATCAGAGTCAGTCCGTCCCGAACGGGACGGGGTCGAAGGAGGTTCTGACCTTGGCGATAGCGAAAATGACCCGGGTCTTCATGGTGGGCGCCACCGCCCATCGGGACGAGACGATGCAGTTCCTGCAGCGCGCGGGGGTGGTGCATCTGGAGCCCGTCGTCCCGCTTGCCGGCGATTTCGAAAAGCAGGCTTCGGCTGCGCTCCTCCGCCTCCGGCGGATCGGGCAGGTCGAGCAGGCGGTCAGCCGTTATCGCGGCGTCCAGGAGATGATCCCGGCCGACTGTTCCGACGGGGAACTCGCCGCCCGTGCGGAGGAGGCCTTGACCTCCCTTCAGGAGATCCGGAACCGAAGGCAGGCCGTGGAGCGGATGGCAGCCGATCTCGCTTCTTGGGGGGACTTCGATCTGGACCGGATCCATACCCTCGAAGAGAACGGGGTCTTTGTCCGCCGCTGGCGGATGGAACGGAAGAAGCGAACCGACCTGACCGTTCCGGAAGGGGTTTTTGTCGAGATCGTATCGGAGAGGCAGGGGCTTCTCTTCTATACGATCACGACCGGCGGGCCGGCGGAGATTCCCGGCGCTGCGCTTCTGCCCTGGCCGGAGATTGGCCTTTCCGAGTGTGTCAAGGAGATCGAACGCCTGAAAGAGGAGGAGAAATCCCTGGCCGGACAGCTCGCCGGCATCGCGCGCCGGTGCGATGTCCTCAAGGCCCAGGTCACGGACGCGCTCAACGAGGCCCGTTTCCTTGAAAATATGGGAACCCTTCATGCAGAGGAGTATCTCTTCGGCCTTCAGGGTTGGATCCCCGCCAAACGTTCGGAGGATCTTCTCAAACAGGTCGAAGCACAGGGTCTTCCGCTCCAGGTGGAAGTACGCGACCCGCTGCCGGAGGAGGAGCCGCCGATCCTCTACGAGAACAACTGGTTCATCCAGCGGATCGAGCCCCTCCAGAAGCTCTACGGAAACCCCAAATACCGGGATCTGGACCCCTCCTATTTCTTCGCCCCCTTCATGATCCTCTTTTTCGGGATCTGTTACGGCGATGCCGGATACGGGATCATCATGTACCTGGCGGCCCACTTCATGGGGAAGAAATGGGGGGCGGTGGAGGGCATGCCGCTGGTCGTCAAACTTTGCAAGGCTTTCGCCATCTCCACCATTTTTGTCGGTATCCTGACGGGTTCGATCTTCGGGCTGAACTTCGACAACCGCGAATGGATCCTGGTCGATGTGGCTGTGGGCGTCGGCGATCCGATGCTCTTCTTCTACATCGCCCTGGGGCTGGGGGTGCTCCACCTGAGTTTCTCCTACCTTCTGGGGATGATGCAGGCCGGAACCTGGCAGCAGCGGATGCCGAAACTGGGTTTGATGTTCGTCCTCTGGGGCGGCGTCACACTGGTGGTCAAGAACGTCTGGTTTGCGGCTCCGGCCTCGGCCTGGGGCCCAACCCTGGAATCGGGCGGATATGCGCTGCTCGCCCTGGGGCTCCTGCTGACGCTCTTCTTCTCCAGCGACCACCGGAACTGGGGGATCCGCCTGGGGCTGGGTCTCTGGAGCATCTACGGCTTGACGGGGCTCATCGGCGATCTGCTCTCCTACGCCCGTTTGTTCGGCCTGGGAATCGCCACCTCGGCCATCGCCTCGGTCATGAACCAACTGGCGGGGATGGTCCTTGGGGTTGCCGGTCCGGTGCTCGGCATTCCCCTGGCCTTGATCGTCCTGATCCTGGGTCACACCTTCAACCTGGCCCTGGGCATCCTGGGAAGCACGGTACATTCCGCACGTCTCCACTTCGTCGAGGCCTTCAAGAGCTTCTTCGAGGGGGGCGGGGTAGAATACAAACCATTCAAAATCGAAAGGGGTTCGTTATGAGCAAGAAGGGGACGGTGGTTGTCGGAACTTTTGCCGCACTGATTCTGGCAGGGTATTTTTCTCCGGCCTTCGCCCAGGCGGCAGCGGCCGTGCAGAGCGAGTGGGCGCCGCTCATCGCCAAGACGGTGATGGGTTTCAGCCTTTCCATGGCCCTGACCGGTTCGGCGATCGGTCTGGTCATCTCCTTCCAGGCGCTCCTGGCCGGCGGTGAGGAAAACTTCTACAAGAACATCGCCGTGGCGCTGATGCCCTCCACGCAGGGGATCTACGGCATGGTCGTCTTCTTCACCAACGTGGATGCCCTGGCCACCGATCCATACACCACGGCCGGCAAGGCCATGATTGCAGGACTCGTCTTCTGCGTCAGCGCCTGGTACCAGGGGATCGTCTGCGCCGCGGGGATCAAGAGCATCCTGGAGGGGAAGAACACCCTGGCCAACTCGCTCGTCTCCGGCGCCATGCCCGAGACCTACGCGGTCTTCGGCCTGGTTATGACCTTCATCATGAAGTAGGATGGACCGCTACGTAAAAAGACCGGATGCTGCGTTGCGCTTCACCCTTCGTCATTGCGGCGTACGCAACAGTACGCCTCATTCCTCGGGATTCGCGCGCCTTGCCTGCGGACTTTTTACGAAGCCGTCGGGAGGTGCGTCGCATTTGCGGCCATGTCCAAAGAGGCGCATCCCGTGAACCTCTCGGATATCCGGTTTCCCAGAGAACTGGAGGCCGACGGAGCGGCTGAGGCCATCCGCAGGGCGCTCATGGCCTGCACCGTCAAACTCTGGCCGGGAGGCACGTTCGAGGTCGCAAGGATCACGATCGGCGACCCGCTGGAAAAGGCGCTCCGGGCGGCCAGACTTCAGGGACGGATTCGCTTCGGTTTCGAGGCGATCGTCGACCGGCTGGGGAGCGAAGAAAAAGGGATCATGAAGGTCCGGGGGCGAAAAGAGGCCCCCTATGGAGATCGGGTATCCCGGCTGATTCTGTTTTCCAATGACGGGGCCGAGCGTTTCTACAGGCACGTCGAATCCCTGCTGGAGGCGAACTCACCCCGGCTGCTCGGCTGTCTGCTCGACATCGACGGCCGCAGTCTGGGGAGCCTGATCACCGGCAAAGACCGGCCGATCAAGATCGTCATGGCGGAGCACAAGGAGGCCGTTTCCCAGGTGTTGCGCGCCATGGTCGCCGACCGGAATGTCTGACATCCGTCAATATTTCATTTGACTTCCCGAAAGTTTCCAATATAAAGGCAGCCTTCATCCGAAAATTGGAAAAGGGCTTCCCAACCGGTTATATCGGACGGGTGGTGAATACGTGCAAATTGAAAATGGAGAGCGAAAAATGAAGAAAAATACAAAAGAGACTTCCGTTCCGAGACGGTCCTTCCTCAAGAAGGCCGGAGCCGGCGTCGCCGCCGGAGTGGGTCTGGCCGCCGGCCTGGGCGCAATGGCGCCGGCCGTTCACGCTCAGCCAGCGCTTCGCTGGCGCCTCGCCTCCAGCTTTCCCAAGTCGCTCGACGCGCTCCTGGGCCCTTCGGAGATCTTCGCCCGGCTGATGGGGGCCATGTCCGGCGGCAAGTTCCAGATCACGGTGCACCCCGCTGGCGAACTGGTCCCCGCCTTCGGCGTGGTCGATGCGGTGCAGAACGGCACCGTCGAGTGCAGCCACACCGCGCCCTACTATTTCTTCGGCAAGGATGACGTCTTTGCCCTGGGCACGGCCATCCCCTTCGGCCTCAACACCCGCCAGCTCACCGCCTGGCTGTATGAAGGCAACGGCCTGAAGCTGATGCGCGAATTCCTGAAGAGCTACAACATCATCAACTTCCCCCTGGGCAACACCACTGCCCAGATGGGCGGCTGGTACCGCAAGGAGATCCGGTCGCTGGCCGACATGAAGGGGCTCAAGATGCGGACCGCGGGAATCGCCGGCAAGGTGCAGGAGAGGCTGGGCGTCGTGACGCAGAGCATCCCCCCCGGCGAGATCTACCAGGCCCTGGAAAAGGGCACCATCGACGCCGTCGAGTTCGTCGGTCCCTACGACGATTACAAGCTGGGCTTCTACAAGGTGGCGCCCAACTATTACTATCCCGGCTGGTGGGAGGGGAGCGCCAATACCGATCTCTATATCAACGTCAAGGCCTATGAGGCGCTGTCGGCCGAGTACAAGGCCATGATCGAGGCGGCGTCGGGGTATGCGTACGTCATGATGCAGTCCAATTACGACGTCAAGAACCCGGTCGCGCTGAAGCAGCTCGTGGCGGCCGGCGCCAAGTTGCACCGCTTCCCCAAGGACGTCATGGACGCCGCATTCCGGGAAGCCAATGCGCTCTATGCCGAGCTCTCCGCGAAGAATCCCCGCTGGAAGAAGATCTACGACGACTTCGCCAAGTTCCGCGCCGACCAGAACATGTGGTTCCGTTTCGCCGAGGCGAGCTTCGACGACTTCATGCAGGCGCAGAAGCTGTAGACCTCGTTCCGGTTGTTTTCGAACAAAACCCCGCGGGGCGCCATGCCCTGCGGGGTTTTTTGTTTCGGCGCGGATTTCGCAAACCCGCTACTTTTTCTTGCTCTTGGCCTCCGCCTCCAGGGCCCGTTTGACCGCCTCCATCGGGTCCTCCTGGGCAGGCGCTCCGGCACCTTCGGGCGCCGCCTTTTCCGCCGAAGGCTGCGGTTCGGGCATCAGGCCCTTTGCGGCATCCTCGCCGTCCGGCTTACCGCCCTCCGCTGTTCCTGCCGGGATGCCGTACCCCCCGGTCTCGGCCTGAAGCTGGATATTTTCCACGTTCACTTTCGGGGCCTGGTCGAGCCGGTCGGTGACGAGATTCGGATAGGTGATCACCAACGCCAGCATGATGAGCTGGAGGGCGATGAAGACGAAGGCGCCCTTGTAGATCTGGGCCGTGGTCACGGCCCTGATGCGCCGGTTTGTGACCCGGTCGTCGTAGTCAGTCCTGGGCGCCACGCTCCGGAGGTAGAAGAGAGCGAACCCGAAGGGCGGGGACAGGAACGAGCTCTGCAGGTTCATGCCGATCATGACGCCGAACCAGACCAGGTCGATGCCCATCTTTTCGGCCACCCCCACGAGAAGCGGGATGACGATGAAGGCGATCTCGAAGAAGTCGATGAAGCAGCCGAGGAAAAAGACCAGGAGGTTCACGGCGACGAGGAAGCCGATCTGTCCGCCCGGCAGCTTGGCGAAGAGGTGCTCCACGAAGAGGTGGCCGTCGGCGGCGTTGAAGGTGAAACTGAACACCGTCGCCCCGATCAGGATGAACATGACGAAGCAGGAGAGTTTCGTGGTGTTGTCGAGCGCCTCCTTGAGGAGGCCAAAGCCGAGCCGGCGTCTGCCGACGGCCATGATCAGCGCTCCCGTGGCGCCCATGGCCCCGCCCTCCGTCGGCGTGGCAATACCGAGAAAGATGGTTCCCAGCACGAGGAAGATCAGCACGAGCGGCGGAAGGAGCACGAAGACGACCCGCTCCGAGAGCTGGGATAAAAGCCCGAGGCGGAGCCAGCGGTTACCGAGGGCTAGGGTCAGAGCGAAGAAGGCCGCCACGGTCATCGACACGGTGATCACCTCGTCCATCGGAGCCGGACCTTCACGTCCCAGGAGCGGGTTGGTGATGGAGCTGTGCAGGAGTCCCCAGCCCACGGCGGCGGCGACCGAGAGGATCGCGACCACGAGCAGGGAAAGGTGCCCGCTCGCGCCGTTCGGCTCCCGGTAGATGCGCGCCTCCGGGGGGAGAGCCGGCACCCAGCTCGGCCGGACCACGGCGAGTACGATGATGAAGAGGGCGAAGAGCAGAACCAGCAGCAGCCCCGGCACCACGGCGCCGGCATACATGTCCCCTACGGAGCGGCCCAGCTGATCGGCCATGACGATCAATACCAGCGACGGCGGGATGATCTGAGCCAGGGTGCCCGAGGCGGTGATGACGCCGGTGGCGATGCTCCGGTTGTAGCCGTAGCGCAGCATGATGGGCAGGGAGATGAGCCCCATCGAGATCACCGCCGCCGCGATCACGCCGGTGGTCGCCGCCAGAAGCGCGCCGACGAAGATTGTCGCCAGGGCGAGCCCCCCGCGCAGGGGGCCGAACATCTGTCCGACGGTCTCCAGCAGATCCTCGGCCATGCCGCTGCGTTCGAGGACGATCCCCATGAAGGTGAAGAAGGGGACCGCCAGCAGGGTGTCGTTCTGCATGATGCCGTGCACCCGGAGCGGCAACGCCTGGAACAGCGTCGGAGGAAAGAGCCCGGCCTCCATGCCGATCAGGCCGAAGGTCAGTCCCGTGGCGGCCAGGCTGAAGGCGACCGGGAAGCCGGTCAGCAGGAACACCAGGAGGCCGGCGAACAGCAGGGGGACGAAGTTATGGGCGATGAATTCCATCTAACGCCCCTCCGCCGGCGGGTTGCCAGCCTCAGCCGCTGCGGGGGAGTCGTCATCCCCCGCATAGCCGTGGGTGAGCGGATCGGGGATGAGTCCGCGCAGGAAGGCGATCCGCTTGATCAGCTCCGAGAAGCTTTGCACCATGAGCAGGGCGATGCCGACCGGCAGCAGGAGATAAACGGGCCAGCGGATGAGCCCCCCGGCATTCTGCGACATCTCGCCGCTCTGCCAGGCCTTGAGGGCGAGCGGCCAGGACATCTGGATCAACATCCAGCAGAAGGGGGCCAGGAAAACGAGGATGCCCACGATGTCGACCCACGACCTGCCCCGGGCCGTCAGGCGGCTCGAGATGAAGTCGATGCGGACGTGGACGTTCTTCAGGAAGGCGTAACCGGCCCCGAGCAGGAACACGGCGGAGTAGAGATACCACTGCATTTCGGTGAAGGCGCTGGAGCCCATGTGAAAGACTTTGCGCACGATGGCGTTGCCGGCGCTGAGAAGGACCGCCGCCAGGATCAGCCACATGATGTTCCGGCCGATGAATTCGCTGAGCGCGTCGATGCGGCCGGACAGTTTGAGTAAGAATTTCATAAGAATAAAAAGCCTCCGGCGGTGGGGTATAAGAAAAAGGGCTATAAATGTCAATAAAATAATGGATCTGTGGAACAGTGCGCCGACTGCCCCGTGCCGCGATTTTGAACAAACCGTTGCCATGGGGGCCATCCGGTGATAGTTTCTTTTCTTTCCGTCACCCGGGGTGTTGGAAACCGGGGGGAGGGCTTCTCAGGCAGGATGGCATGGCACTGATATGGATCAATGAGGTTTCCGTCAGCTTCGGCGGGCCGCGGCTCCTGGACGGCGCCTCGCTCCGGGTCGAGGCGGGCGAGAGGATCGGGCTGCTCGGCCGGAACGGTTCGGGGAAGTCCACCCTCATGAAACTGCTGACGGGCGATCTGGTCCCCGACAGCGGCGAGATCGTCCGGAGCGGCGATGTCAAGGTCGCGATGCTGCCCCAGGATGTCCCCGACGACCTGCCGGGGGCGGTCTACGATGTCGTGGCCGCGGGCGGCGACGGGCATCTGGAACTGCTCCGGGAATACCACCTGCTGACCCGGGAGATGGCGCGGACCGGCGATGAGAGTCTGCTCCCGAAGCTCGAAACGGTCCAGCACCGGCTGGAGAGCTCCGGCGCCTGGCACTATCATCAGCGCGTGGAAACGGTGATTTCCCGGACCGGCCTGCAGGCAGACGCCGAATTCAGATTTCTGTCGGCCGGGATGAAGCGGCGGGTCTTTCTCGCCAGGGCGCTCGTCAGCGGTCCGGACCTTCTGCTCCTGGACGAGCCCACGAACCACCTGGATATAGGCGCTATCCTCTGGCTCGAGGAGTTCCTCCGGAAGTTCGAGGGAACCCTGATGTTCGTGACCCATGACCGGGCTTTTCTCCGGCGCCTGGCGACCCGCATCGTGGAAATCGACCGGGGCCGCCTCATGTCGTTCCCCTGCGATTACGACACCTACCTCGAACGGCGGCAGGCCGGGCTTGCAGCGGAGGAGAGGCAGTGGCAGGAGTTCGACCGGAAACTGGCCCGGGAAGAGGTCTGGGTCCGGCAGGGGATCAAGGCGCGCCGGACGCGGAACGAGGGCCGGGTGCGGGCGCTCGAACAGATGCGCCGGGAGCGGGAACGGAGGCGGGAGCGGGTGGGCGACGTCCGGCTGGCGATCCGGGAGGCGGAGCGGAGCGGCAGGCTCGTCGCGGAAGCCGAGAAGATCGGCTTCTCCTTCGACGACCGAAAAATCGTGGCGGGGTTCTCCACCGTGATCCTCCGCGGCGACAAGGTCGGGATCATCGGCCCGAACGGCTCCGGCAAGACGACGCTGCTGAAGATCCTGCTCGGCGAACTCGCGCCGCAGCAGGGAACGGTCCGCCTGGGGAGCGGGGTCCGGATCGCCTACTTCGATCAGCTCCGCGCCCAACTGGACGAGAACCGAACCCTAAAGGAGAACATCGCCGACGGCAACGACATGATCGTCGTGGACGGCACCGCACGGCATATCGTGGGATATCTCCAGGATTTTCTCTTTCCACCGGAGCAGATTCTCGCCCCGGTCCGTTCACTCTCCGGCGGCGAGCGCAACCGCCTGCTCTTGGCAAAGCTGTTCGTCCTCCCCTCCAACCTCCTGGTGCTCGACGAGCCGACCAACGACCTCGACGCCGAAACGCTGGAACTCCTCGAGGAGCGGCTCATGGCCTACGGCGGAACGGTCCTGCTGGTGAGCCATGACCGCGAATTCCTCAACAATGTGGTCACTTCGACGATCGTCTTCGAGGGGGAGGGGAGGCTTCAGGAGTATGTGGGCGGCTACGACGACTGGCTCCGGCAGCGGGCAGCGCCGGCCGGGCCGGTCCCGGCGGCGCCGAAGGAGCCGGATCGGCGGAAGGCGAGAGCGCCGAAAGAAAGGCAGAAACTCACCTTCAAGGAGGCGCGGGAGCTGGAGTCGCTGCCGCAGCAGCTCGAAGCCCTGGAGGGGGAGAAAGAGCGGCTGATCGAAACGCTGAATTCTCCCGCGCTCTATGAGCGCCGGGATGCGGTGGAGATCAATCGCGCATCGGACCGCCTGGCGGCGGTTGAAAAAGAGCTCGATACGGCCTACAAGCGCTGGGAAGAGCTGGAGGGGCTGGCGGCGAAATTCGGCGGAGAGCCGGCATGACGGGCGCGGCGGTAATTTTTTAAGCCATCTTGTCGCTTCGGCAACAATATGTGTCAAAGTCGTCACCCCGGCGAAAGCCGGGGTCCAGTGTGATGCTGGTTCCCGGTGCCTGCCCCGGACAGCCCCGTACCCGATACGGGGTCCGGGATTCGCCGGTATGACGTTCGGACGGATTTTCGACTTTTTACGAGTTCGTCACATTTGAAAGCAGGATTTCGGGAAAGGGGAGGGGCATGAGAATTGCGGTCGTGGGTATCGGGGGCGTGGGCGGTTATTTCGGGGGGAAGGTCGCCCTCAGGTATGCAGGCTCGGCGGAGCACCGGGTCGTTTTCATCGCGCGGGGCGCGCACCTCGCCGCCATCCGCAAAGAGGGTCTGCTGCTGAAGACGGTGGAGGGCGACTTCCGGGTCACTCCCGACCTGGCGACCGACGACGCTGCCGCAGCCGGGCCCTGCGACCTGGTTCTGGTCTGCGTGAAGGAGTACGCGCTGGACGAGGCCGCCTCTGCGATCGCACCGCTTCTGCATGAAAAGACGGTCGTCATCCCGCTTCTCAACGGCGTCGATATCGCGGAACGCCTGCGCAGCGCCCTTCCCCGGGGGGTGATCCTGAGCGGCTGCGTCTACATCTCCACGTTCATCGAGGCGCCCGGCATCGTCCGCCAGGTGGGGGGAACGTGCCAGCTCTTCTTCGGTCCGGACGACGGGAACGCCGAGCCGTTCCGGCCGCTGGAGACCTTGCTGAAGGATGCGGGAATCAAGGCGGAGCTGACCGACCGGATCGGCGTGCACCTCTGGACGAAATACCTCTTCGTGAGCCCCATGGCTGGTGTCACATCGCTCATGGCGAAGCCCTTCGGAGCGGTCATGGCCGACGGGAAGGGAAAGGCCATGGTCCGCGGACTGATGGAGGAGATCGGACGCCTGGCCGAGGCCAAGGGGATCACGCTTCCCGCGGGCTGCGTGGAGGAGGCCCTGGTCAAGGTGGCCCGTTTCCCCTATGAGACGAAATCGTCCATGCAGCTGGACTACGAGAAGGGCGGGCGGACGGAGGTGGATCTCTTCATCGGCTATGCGGTCCGTGCGGGGCGCGCCCTCGGCATTCCGGTGCCGCTCCATGAGGAGCTCTACAGAGCGCTGAAAAAATAGGAAGGAGGCTAATATCCCTTGACAACTCCGGGGCCGCGCCCCTATACTCCCTCCGTCCCGGCGGTATCTTATCCAAACCAAACACAATCGAACGGAAGAGGAGGTATCCATGCGAACACGTGTATCTGTAGTGTTGGTGGTCCTGCTGTCTCTTTGTGTGGCCATGCCGGCTGCGGCCCAGACCAAACTGAAGTTCGCCCATGTTTACGAGACGTCCGAGGCCTTCCACACCGAGGCGCTCTGGGCGGCAGGCGAGATTGCCAAACGGACGAACAACAAGTACCAGGTCGACGTCTTCCCGGCCTCGGCCCTGGGCAACGAGCAGCAGATCTCCCAGGCCCTGCCGCTCGGCACGATCGACATGGCCTACCTCGGCGCGTCGTTCGTGGGCGCGATCTACAAGCCCATCTCCATCGTGAACGCCCCCTACATCTGGCGCGATATCGCGCATCACACCGCCTTCAGCAAGAGCCCGCTTCTGACCGAGCTGACCGACGGCTACTTCAAGCAGACCAAGAACAAGATCGTGGCCATCACCTACTACGGCGCCCGCCACACCACGGCCAACAAGGCCATCAACACCCCGGCCGACATGAAGGGGATGAAGCTGCGGGTGCCACAGGCCCCGATGTACATGATGTATGCCAAGGCGGTCGGCGCCAACCCGACACCCATCGCCTTTGCCGAGGTGTACCTGGCCCTGCAGAACGGAACCGTGGACGGCCAGGAAAACCCGCTGCCGACCATCCAGGCCAAGAAGTTCTACGAGGTGCAGTCGCACATCGTGCTCACCGGCCACATCCTGGACAACCTGACCACGACGATCTCCTCCAGCCTCTGGAACAAGCTCTCCCCGGCCGAACGCGACATCTTCGACTCCGTCTACAAGCAGGCCGCGGAAAGGGCCGGCGCCAGCATCCGCGATTCCGAGGCGAAGCTGGTCGACTGGTTCAAGCAGCAGAAGAAGACGGTGGTCACCCCGGACCTCAAGGCGTTCCGCGAGGCGGCGATCAAGATCCACAACGACGCTTCCCAGGGCGCCGTCTGGACCCGGGATCTGTACGACCGCATCCAGGCCATCAAGTAGAACCGTTCCCGTACAAGATCATGCGGCTCGCGCGTTGTTCCGAAGGGGCGATGCGCGAGCCGTCCACATTTTTGCGGCCGGACGGTCCAAACGGGCGATCCGGCCCGCCGAGAGATATGCCTCATGAAGGATGAAACCTACACCGGCCCGGATCTTGGCGAACTCAACATCGGCCGCGTGGACGAAGAGGCCGAGCCGGACCTTTCCGACTACCGGATCGAGGACTGGGTGACCTTGGCCTTTTTCTGGGCCATGGCCATCATCGTTTTTCTCCAGTTCTTCACCCGCTATGCCCTCAACGACTCCCTCGCCTGGACAGAGGAGATCGCACGCTACCTCCTGATCTGCGTGGGGCTCCTCGGCGGATCCCTGGCGGTCCGGCGCTACAGTCACATCCACGTGGAGTTCATGTACCTGTACATGCCGGGGTGGCTGGCGCGGCCGCTGTCGCGCCTGGTGGACGTGATCCGGATCGTCTTTTTCGCCTACGCGACCTGGCTCTGCTGGCTCGTCACCAAGATCATGCAGACCCAGCCCATGGTGGTCATCGACTGGCCCATGAGCATCGTCTACGGGATCTGCACGGTGGGCATGGCGCTCATGACCTTCCGCTCCATCCAGGTGGCCTGGCGGAACTGGCGGACGGGGTCGAGCCCGCTCCTCAAGGTGCGGGAAGAGGGGAGGCACCAATGATCACGCTCGCGCTCATCGGCGGCTTTCTGCTCCTCCTGGTGATCGGGGTCCCCGTGGCCATCTCGCTCGCCGGCTCCTCGCTCATCTACGTCATGCTGGAGGGGGTGCAGCCCCACCTGGTGGTCCTGCACCGGATGATCGGCGGCATCGACTCCTTTCCTCTGCTGGCCATCCCCTTCTTCATCATGGCCGGGAGCCTGATGAATTCCTGCGGCATCACCAACCGGATCTACGACTTCGCCCTGGCCCTCGTGGGGTGGCTCAAGGGCGGCCTGGGCCACGTGAACGTGGTGGGGTCGGTCATCTTCGCCGGGATGTCGGGGACGGCGGTGGCGGACGCAGGGGGCCTGGGGAACATCGAGATCAAAGCCATGCGGGACCACGGCTACAGCGTGGACTTTGCCGTGGGGGTCACCGGGGCCTCCTCGACCGTCGGCCCGATCATTCCCCCCTCGCTGCCGTTCGTCATCTACGGCGTCATGGCCAACGCCTCCATCGGAAAACTCTTCGCGGCGGGCGTCATCCCGGGGCTGGTCATGGCGCTGACCATGATGATCATGGTGACCTACTATGCCCACACACGCGGCTGGCACCGCGACGCCAAGTTCTCCATCGTCGCCCTCTGGCAGACGTTCAAGCGCGCCTTCCTGCCGCTTTTGACCCCCATCATCCTGGTAGGCGGGATGACCACAGGCATCTTCACGCCGACCGAGGCGGCGATCGCGGCCACCGCTTACGCCATTCTGCTGGGAATGGCGATCTACCGGACGCTCTCTTTCAAGAACCTCATCAAGGTGAGCATGGAAACGGCGGAGACCACGGCCCTCATCCTCCTGATCGTGGCCGGGGCCTCGATCTTCGGCTACCTGATCACGCTGACGAAGGTGACGGACAACGTCTCCGCCCTGGTCCTCTCCATCACAACGACGCCCTGGATGATTCTCCTCCTGGTGAACATCTTCCTGCTCATCGTCGGCTGCTTCATGCACACGATCGCGGCCATCACGATCCTGGTGCCGGTGCTTCTGCCGCTCATGGACAAGATCCACGTGGACCCGGTCCACTTCGGCCTGATCATGGTGCTCAACCTGATGATCGGCCTGCTCACCCCGCCGGTGGGGATGGTCCTCTACATCCTGGCCCGGGTGTCGGGAATTTCGTTCGAGCGGACAACGAAGGCATGCCTGCCCTTCCTGATCCCGCTCCTGGTCAGCCTGGCCCTGGTCACCTACTGGCCGGCCATGGTAATGTTTCTGCCGAACCTGTTCTACAAGTGAGGAGACCTTTGAAAATCCGGCGGAAGCCCCGTGGAGGAACCCGTCACCTCGGCGAAAGCCGGGGTCCAGTGTTTTACTGGCTTCCGATCTGCATCGGGACGACGTCTGGATACCGGGCCCCGGACCGGATCCGGCCTTCGCCGGCATGACCATTTTGCGCTCAGCGGGCCGGTGGGGTGCGTGAGTGCCCTGTAACGCTTAATTTATGCTCAATTCCCTTGGTTAGGGAACTCCCGATCCCCTTCCCCTCGCGGGGGAGGGTCAGGGTGGAAAGGTGAAAGGAGACTGGACTTGTTTAGACTGGATCACAAGACGGCGATCGTCACGGGCGCCGGAAGCGGAATCGGCAAGGCGATCGCCCTGCTCTTCGCCCGCCAGGGCGCGGCCGTCCATATGCTGGATGTCGATGAAACCGGCGGCGGGAGCACGGCGGCCGACATCGCAAAGGAGGGCGGACAGGGGTCGTTCCATCCCTGCGACGTGACCGACCAGGCGGCTGTCACCAGAGTCGTCGACGCGATTGTGCAGGAACGGGGCGGCCTGGACATCCTCGCGAATGTAGCCGGCATCGCCCACGTGGGCAATGCGGAGAACACGGGTGAAGCCGATTTCGACCGGCTGATGCGAGTCAACGTCAAAGGGGTCTACAACGGCATCCACGCGGCCATCCCCCACATGAAAGCCAAAGGCGGGAGCATCGTCAACATCGCCTCCGTTGCAGCAACCGTGGGCCTCTCCGACCGGTTTGCCTATTCCACGACCAAAGGCGCCATCGCCGCCATGACGAGATCGGTCGCCAAGGATTTCATCGGGTTCAACATCCGGTGCAACGCCATTTCTCCCGGCCGGGTGCACACCCCGTTCGTCGATGGCTTCCTGGCCGCGAACTATCCGGGCCACGAAAAGGAGATGTTCGATAAGCTTTCCAAGACCCAGCCGATCGGCCGGATGGGAAAGCCGGGGGAGATCGCCATTCTCGCCCTCTACCTGTGCAGCGATGAGGCCTCCTTCATCACCGGCTGCGACTACCCGATCGACGGGGGGTTCATCACGCTGAACAGTTGACGCCTTCGTAAGAAGTCGTCACCCCGGCGAAGGCCGGCATTCAGCGTCTTGTGTTCCCGGTTCCCGGCGCCTGCGTGTCGAAGGTCGTCATTCCGGCGAAGGCCGGAATCCAGACATCGTCCCGACGCAGGTCGGGAACCAGTTTATACTGGATGCCGGATCGAGTCCGGCATGACGATCGAATGAGGAACAATCGAGAAGAGATGAAGCAAAACGTATTGAAAATACATCCGGCGGACAACGTGGTCGTGGCCCTGAACGACCTCCGCAAGGGCGAAACCGTCCATTATCAGGGAAAGGATTATCTTCCGGCGGAAAACATCCCCGCCAAGCACAAATTCTTCGAAAAGGCGATGCAACCCGGCGATCAGGTGATCATGTACGGGGTGCTCGTCGGCACGGTGCAGGGGCCGATCCCCGCGGGCGGGCTGATGACCACGGCCAACGTGAAGCACGCCGCTGCGCCGTTCGCCTACCGGCCGAGCCGCTTCCGGTGGACGCCGCCGGACGTGAGCCGGTTCGCCGGCCGCACCTTCAACGGCTACCACCGCAGCGACGGCCGCGTGGGCACCGCCAACCATTGGCTCTTCATCCCCACGGTGTTCTGCGAGAACCGTATCCTGGACATGATCCGGGAGGCGCTGCAGGGCGAACTGGGCTATGACGCGTCCGACCGGTACCGGCGGAAGGTGCGGCTGCTCGCCGAGTGGCACAGCCGGGGCGGGGCAGCCGGCCCAGCCGATCTGACCGTTGCCGAGTCGACGGTGCCCACGGAGCGCCTCTTCAAAAATGTGGACGGCATCAAGTTCCTGAACCATCCGGGCGGCTGCGGCGGAACCCGCCAGGATGCGGCCCTGCTCGGCAGGCTGCTCGCCGCCTATGCCGACCACCCGAACGTGGGCGGGGTGACCGTGATGAGCCTGGGGTGCCAGAACCTCCGGGTGCAGGATTTCCTGGATGCCCTGAAGGCGCGGAACCCCCGCTTCGACAAGCCCGTCCAGATCTTCGAACACCAGCAGTCCGGCACCGAAGAGGCGCTCATCACCGAAGCGATCCGGCAGACCTTTTCGGGACTGGTCGAGCTCGACAAGACGGGGCGCCGGCCCGCGCCGCTTTCGGAGTTGTGCCTGGGCGTCAAGTGCGGCGGCAGCGACGGCTTCAGCGGCATCAGCGCCAACCCGGCCGTGGGCTATTGCAGCGACCTGCTGGTCGCCCTGAAAGGAAAGGTGCTCCTGGCCGAGTTCCCGGAGCTTTGCGGCGCCGAGCAGGATCTGATCGACCGCACCCGCGACGAGGCGGCCGCGAAGAAATTCATCCGCCTGATGACGGACTACCACGAGGCCGCCCGGCACGTGGGGTCGGGCTTTCACATGAACCCGTCGCCCGGAAACATCCGGGACGGCCTGATCACCGATGCGATCAAGAGCGCGGGCGCGGCCAAAAAGGGCGGCACCTCGCCCGTGGAGGACGTGCTCGACTACACGGAGCCCGCGGTCAAACCGGGCCTGAACCTGGTATGCACCCCGGGCAACGATGTGGAGGCGACCACGGGCCAGGCGGCGAGCGGTGCAACGCTGATCCTTTTCACCACCGGCCTCGGAACCCCCACCGGCAACCCCGTTTGCCCGGTGATCAAGGTGGCGACCAACGGTACGCTGGCCCGCCGCATGGAAGACATCATCGACATCGACACGGGCCCCATCGTCGAGGGCGACAAGACCATCGAAGAGATGGGCGAAGAGATCCTGGAATACTGCATCCGGGCAGCCGGCGGCGAGGTGATCCCCAAGGCCGTGCTCCTGAACCAGGACGATTTCATACCCTGGAAGCAGGGGGTGAGTTTGTAAATTGGAAAGGACCGGGGAGTTGTGATGCCCCGGCTAAAAGTCGTCTTTGCCGTCACCCCGGCGAAAGCCGGGGTCCAGTGTTTTGGGTTCCTGGATACCGGCTTTCGCCGGTATGACGTTCATGTGGATTTTCGAATTTTTTACAGAGGCGTCAATGATGAAAGCGATCGTGATTGGTGCGCCGGGGGAGATCTCGCTGCGGGAAGCGCCCCGGCCGGAGAGAAAAGAAAATGAGGTTCTGATCCGGGTCCTCGGAATGGGGATCTGCGGATCGGACATCGCCGCCTACAAAGGGATCAACCCGCTCGTGACCTACCCGCGGATCATCGGGCATGAAATTGCGGGGGAGGTTCTCGAGTTGCCCCGGGGCGAAACGGATCTCTCGGCCGGCGACCGGGTGGTCATCGAACCGTGCGTCTATTGCGGCCGATGTTATCCCTGCCTGAACGGGAGAACGAACTGCTGCGAGAACCTGACCGTGCGGGGGGTGCATATCGAGGGCGGGATGTCGGAACTCTGCTCCCATCCGCGCCGGCTGATTCACCGGGTGCCCGCCGATGTGACCTGGACGCGCTTGGCCATGGTCGAACCCCTGACCATATCGGTCCATGCCGTAAAGCGTGTCCGTCTGGTCAAGGGGGAGCACCTTGTCGTCACGGGAGCGGGTCCGATCGGCCTTCTGGCCGCCCAGTACGCCCTGGTGATCGGCGCGGTTCCGATCGTGGTCGACCCGATCGACGAACGCCTGGCCTTTGCCCGCTCGCTGGGAATTCTTCACGGGATCAACCCGGCAAGGGAGAACGCCGTCGAACGGATCAGGGAGATCACCGGCGGGAGAATGGCGGAAGCGGTGATTGAAGCTTCGGGAAGCGACGCCGCGGTCCGGAGCGCCGTCGACTATGTGGCATACTCGGGGAGGATCGCGCTGGTCGGCTGGCCCAAGGGCGACGTTTTGCTGACCACGGCCCTGTTCACGAAAAAGGAGCTCGACGTCATGGGGTCGCGAAACAGCGTCCGGAATTTTTCCGAAAGCATCGACTTGGTCGCCGGAGGCAAGATCGACGTCGCTTCCCTGGTGACGCGCACGGTCTCGTTCGAGGAGGTTCCCGAGGCCGTAAGAGCGATTGCCGCGACGCCCAAAAAATTCATGAAGGTCGTGGCATTGGCACCTTGACCCATTCGGCCGCCGGCCGGCAGCGTGGACGAAATCCTCCATGCAGCTCGACTACGAGACCCTGTTATCCCTCGTGACTGTGACCCCGTTTGGGGGACCAATGCGGCAGGCAGATCCCTGACATTCCCATTTAATAGGAATATGTCTACATGATGGTGATGGCCTCACCTTCGCGGCGTGCGATTTCTATAATCGCGCTGGCGTCATCTTCCAGCCATTGGCGTTCGCCGCAGGGTATCGGTTCAATACGGCTATCCGTCTGTGCCGCAAGCCGCCATAGCATATTGATGTCCTCCCGTGTTCGCTCTTTGTCGAAACTGGGTGACACCACGATCAGGTCAATATCACTCCACCGATCGGTCTTGCCGCATACCTGCGATCCGAAAACAACGCCGAATTTCACCCCAATGCCTTGATCACGCAGGGCTTGCAGATATTTTCGGACCCCGTTTAAGACAGAATCGTCAACCATTGAATCACCTCTTCCGCTTTGCTTATATATTTCAGTGCTTCCTCTTTTGAAGGGGGCGCCATCAAGGTTTCAGGATACCGGCCTTCAATGTGGAAGGCGTTGATTTCCGCAAGAACAGCCAGCTTCTCCTTATCTAACGAAAGGCCGGCCAATTCGGATAGCCTGATCAAGTTGTGAAGTCTGGGCGCCAGATCCTGTGTATATTTGCACACAATGGCCTTAAGCATTTTTTCAAATGCAAGGTGTACAAAGAAAAGACCATGCCGGGTCCGCCCGGTATCAACGAGTTGCCGGGCTACGTCCCAATCTTCCAATGCACTGGTACGCCAAAAAGTGACCTGTTTATCGATGTTGACCATAATTAGTCTATCCCGATTTCCAACGGCCAAGCTTCGTTCAAGGCCATCAGGTGCATCTTTTTAGTAACATCGCATAATTATCAGTCGTCCAGACTGTTGAATCATATACAGCATCTCTGAACAATTCACAATCCATGTGATGATCTCCCCGAGACGGACCACCTTTTCCAGCGGTTCGATCCGATACCCGGTCTCATTGGCGCAGCGCCTCAGGTATTCCAGGCTAACGTTCATCAGGCTCCCCCGGGGATAAAAGAACCTTGGGAAGGATCAGGTTCCAGCGCCGGACAAGGAGGCCGCCCCGCTGCCCCCGTTCGACGTATGCCCGGGAACGGGGGCGGCGCTGTTCCATGCGGGCGAGAAGCGCATCAGGCACATGGAAACTCTTCTGAAAACGCTCCAGGAACCACCCTGTCGCCGCCCAGAGCTTTGCCATGTCATATCGGCGCAGGACCTCCTCCAGGAGGTCAAGATCCAGGGTTGTGAACCCGGCGGCAGAGTCGACCAACTCCTCCAGGCCCCCGACCAACGACGGTCGGCTGAATCCCTCGACCAAGGTGCGTTCGGGACCTGTGACTTCCAGAAGCTTCCCCTGGCGCTCTATCCGCCGTGTACCAACCTGCTTGCCTGAGTCGCTCTTCATCGAAAGGGGAAGATCCAGGAAATGGAGAGTCGCATCTTCCAGTACAAGCGGCCGACGGCGCCTGTTGACATAGACGGTGCACTGATTCCAAAGCGAATGTGCAGCCCCAAGCAACTCCAGGGCGCTGTGATGAGAGAAGACGCTGTCAGGATGCATGGCACTTGCCACCAGGAAAGGATCGGGACGAAAATCTGCCGGGGGCAGGGTCGGCGGTACAACAGCGTATATCTCTCTGGTAACGCGTTTCAGGCGACCCGTCCGGAGGTGGTGCTTGAGCCGTTCGACGACGCGTAGCCGTTTCCCCTCCGGCATCAAGGCAGCGGCCGCCTCATCGAGGGAGAATACCGGATGGCCAGCAAAGAAATCAGTAGCCTTAAGTTTTCGTTCGGTGTTCATATAGGTAACAAAATTCCCCGCATCAAACCAAGACGTCAACTAGGCATCGGATCTGTCAGTTGGCAATACGATTCGTTATGGGTAGTTATTTTGCCTGTTCGATCACAATATGCAAGCAAATATTTTCACTACTCGGTTCGGAACACTGACCCGATTCAGCTCGAAGACAGCATCGTATAAATCGGTGGGAAGATGCAAGCCTATCTTTTCAATCAAATAGATGAGATTGTGAACCCTGGGGGGCGTTTCCTTCGTAACCGACTGATAGATCCCCTTCAGGGCCTTCTCGATGGCCAGAGGGCAGAGGTTTCTCTTCTTCTTCTTTACAAAGCCAGCTTCGCAAGGTCATGCTCGTCTCCGATCAGGAAGACTTTCTTCCCCTCCAGAACCGACTTGATGAAATGGTGGCCCGCCGCGTGCTTGGCCCGGAACTCCTTGACGGGATAAACGGTCGGATTGATTTCCCGGTTCAGGGTCAGTTGCACGGGGCTGAGCGTTTCCACGACCTCCGCCAGGGTCACGTCGCCGACCACGAGGATATCCACGTCGCTTTCCCGCCGTTCGCCGCCGCGCGCCACGGAGCCGTAGATGAAGGCGGTCCGGATGCGTTCCGCCAGGGGGAGCATCGCCATTTTCAGGGCATCGCCCATGCCGGCGGTTTTCATAATCAGGCTTTTCAGTTCCGGATATACAGCGCACCGGGCATCGGCCTGGTAATAGACCTGCCTGCCCTTTGCGCTGCGTCGGATGATCCCAGCCTCAGTCAGGGCCTTCAATTCCCGTTGCACCGCGCCGGTGCCGCTGCCGGCGACCCGCACGAGCTGCCGCAGATAGAACGTCTCATCGGCACGTCCATACAGCACCGACAGCAGGGACCGCCTGGTCTTGCCGAGGAGCGTTTCCGTCATGCGTCAACCTGCCGTACCCATTTTGGGTGCGGTTGTACCCAAAACGGGTACGGATATCAAGACGGAATGTTCATCATTTTGATGTGTCCTCTGCAATCGCCATCTCCATTTTCGACAGACCGTAGAGCCTGTACACCATTTGACCGATCTCAAGCTAATCGCTACGTTCCACGAATATCCTCATCAGATACCAGAATTTCGATGCGAGAGCGAAATATGCAGCTTCCAATTTTGTTGCAAATTTTGACCTGCTGAAAAACCGCAGCGCAAAGCGATTGGATAATCAAAACCATCTGCACCTTCCGTCGACTAGTTCAGCCACCCGCCATCCGCGCCCTATCAAAGTGGCCACGTGTTGAGCGATTGCTTGATCGTTGCCGAATACGAAACGCGGAATTGCAAAACAGACCATATGGGTCGGCCGCGTCATCGCAACATAGGTTTGCAGGAGTCGTTTGCGATCTTGTGTATTGGCGCCATTTCCATTCACTCTGGTACCGAGGAGCCACGGTAGTATTCGCTTTGATGAATGGTCATGCCAATAGGTGCTGAGTATCATTGTTGCCAGATGGGTTTGTCCTTTTACTGAGTGAATTGAACCCAGTTTGATGTCTACTTTTCTGTTGCCTTCCCAGACGCGGTAAACATTGGGCGCTGCGTCATTTTGCGATGCGGCAATTCCGGCAAACGAGGGTAAGGCGACTTTAGACCAAGCGAGAAATTGCGCAGCGTTGCGGATCTCGGTAACACCGCCACAGAGTGAACAGGCGACGGCAAGTATATCGTTCTGTATGCTGGCCCAGTTCGTGCTGGTCAATGGGATAAAATCGATAAGAAAAGCTTTGATCAATGAACGGTAGATCGCAAGAGTGGGAGTGTCGTCTTTCAGCATATCGACAATTGTTCGATGTGTTCGTGGTTTACGCCTCAGACGTCCACTGGCTCCAATGATTCCTGCTAAACGAATGAATCCAGATGCTATTTTATCGATTCCCGACGATATATCTCGGTCCTTGCGCACGGTGCTTTGCGCAACCTTTATGTATTGCAGGAGCGTACGGGGATGTGGCTCCTTTCGGCCGATTTCAGCGTTGTAGCCGCTCCAGTAGTGCGGCACCGCTTGTGGAAAATGATCGTGCCCTGGTGTTACCTCCGGCTTGTGACGGTGAATCGCCCCTACAGCTGTTACCGTGCCATTGGCTAAGGCATTGTCGTTAAAAATCGTCAAGACATGTTTGCCATACGCAACAAGGACACCAGACGCATTGTCATTCGGGAAGATAAAGATGGCGTGTGGGCATACTTCATCTGAACACATCACTGTCGTTGGCCCGATTCCACAGAGCCCTGTGGGGCTCACCGGGGTAACAGCAAAAGGGGATGCCATTTCCGCAATTTTGCTCCCAAACCGGTGGCTGTTTGACACGCAAGAGCAACGGTTAGTGTCGGGATCAGGGAATGGATCAGTCATGTCCGGATTATCGTCATCGCTGTCAAAGATCGCCTGATTGGGATCGCCAACACGCTGTACAACTATATCAGGTGCGCTGCGGGGAAAAAGTTTATGCAGCATGTCTCCTTGGAGCTCAAAGGTGTCCTGCATTTCATCCAGCATAATGAGAGGAAACCGGCGTTTAAGCCAAGATGTGGCAGCGGGAAAGCCATCTAAAAGTGCGCGTGCCAAGACGAACATCTCATCATAGCAGAAGTATCCCGCGCCAGCAGATGCCTCGATGGCCTTTCTTGCTAGCTGAAAACTTTTTGATGTGGTACCAGCCGGAAACGGTCTTCCGCCAAGATTAAAACACAAATCAGGGGTGCAGATACGTAACTGATCGAAGTCGCCATGCTTCCGTTCGAGAAAGGTCTGAATAGTGAAATACTCACGACCAAGGACCCCTCGACGAAAAGCAATGGTGACATCATTATCTATCGTTGGTGAAGGGGATCCGTTCGAGTTCAGCCAGGGTAACGCCAAAAATCGGTTTACGAAGCCATGGATGGTATCGATAAAATGTGGATAGCTGAGTAAACGCTGCCCTATCCCCGTGTTACAAAGGCGCTGCTGGATTTCTTCACGAGCGACATTGGTGTGGGAAAGCACGCAGATGCCCTTGGTTTTGTACGGCCATTTTCGTACCAGCATTGCGAGTTTGGCCACAACGAGGGTTGTCTTGCCGCTGCCTGGGCAAGCGGTTACGTCAATGGTGGAGCCTGCCTTGAGGAAGGTGCAACGGGGTTCATCTAATGGGTCAAGCCGCATCAACTTGCAGACCCATTCTATATCCTCGTCTGTAATCTCCGGTAGATCCGGCAGTCCGTCAGGCATTGCCTTTTCCCTCTGCGGTTGCCAGTTTCGGTCTTCTATATTGAGGGCTCTTCACATGTTCAATTGCTGAGACGATATAATGTGGTAGTTTGGTGGAAAACAAAGTCTTATCGAATGGCTTCGATTCTTCTTTCTCAGCTAGAATTTCCGCCAGATATTGTGCTGCGATGGCTTTTGAGGCACTACCGGAATGGAATAGCTTGTAAATCTCTGTGCACAGTCTTGCACGATCACCCTTAGCGGCCGTTTCAAGCTCCTTAAAAGATGCCTTTGCCGCTGTCTCTACATCATCCCGTTTTTTCTTTTCTTCGTTAATCGGATTGTCGTTAATCGCAAGATTCGCAGCAATAAAAACCTCTTCCGCCAAGCCGCAGAAGGCGAGATCATATTCAAATGTCCAATGGTCGGCAATGAAAGTCTTGACCGACTGTCCGTCGTTGCATTGCAGGCGTGTTTTCCAATCGCTCAGTGCCTGCTCTTGTGTAATGGACATGCCTCCAAAATCCCGTAGTGCCTTCCAGCGGCGTTTGGCGCTTTTCCATTTTTCATCATCTTCCCCGGCAACCAATCCCAGAATGCTTGGCGCACAGTCGGGCATTACATCCATGTCAACTACACAGGCAACAGGAATATCTATGGTTGGCTCTCCCTCATTCCGGCGCTGGAATATGCGGCTAAATCGACTTAGGCCTTTACCTCCGACGTTGATGATTGAAATTCCATGTTCCGTGAGATCCATGCCCAATAGTTTAGCTACAACGGGCAAGAGAAGAGCCTCTGCGACTCCTTCAACAACAATGATGCCATGGGCGAAAAACAAGTTCGCTTTGGTAACGTCCAAAAACCGCTGGAGGAACCGATAATCGCTCGGCTCAAGTTTAGTGAAGTCTTGGTCAAGGGAGAAAGCCCGACCGCCATCAAGTAGTATGATGTTCTGCAGAGGGATTTTTGACGCCAGGTTGGGGCTATGAGTTGAGAGAATGATTTGTACCGTTCGTTTTGTGTCCTTGATCTTGCTAGTGGCAGCCTGTGTCAAGAACTCCATAAGCCGAAGTTGTCGTTGAGGATGCAGATGCGCCTCTGGCTCTTCGATCAACAAAAGGGGCATTCCTTCCGGCTCTCTGCCCAGCAATAAAAGTTCGCAGGCCATGTAGAGGAGATTGTCCGACCCTAGCCCGAAATGTCCCCTTGCCCTTTCCGTAGTTGCTTCGAGAAGGGCAAGTTCCAATCTTTCAAGTATTTGGCGGAGTGTCTTTTCCGTCCCTCCATCTGTAATGTCGATCTTGCCCTTGAGACTGTCTCCTGCGAGTGATAGAGAAGCAAGGTATTGTCTATTGATCGCTTCTTCGGCACTGCCGACACCCTTATGCCTGCGCACGCCATGAAGAAAATAGTTCGACAGCCCCACGAGGCTAAGTTTACTTACAGCTTCGGCGTTGTCTGGAAGTTCCTCTTCGTTGAACGCATTTCCTTGATCGATTTCCGGAACATTATAAAGGATTTGAGAAAGGCGTGACCCTCGACCAGGCGACATCTCTCTCTCTGCATCGCGAAGAGGTCGAAGGTAGGTGCTTGAGAGAAGCGCACGTACCGATGCTTCAAGTGGAGGCCCTGTTCCGTCAATTCCGCTGTGTACAGAGACATCGATCCACCGCCTAGCTCCGGGTGAATCACTTAACCTTTTTGCCGTCCAGTTGACGTAGAGTGAAACTTGCCCACCTTCATAGGAAAGATACTCCAAGAAGGCCCCTCTCTCGTCGTCATCAAGCTCGCTCAGCTTGCAGCAAATAAAGATGTCGGTAGCTGGCTTTCCCGCCGGATCAAGATGGAAATCCTCCTGTTGCACTCGTATGAATTCCTGATCGCGGGTCAGGAGCGCATAGCGAATCGCATCAATAATTGCTGATTTACCACTGTCGTTTCTTCCAACAAGTGCGTTTACCCCCTTGTGGAACGCGATATTTAACGCAACGCCTCCGTCCCCAAATTGTCGAAAATTCCGTATGGTCAGATTTGATAGATACATAGATACCCTTTTCCAATTGGATACCGAATCTTGACATATTTTTTCCCCGATCCGGCGACGCAGGCTCCATCCTTGATAAACACCTTGAAGCCCATTATTTAGCAGTCGTCTCCTTTTAAACGTACTACTCGAATCAGTTCGGTGCACCGAACCGGATTATCTATCTGACCTCATTTAGGCTTTTCCGCGAACTCCTCACATTTTAGCTTCGCTTTGCCCCGCTGATCCTTCGAATTCACACCGGTTTTTTCTTGTTCTTCACCGCCCGGAGGATGGCTTCATCAAGGGTGTCTTTCAGGGAGTTCATCGACTCGATCAGCATGGCCCGCTCCTCTTCCGAGAGGTCTGGAAATTCCACGTCGCCGATCCTGCTCGCCATGATGCCGATGCCTTCGGCAAGGGACTCCGCCTTGGTCCGCCTCCGCGATGGCGTGGTACCGGCTTCCTGCTCCTTCGCGGCGGCCCTGGCCTGCTTGTCCCGGTACTGCTGGAACTTGGTCAGCATGCCCCGTTCCTGTTTCTTCTGCGCGATCTCGACCAAGACGTGCTTCGGGACGGTCGGGTCCCGGCGGCATTCATCCCGGATCGCCTGCGGAAGCCGGTTGAGCGAGAGGGACTGCGAGATGGTGGCCTTGGACTTGCCGATGATCTCGGCCAGTTGGTCCTGCTGGCAGGCGCGGGCATCCATAAGCCGCTGGAGGGCCTCGGCTTCTTCCACGGGATTCAGGTCCTGGCGGAGCAGGTTTTCCACGAGCGCGATCTCAGGATAGTTTCCGCCGTCGATGAACACGGCCGGGACCGTGGGGAGGTTTGCCTTGCGCGCCGCGGCGCAGCGCCGCTCCCCGGCCACGACATAGCAGAGTCCGGTCGCCCCGTCCTGCCGGCAGACCACGGGCTCTATGATCCCCATCTGGGTCACCGAGGCGGTCATCTCGTCCAGGGCCGCGGGGTCCATGTACTTGCGGGGCTGCGTCGGGTCGGGCTGGAGCTCGGCCAGGGGCACCTGGTAAAGCTGGTTGGGAAGATAGCTTGCCATCGAAGGAGCCTCCTTTCTTCCCCCTACCCTCGATCTCCTCTCGCGAGGCGAGGGGACAGACGGTTGGGGTCATCCCTCCACAGGGCCAGGGGACAGATGGTTAGGGTTGTCGAGAAACGGACATCCGCCGGGCCTGTGAGGCGCCCGCGGCCTTTCAATGCATCAAGTATCTGCGAGGCCCGAAACGCGGGCCCGGACGAACGTCAAGAATGTGGGGCGGTGGATCAATCGAACAGCGGAAAAGTGGAAAGCGCTTGTGTCAGTGATGGCAGACCATACACGCAGGTCGACGGAATATCAAGAAAAAAATCGTGGCGAAAATGGGGCAGGGCGACCGGCCGCCGGGGCCCTCGGAGAGACATCCTTCGGCCATCCTGAGGGCGGGTTTCATTTTCAGTTTAGTGCAGTGAACTGACTTATCTATACGACACTATTAAGATGTTTCCGCGAGGCACTCACGTTTTGACTTCGCTTTTTACTCCGCTGATTCTTCGAATTCATGTCGGATTTTTCCAACCCTCCAACACCGCACCCGTGATTGACCCGATTGCACCACTCAGATTCCAACGACCACGCTCCGGCGCTCCATGAGGACGTTGTCCCTCCACTCTCCTTGGAACGGACCATGTGTCATTTTCCCGATCCTGAAACGAATGCCGACCTCGCGAAAGCCGTGTCTCTTGTGCAATTCGATGCTTCGGGTGTTCTCGGGGAACATCTGGCTCTGAAGAGTCCAAATGCCTTCCCGCTCGGACAGGGAAATCAACGCATCCAGAAGGATGTGTCCCAAATTTTTCCCGCGATGAGCCTCGGCCACGTAGATGCTTACTTCCGCCACTCCCCGATATACATACCGGACGGATACCGGGGAAAGCGCTCCCCATCCGAGGATTTCCCCGGCGTCCTCGCAAACGACGCAGCACTCTCGAAGCCGCTTTGAAATCCATTCATCCCAGGCAACCGGCGGGGCGGACTCGAATGTTGCAATTCCGGTGCGGATCCCCTCGGCATAGATTCGGGAAACGGCTTCCCAATCAGACTCCAATAAGCGTCTCGTTATCATGCGCATGCAACCTTCCCTGAGCCCGAGAAATGACCGGTCCGGCGATGGCCGTCCTGCCTATGTGACAGACGATGCCGCGATGAACTCGATTTTGACCCGCATCCCGGTTGCCTCGGCGATCTTCTCCAGGGTCTTGAGAGTGAAGCCCTCATACTCGCCGCTCTCGATTCTTGAAATCGCCTGCTGGCTGGTTCCCATGAGCCTTGCCAGTTCCTTTTGCGATAATCCCTTCTGGTTACGCAGTTCCGCAATCTTCAGTGCCAGCTTCAGAGCCTGCCGCTCTTCCTGGAAATGCGTCGTGAACTCAGGATCCTTCATGTCTTCCTGCAACCTGCTCTGGAATGTCCGAACTCTGCTTTTCTTCATATTTCAACTCCCCCTGGATGCCTTCGCATCCAGTCTTGCCCTCCACGCCATGGGTTGTTGCATACATCATGTTTGATGTATTGTCAAGCAGGCCTGCTTATTCCAAGGCGTCTTTCATGGAGTTCATCGACCCGATCAGCATGGCCCGATCCGCATCCGAGAAGTCCGGGACAGGGGGTTCAGTCGACATACTTACTTATATCAACTTCATCTATCTGTTCCTGAAGCAGGTATTTCTCTGCGTAACGCTTGTACACTCCAGAGGTGAGGAACAGGTCAAACAGTGCTGGATCTATGTGCTTGTCCTTCTTCAAGAAGGAGAGGACATGGATAGATTCGGACAGCGTCTTGGTTTTCTTGTAGGGACGATCCGACGCGGTGAGCGCTTCGAACACATCGGCGATGGCCATGATACGCATCGGTATGGTAATCTCAGCCTCACCCATCTTGCGCGGATAGCCGGTTCCTATCAGGGTTTCATGATGAGTGCCGGCATATTCAGGGATGCGCCGCATGTTTTTCGGCAGCGGAAGCTGTTCGAGCATCATTATGCTTTGCATGACGTGTTCGGTGATCTTGAAGCGTTCTTCTTCCGTCAGAGTACCTCGCCCGACGCTGAGATTATAAACTTCTCCGTGATTGTAGAGATTCTCGGGAACCTTGATCTTGAAGCCCCATTTGGGATCGGTGCTCTGTTTGTCGGAGCGCGGAATAATGTGATGGGACTTGTCGGCGAGTAGTTTTTCGATTGCAGGAAGCGTTGCCTGCTCGTCCGGGTAGCGCTTCAATTCCTCATAGGGCATCCCGATGCGGTCGTCGTAGTTGCGCAGCCAGGTTTCCTCCGCGATGCGGTTGAGTCGTTCCAACTTCTCCGGCACCATGAATTCGCCCCCGAGGTTGCACTCGGCAATAAAAGCGAAATCGTCGGCAAGCTGGGTTTTGCGTGTTTCATATCGCGCCAGAGCCTCCGCTGGGTTGGTGCCGGCGGCGACCGCTTCCAACTGGCTGATGCGCGCGTCCCGAAGCAGCACCTCGAAGCGCGTGCGCACCTCGTGGATGCGGTTGTATATGGTTTCGAGTTTGCTGGCCTTGTCCACCACGTATTCGGGTGTGGTGACCTTGCCGCAGTCGTGCAACCAAGCGCCGATGCGAAACTCTCGCCACTCGTCGTCGGTCTTGAAACCGAATCCGGCCAGGGGGCCTTCCTTCACCGCTGAAGCCGCTTCAGCCAGCATGACGGCCAGTACCGGTACGCGTTCGCAGTGGCCGCCGGTGTAGTGGCTCTTGGCATCGATGGCCCCTGCGATCAACTTGATCGTGGCTTCGAGCAACTCTTTCTGTACCTCGACGAGTTGGAAGTTGTCGAGTGCCACTGCCGCCTGGGCGGCCATGGCCGTGACGAAGCGCAGCATTTCCGGCCGGAAGGGGATCACCGTGCCGGTTTCGGGATCGAGGGCATTCAGGAATTGCATCACTCCGATGACCTCCCCCTCGCGTGGTGAGAGCGGCACGGTCAGCATGGACACGGTGCGGTAGCCCGATTCGGCATCCATCTTTTTGGCACCGGAAGTGTCGAAGCGGGTTTCACTGTACACATCGTCCACAATAACGGGTTCGTTGTGCAGTGCACACCAGGTGGCCATGAAACGTTCGACAGGGGCGCCGGCCTCGTCGTAAAGAGGAAGTTCGAAGAGTGGCAATTCGACGCTATTGGTGCGCTGGGCAAAGCGCAGGGTATTGTGTTCCGTCATGACGTAGAGCGTACCGGCATCACAATTGAGCAGGGTCCTGCTGCCGAAAAGGATCTTGCGCAGGAGCGTGATGCGGTCACGTTCCTTCCCCAGTTCGAGTCCCGTTTGGATCAGGTATTCCAACTTGTCCCGGGCTGCAACGAGATCCTTGGTACGGTTCTGCACCGCTGTGTCCAAAAGCTGATTCCGATCCTTCAAAGCATCCTGCATCCTTTTCAGACGCAGGTGGGTTTGCACTCTCGTCAGTACTACGGGCGGGCTGATCGGCTTGGTAATGTAATCCACCGCACCCAGTTCGAAACCCCTCATTTCATCCTCGAGTTCAGTCTTTGCGGTCAGGAAGACAACGGGGATGTCTCTTGTTTTCGGATTTTCTTTCAGGTGACGGCAGGTCTCATATCCATCCATGACCGGCATCATGATATCGAGGAGAATAATGTCGGGCGGTTCGCGCTCAACGGCCATGATCGCGAGTTTGCCGTTGGGGACGGGCCGCACCCGGTGACCATTTTCCTTAAATATTCCGGTAAGAAGGGTCAGGTTGGCGGGCGCATCGTCCACCACGAGGATATTGCCTTGGATCAGATCGCTGGGGCTCACGTTATCCATGGGTCACGCTCCTGAAGACGAAAGCTCGATCAAATCAATAGGCGACTCTGCCGGGTGTCACCACCAGATCGGTTCCCATTTCAGCGGACAGGTAATGGCCTTTTTTGAAACTTCCCGCATTGGCCACGACGGTGCTTTGAAATCGCTCGATCCCGGCGGCCTCATGGATATGGCCGCACAGGCAGAGGCGAAGCGGATATTCCTGGAGAAAGGCCCTCACGCTGTGACTTCCGCCCCTGAGCCCGAGGAACGATCGGTCGCGGACGCCCCTGGGCGGAACGTGTGAGATCAGGACGACTTGTGACGCCTCCCGCACCTCTTCGTACCCCATCCGGAGCAGAGCGGCGATCTCCTCCTCCGCGTATTCAGTGGCCGTATGCATTGGCGTCGGTGAAGACCCGCCCAGCCCGAAAAAGCCGATTCCATCCAGCAACCGCCCTTTCGCGTGCAGGCTGTAACCTTTATCTTCAAGGAAGTCTTTGACTTCCAACCTGTCCCAGTTGCCGTGCACGGCGAGGATGCGCGTCGTGTATTGCTCAAGGCGTGCGATCACATCGGCCGCCTCGGCCCGTGTCTTCGCCCGGGTGATATCTCCGGCAATCACAACCCAGTCTGCCGCACGGATGAGCGGCGCAGCCTCGTCGATCGGCTTGGTTGCCCCATGAATGTCACTGATCGCAAACAGCTTCATGCCATGCCGTCCTGTGCTGACCGGGCTACCTCAGTTCGCCGCGGCGAACTGAGGTATCTATATGATATAATTTAAGTATAACCGATTAGACCTTTCGTTTTAGCAGCTGTTCTTGACGGGCTCGCAAAAAGTCCAAAAGCCACCTCAACGTCATGCCGGCGAATCCCGGATCTCGTCCGGGACAGGCGCCAGCATCCAGACGTCGTCCCGGCGAACCCCAGACCCCGATCCGGGGTTCGCCGGGACGACGACTTTTACGAGTTCAAGAGGCTCGCTATTTTTCGCAGTAGAGGGCGTTCTTCAGGATGTAGTGGCGGACCTCTTCGGGAACCAGATAGCGGATCTCCTTGCCTTCCCGCGCCCGCTTCCGGATGTTGCTGGAGGCGATGTCGAGGAAGGTGACCTCGCGGAAGCTGATCGTGTGGCCCGTCGGCCCGCAGAAGCACTGCCGGGCTTCGTCATAGGTGAACCGGGCGGCGAATTCCGGTCCCAGGGTCTCTTCGAGGCACCGGTGGTCGTAGCCCGGCCGGGTCATGACGGCGAAGTTGCACAAGAGCAGGAGCCTCTCCCACTCCCTCCAGGTCCGGATCGCGTGGAACGCGTCCTGGCCGCAGATGAAGTAGAGTTCGAGATTTTCGAGGCGGTACTTGTCCAGCACGTACTCCACCGTCTCGACGGAGTAGGAGGTCTTCTCCCGCCGGTTTTCGACATCGGAGAAGGAGAAGGCCGGATTGCCGTCGATCGCGAGGCGGATCATCTGCTCGCGGTGATAGAAGGGGGTGATCGCGGCGTTGAGTTTGTGCGGCGGCCGCGCCGCCGGAACGAAGATGATCCGGTTCAGGTCGAAAATCTCCTGCATCTCCGATGCGCACCGGAGGTGTCCGATGTGGATCGGATCGAACGTGCCGCCGAACAATCCCCATTTCATGCGTTCAAACTCCTGGAAAAATGTCCAAAACCCACCTGAACGTCATACCGGCGAAAGCCGGTATCCAGGAACACAAAACACTGGACCCCGGCTTTCGCCGGGGTGACGACTTTCCGACCCGGGCCTTTGCCGGGATGACGACTTTTTACGAGCACGTCAAGCTTGGAATGCCGGACGACCCCGCCGAATCTCCGCACGCCTCATTGTCTGACCTGGCCGCTTCCGTAAACGATGAACTTGGTCGTGGTCAGCTCCTCCAGCCCCATCGGCCCGAAGGCGTGGAGCTTGGTGGTGCTGATGCCGATCTCCGCCCCCAGCCCCAGTTCGAAACCGTCGTTGAACCGGGTGGAGGCATTGACGAGCACCACGGAGGAGTTCACCTCCTGGAGGAACCGTTGCGCCTGGCTGTAGCTCTCGGTGACGATCGCCTCCGTGTGGAGCGAGCCGTATTTCTCGATGTGGGCAATCGCCTCGTCGAGGTCGCAAACCACCCGGACGGAGAGGATCAGGTCGCGGTATTCGCGATACCAGTCCTCTTCCGTGGCTGCCTCCGCATCCGGCCAGATCCGGCGGGTCTTCTCGCAGCCGCGGATGGTGACGCCCGCTGCCGCGAGCTTTGCGGCTGCGACCGGCAAGAATGCCGCGGCGATCCCCTCGTGGACGAGGAGCGTCTCCATGGCGTTGCAGACGCCGGGCCTCTGGGTCTTTGCATTCATCACGATCTTGAGCGCCATCTCCGGGTTCGCCCCTTCATCGATAAAGACGTGGCAGACCCCCTTGTAGTGCTTGATGACCGGGATCTTCGAATCCCGGACCACGGCGCGGATCAGCTCCTCCCCGCCGCGCGGGATGATCACGTCGATGAACTCCTCCAGTTGGAGCATCTCGTAGACCGCCTCGCGGTCGACCATGGGAACGATCTGGATCGCCGTCTCCGGGAGGGTGAGGTCCTTGAGAACCGCCTGGAGAATTCCGGCGATGGCCAGGTTGGAGTGGATCGCCTCCGAGCCGCCGCGGAGGATGACGGCGTTCCCCGATTTGAGACAGAGCGCGGCCGCGTCCGCGGTGACGTTCGGGCGCGATTCGTAGATGATGCCGATGACCCCGAGGGGGATCCGCATCCGGCCGACGAGAAGGCCGTTCGGCCGCCGCCACATGGAGGTGACCTTGCCGACGGGATCGGGTAGGGCAGCCACCTCGCAGAGTCCCTGCGAGATCCCCGTGATGGTCGATTCCTTCACCGTCAGGCGGTCGATCATCGCCGCAGAGAGGCCGATCTCCCGTGCATGGGCGAGGTCCTTTTCGTTCTCCCGGATCAGGAGGTCGCTGTTCCGCACCAGGGCGTCCGCCATGGCGGTCAGCGCCCGGTTCCTGACGTCCGTCGGGGTCCGGGCAAGCGCGGCGGAGGCCAGCCGGGCCTGCCGCCCCATTTCTTTCAACTGCATCGCGATATCGGTCATGATTCTTTGACGACCTCGTAAAAGCCGAAGATCCCTCCGAACGTCATACCGGCGAAAGCCGGTATCCAGACGCCGTCCCGGCGAACCCCGGATCAGAGTCCGGGGCAGGCGCCGGGAACCAGCGTTACACTGGACCCCGGCTTTTGCCGGGGTGACGACTCTTTACACAGGCATCATTCCTCCCTGAGGCTGTTAAAAAAACGGCTCCGGACTGAACTTTCAGGTCGAATCCCGCCATCTGCTCCGGCCCGCATCCCACATTGGCGTTGACATTACCGGCGGTATTCGGATAAAACCGCCCATCTGCCGGCCAGAGGGCGGCGATAATCTACAGGACGCCCCGGGCCGTGTCAAGGCCATTTGCCGGCAGATCATCGGACGTCTGCACGGATGAAGAGAGCGCGGCGCCGCAGTTCCGGGCGGCCGCGCGGATCACGTGGGCGCTCCGCCGGAGACCGAAGGGGCCGAAAGGAAAAATGAGCAGGGAGAACATCCGCGTCAAGGCGGGGAAGCGGGCCTATGAGCTCATCCGGTCGGGCGGTTTCAGTCTGGACCGGATCTCGACCTATTTCGGGCCGGCCGGAGGCCCCAGGTGGCTTGCCGCAAGCGGCTTCGATCTGACGCTCCTCCGGGAGGGGGTGCTCGGCCGACGTTACCCGGTATGGCTGGTCGGCGCCTCCGCCGGGGCGTGGCGTTTTGCGGCCTGGCTGCAGCCGGAGCCTGAGAAGAGCTATCGGGCCCTGATGGACGCCTATGTCAGCGCCACCTACGGGCGCAAAGACACCCCGGCGACCATTCTGGAATCGCTCCGGGCGATCATCGACAGCTACATCGATGACGACGCCCTCTCCTTCGCGCTCAACTGCAAACCCTACAGGCTGGCGATCCTGACCGCCCGGGCTGAACACCTCACCGCCTGCGAACCGCTCTGGGTGCAGAAACTGGGCTTCATCCTCACCTTTGTGGCCAACGCCCTGCATCCGGCGCTGCTGCACCGCTTTGCCGAGCGGGTCGTTTTCTATTACGGCGCCCAGCCTCCCGATTTCTGCCTGAGGAAGGGGTTCCGCGGCCGCTATTTTCCTTTGAGCGAGGTCAACTTCAAATCCGCGGTCATCGCCTCCGGCGCGATTCCCATTGCTGTCGACGGCGTGCGGGACATCTTCGGCGCCCCGGACGGTGTCTACCGCGACGGCGGGTTGACCGATTATCACATCAACCAGGACTACCGGACCCGCAACGGCGGGCTGACCCTCTTTTTTCACCACCAGGAACGGATCATCCCGGGCTGGATGGACAAGAAGCTGAAGAAGCGCCGCCCGCCCGATGAGTTCCTCGACACGGTCCTGATGGTCTATCCGTCGGCGAGCTTTGTGGAGAGCCTCCCCGACGGCCGGATCCCGGACCGGGGCGATTTCGAGACCTTCATCGACGATCCGGGGACGAGGATCGCGAACTGGCGCCGGACGATCGAGCTTTCGTCCCATCTGGGCGATGAGTTCCTGGAGATGGTCGTGAGCGGAAGGCTGGCGGACGCGGTGGAGCGGTTTTGACGGTTCGGAGGGACAGGCAGAAGGGGGTGGCCATGGGGAGCCCGGAGATCGCCCGCCGGATTGACTCTCTCAAGAGGATCCTGAGACGATGCGTCCTCTGCCCGCGGATGTGCCGGGTCGACCGGGAGGCCGGCGATCAGGGGTTCTGCCGCCTGGGCGCCGGGATGGTCATGAGTTCGGCGCTTCCCCACCATGGCGAGGAGCCGCCGCTCTCGGGAAGCCGCGGCGCGGGAACGATCTTCTTTTCCTCCTGCAACCTGAAGTGCATCTACTGCCAGAATTATCAGATCAGCCACTCGCCGGCGGGAAGGCCGGTCACGGCCGAAGAGATGGCCGGGATCATGCTGGAACTTGCGGCTGAAGGGTGCCACAACATCGAGCCGGTCACCCCGACCCCGCACCTGGCGGGGATCATGGAGGCGCTCGGGATCGCGCGGCAACGGGGACTGAGTGTTCCTTTCGTCTTCAACTGCGGCGGCTACGAACGGGTGGAGATCCTCCGGCTGATCGACGGGGCGGTCGAGATCTACCTGCCCGACTTCAAGTACGGCCTCGACGAGGCGGGGATGAGCTGCTCCGGCGTGCCCGACTATCCGAGGCGCGCCCAGGACGCTCTCAGGGAGATGGTGCGACAGGTCGGGGCGGCCCTCGAAGTCGCAGACGGCGTCGCCCGCCGGGGTCTCCTCGTCCGCCACCTGGTGTTGCCGGGCAGGATCGACAACAGCCTGGCTGCCCTCGACCTGATCCGGGAGGTCTCTCCGTCCATCCCGCTCAGCCTGATGTCCCAGTACACGCCGATTCCGGCCGTGCAGCACGACCCCCTCTTCGGTAGGAGGGTGACGCGGGCAGAGTATGAAAGGGTGGTCGATGCGGCCCTGGACCTGGGCTTCGAAGAGATCTACACCCAGGAGGTCGACGATAGGGCGCTCAACCCGGACTTCGAGCGGGATAAGCCCTTCGACTGGGAATGACCACTGGCAGGCTGTTGACCGGGGGCGCATTCCGTGATCGGCGCCTTGCCGGCGGGATTTGACCCCTAAGCCTCCGGAACGAGCATCATCAGTCCGACCTCGGGATCGTGCCTTCGGAACATGCACATCCCCGAGATTTCGGTGATGATCATTTCCGCGGTGACCAGAACGGGATTCCCTCCGGTCGAAAAATGGCCGGCGAGGCCCTTCCCGTCGGGGTCGCAGAAGGCTGCGTGAAAGTGGATCATCAGTTCCCCTTCCGGAGAACGGCAGATGACCCCCTGCCCGGCGATCAATTCGATCGGGCCGCCGACCTTGATCGGATCGCTGTACCGTATGCCCGACGCCGAGGACGCGTCCGGTACGGGAAGGGCGTACACCGCTTGCCTGAGGCTGCCGATCACGCAGCTGATGTACCCCTGCCGGATATCGTGCTTGTGGCAGACCGCTGCGATCCCGCCGATCAGGTCGGTACCGGGACGCAGCCTTGCCGCGATGACACGGTCGGTTCTCCCCTCTGCCGCCAGAAATCTCGTTTCACTGTCCATTGCCGATGATTCCTCCATTGAACTGTTCCAATGTGCGTGATTCAGAGTTGACGCCCTCGTAAAAAGTCGGAAATCAACTCCGGACGTCATGCCGGCGAAAGCCGGCATCCAGACGTCGTCCCGGCGAAAGCCGTGAAGCACGAATACAAAGAACTGGACCCCGGCTTTTCGCCGGGGTGACGACTTTTTACGAGGCCGTCAGAGTTTGCAGGCCCCGATTCGGGAGACTCCAGATACCAAAGATTCTCCTCGCCCTCAACCTAAAATGTTCGACGGGAGTTGTCAACGGCGAAGGCCGGCCGTCGGCAATCCCGGCTATTCTGCGATGCACGTCGCCGGAGGGGTCCCGGCCGCGCTGCGGGGCGGAGAGAGCGTCGTCGCCCAGCCGATTGCGGTCAGGCCGATGCCGGCGATCGCGAACATCATCTCGTAGAGCCCGGCGTCGACGAACCGACCGAAAAGGGCGCTGCCCGCACCGATTCCCGAAAAGAGCGTGAAAGCGAAAAGCGAGAAGGCCTTCCCGCGGGCGGCGGGGAGGATCTCGGTGCCGCGAAGCTGGAGCGTGGTGTGCAGGCTGACGTAACCGAGGCCCATGAGGAGCAGGGAGACGGCGAATACGGCCGGCGGCCATCGCGGGATGAGCGCGAGGTAGGTCCCGCCCATCAGCGTCCCCCCCAGCGCCGCGAGCGCATTCTCGGAGAGAAAGCTTCGGATCCGCCCCATCAGGAAGCCGCCGGTCATCATCCCGATGCCGAAGAGGGCCACCAGCAGGCCGACGGAGAACTGGTCGAGGCTGTATCGCGTGGCCGCAAAGGAGCCGAGATAGGTCATGCCGCCCCAGCAGAGGGTCCCTTCCAGGAACACGGCGATGTAGATGAACTGCGCCCGGCGGTCGCGCAGGATGTCGCCGAAGCCGGGGGTGGCTTCCGATGAGACGCAGGGGCGAGGGGCCTTGATCCGCCACATCAGACCGATCGGGATCAACGCCAAGAGCCCGTATCCGATCAGCATGAAGCGCCACGACATGAAATGGGCGATCGTGCCGCCGATGGAGGCGGAAAAGGCGAGGGCGGACGAGGTGATCATCGAAAAGCGGCCGAGGACCGCCTGGCGCCGGTCGTATTCGACGGTGTCGCCGATGAAGACGAGGGTGAGCGGGATCACGGCGCCGGCAAAGGCCCCGACCAGCAGGCGGGCGCCGATGAACTGCCATGCCGACATCGTGAGGGCCGAGAGGATCGTGAAGACGCTGAATGCGATGCCTGCCGCCCTGACGACGGCGATGCGCCCCGCCCGGTCTGAGAGCGGGCCGAAGATGAGCTGCCCCAGGCCGTAGGCCAGGGAGTAGGTCGTCATCGCGAGGCCGACCGCGCCGGGAGAGGCGCCGAGCGAATCCGAGATGGAGGGCAGTACGGGCGTCAGGATCCGGACGTCGACAAACACCAGGAATGACATGATGAAGAGGAGGGAAAGAGGTTTCATGGTCTTTTGGTCCGGAATCCGTTCCGGATTGGAGTGCGGGGTTCCCATGAGTTCGGCTTCATGAGTCCCGCTCCGGAGAGGGACCGAGTATATGTCTGCGAGACCGGCGAGTCAACGAAATCATCGCCGCTCAACGGGGAGGACGGGGGTGCTTGATGAACGTGCCGTTCCGGTACTCCTCGAAGGCAATCCGCAACTCTTCCTGGGTGTTCATGACGATGGGGCCGTACCAGGCAACCGGTTCGCCGATCGGCTTCCCGGAGATCAGGAGGAAGCGGACGGACTCCCGCTCCGTCGAAACGGCGACCTCCTTCCCGTCGGTAAACAGGACCAGGTCCCCGTCGACCGCGAAGGAGGTCCGCTCGATGTCGAAGTAGTTTTCTCCCTCGACCTCGTAGGAAAAGGGGTTCTTCTCTTTGCAGAAATGGCCCCGGCCGCCGATGACGAAGGCAAAAGCGGTGTGTCCGACCGGGGTCGGCTGGGTGAACTCGTTCCCCGCCGGAACTGTCACGTCGAGGTATCGCGGATCGGTCACGATATCGCGGACCGGTCCGCGGGTCCCTCCAATCTCGCCGCAGATGATCCGGACCGAGGCCCCCTCGGGAGTGCGCACCAACGGGATCTGGGAGGTTTTCACATCCCGGTATCGGGGGTCCATCATCTTGTGGGATGCGGGGAGATTGGCCCAGAGCTGAAATCCGCCCATCCTGCCCGTCGCATCGCCCTTCGGCATCTCCTGGTGGATGATGCCGCTGCCGGCCGTCATCCACTGGACCTCACCGGGGCGGATGACCCCCTGATTTCCCATGCTGTCGCCGTGGTCGACCCGCCCCTCCAGGATGTAGGTAATCGTCTCGATTCCCCGGTGCGGGTGCCAGGGGAACCCCTTGATGTAGTCCCGGGGATCGTCCGCGCGGAAGTCATCCAGAAGCAGGAACGGATCGAACTCCGTTCCGCGGTTGAAGCCGATCAGCCGTTTGAGGTGGACGCCTGCCCCCTCGAGAACGGGACGGCCCTTGATGACTTTTCTGATCTTTCGGGTCTCATCCATGAGGGACTCCTTACCGTTTCCGTCAGAATGCGTATGGGTGGAGCGGCTCTATCGGTGAGAAAGGGCATCGAAACGGTCCCCGCGCTTCCGCAACTCCCGTGGTTTCCCGATCCGGTTCGGGTGCGATCGATTGTCCATCTTCGGCTTCATGCTTCTCCTCCTGGCGGCTGAGAAGCGCTTTCTCCCTTTCCACCCTCTGAACCTGGTCGAAAAAACCTTCGATATGAGCCTGAAGCTCCTGCCACCCCTGCTCCGGTGTTTGCCGATCCATGGTCATGCCTCTCTTTCGCTAAACGGGCGCCGTCGCCTCTCCAATCGAAGCCTTCCGGGCGGGTCTCTTCGGCGCCGATGGCCATCCCGTCAATCGCGGCCAGTGGTTCCTACGGCCACACCGTAGGAAGTTCGGCAATATAATGCAATGATGATCGAACCCGGGGAAAGTGGTAGGGCCAAACACCGAATGGGATGGCGATTCAGGAGAGGAGCCGGTCGGTTCGCTCGACCGCGGCTGGCCGATCCGGGAACGAATGGAGGCGCGCTCGGCTAGGCTTGTCCCGTGCAGGTCATCTTGCCCACGCGGCCGGCGGGGTCCTGGCGATAGTACTCTTTCAGGACGCGATAGAGGTCGGCAGACTGTTCCATCATCCGGAGGGGACGGTCGAAGAACTCTTCCGTAGCGACGGCAAAGAATTCCGCTTCATTGACGGCTGCGTAGGCGTTGAGAAACGACTTCCTGCCCTTTTCGGCATCACGTTTGAGGCGGAGGTACTCGCGCGAACAGACCGCGACCCAGTCGCGGAATTCATCGCGGTCCCGGAGCGGCGGTGTTCCGTCTACGGTGCCGTCGAGCATGTCGAGCTTGTGGGCGAATTCATGGTAGACGACGTTGTGGCCCTGCTCCGGGTGGCGGCTGCCGCCGAGGACGGCGTCCCAGATGATGATGACGGGGCCCTGCCGGAACGCCTGGCCGATGATGGGGTGGGCTGCTTCGACGGGGGCGAGCGCGATTTCGAAATGGCCGAGCTTCCGACTTGGGGGAACGACCGTGGAGGGGTAAACGAGGATGGTCAGGACGTTCCGGTAGAATTCGTGCGGCAGACCGAGGAGAAGGAGGCACGCCTGGGCGGAGATGGTTACCCGGATTTCGTCGGTCAGCTCCAGCCCGCCCACCCCCTCCCAGCTCTTTTCAGCGATGAATATCTGGACGAGGGCCTTCAGCTGGGCCTGCTCGGCGGCGTCGAGCATGCAATAGTGGGCGACGTTCCTCCGGACGATCCCTTCCCAGGCGGGAGGGAAGGGGGCCTCGGTGAGTTTCTTGCGCCGACGATCGGCAAGCCACTGAAACATGGGTCTCCTGTTATGTCTCCTTCTTCCCGTCCTTCCGCCAGCGGTACCAGGATTTTTCGTCTGTCAGTTCGCGGATGGCGTCAGCGGCGCTCCAGCGGGCCGACCGGGAATCCATCGCCCCAATCGCCCGTGCGGTGCTGACGGCCAGAAGATTCAACGCCGGGTTCCGCTTGCCGATCTGGCGCAGGGCCCAGTTGACCGCCTTCTTCACGAAGTTGCGGTCGTCGCCGGACTCGCGGGCGATCAGGAGAAGAAACGAGGCGAAAACGGCGTCATCGGCCTTCCCGTCGTGGACGGCAAGAGAGGCCATCAGGACGAAACCCGCCCGTTTGACGAAGGTTTCGGACCGGCTGCTCCAGGCCGCGGCCTTTTCCCGCGCGAAGCCGGTCCTGGAGAAGAGGTTGTTACAGAGCTGGTCGCAGATGTCCCAGGAATCGATGTCGACCACCCACCGCTCCATCTGCTCATCCGTGACCTGCCGCGGATCGTCGATCAGTCCGGCGAGGATCCGGGCCTCGTGGACGCCCGATCGCCAGAGCCGGTCCGCCAGGTCATGGCAATGGCCGATCTCCCTTGCCATCTGCCGCAGGACGGGCATGGGGACCCCGAGACACCCCTCAGTGCCGATCCCGTAGCGGGCCATTCCGGCGATGTTGTCCGGGTTGGCCAGGGCTTTGAGACGGTCGACGATCTGATCGCAGGTCATGACCTCTCCTTTTACCGCTGCCCGGGCGCTAACGGGCAACCGGGATGACATAGAGGAGAATGGCGAAGTAATGGAGGATGCTCCCGCCCAGGACAAAGAGATGCCAGATGGCGTGATGGTACGGCCGCCGCCAGGCGTAGAAGACGATGCCCAAGGTGTAGCAAAGCCCGCCGGCCAGAAGAAGCGTGAATCCCGCCGGCGCCATGGCAGCGAGAAGCGGCCGGATCGCGACGATGATGACCCAGCCCATCGCGATGTAGAGGCCGACGGAGGCGATCCTCCAGCGGCGCAGGAGCGTGACCTGGAAGGCAACGCCCAGAAGCGCGATCCCCCAGACGATGCCGAAGAGGGACCAGCCCCAGGGCCCCCGGAGATTGACCAGCGTGAAGGGGGTGTAGGTCCCGGCGATCAGGAAAAAGATGGCCGAGTGATCGATCACCCTCAGGACGGTCTTGACCCCGGAGAGGGGGATGCTGTGGTAGAGGGTCGACGCGGTGTACATCAGGATGAGCGTGGCGCCGAACACGCTGCAACTGACGATGTGCCAGGCGTCGCCGAAACGGGCCGCGAAGGCGGCGAGAACCGCAAGCCCCCCGATCGACAGCAGGATGCCCACCCCGTGGGTGACGCTGTTGGCCACCTCCTCGCCGAGACTGTATCTCGGATCGTTCCCGTCTGAACCCATATCCCCTCCCGTCCCTCAATCACGGCTGTTTCGTGACGGGCAGGATATACGACAAGCTTCCCCGGGAATCAATAAAATAATGGCGCATGGCCGGGCGCCCCCGAACCCGATAAATGTGATCCGGTGTGGGAAGCCTTTTTGTGAAGCCGATATGTAAAATAAACTTGACATAAAGTATAAGTTATTGTACAAGGCATGCCGAAAATAAAACACGAGGATGCTTTCCATGTCGAAATCCCAGATGCAACTCAAAATCGTCAGCCGTTTGCATGTGCTGCGGGCGGAACAGCGAATGACCCAGGAGCAGCTCGCAAAGGAGATCGGTGTCACCAGGGCCACCATCGCCGCAATCGAACGGGGTGAATACAACCCCTCGCTGGAGCTGGCGTTTCGTCTGGCCCGTTTTTTCAAACAGGATATCAACGCGATCTTTTCAATTCAGGAGGAAAACCTATGAAGCGCTGTGATTCAATTTTGTTGAGGTTTTTTTTGTACGGTCTGCCTGTTGTCGCGGTCCTGGCCCTTTTGGCCAACCGTTATGATTGGATGAGCGCCGGGCCTGCCGCCGGCCATTTGAACATTCTCAACAATGCGTTCGGTCTGATGTTTGCGTCCTGGATGGGACTGGCCCTGTATCTCTGTTTCCGGCTCATGGTGTCAGCGTCATTCAGGGACCAGGTGCTGGCCAAGATCACCTTCATCCGGGAGCGCGACGAAAGGGAATCCCAATTGACCGGAAAGGCTGCGAAGACAACATTTCTGATGTCCCTGGCTATCCTGATCTTCCTCCTGTGTCTCTCCTGCATCCAGGTGTCCGTCTACAGGGTGCCCGAGGACAAAGCCATTCACGGAAAGACGGGGATGGTCACCCTGGGGCTGGGTTTCAATGTGTTCGAGGATGAGGGGAAGAAAGATCCATATCTCGCCGTACAGCGCCAGAATATCTTCTCCTACACGGGCCTGCCCATCTCCAGTTCAGCTGTGATCCTGCTGCTGATCGTCTGGCAGATCCTTTCCTACAACTGTTCGATGCGGCGGCTGATCCGGTGAAAAAGGGGGGCAATGCGGAGTTGAGCGCAACTCCGCACCACACCCCGAGCGAAGCCAGTGGAATGAGAGGCTCAATTACCCCCAGTAGACCAGCCCCGTCTCCTGCTTGACCGCGAGGTCGGGATGATACGGAAGCACCCGGATGCCGTAGGCGTAGGCGCCGTTCTTCCGGACCGTGTAGGTGCCGGAGTAGGTGAGGGCGCCGGCCGCATCCTTTCCGTCCGGACGGAGGGGGACGCTCTCCGGGGGGTCCTCGAAGCCGTTCCCGTCCTTCTTTCCGATCACCAGCTCCACGAGCACCTCGGATGGCTCCAGCTTCCCCGGATCGATCCGCACGGCGACGTTGAACGGCTGCTCCACGAGGATGGTATCGCCGCGGATCCCATCGATGCTTACGTCCAGGAGGCGCAGGGAGGAGAAGCGCATGGGGATCTTCCGCTTCCAGTCGGCGAGCTCCCGGGCCATCCGGAAGGAGCTCTTGTAGAGTTCGTGCTCCCTGAGCGCGGTCGGCAGGTAGAGGTCGCGGTAGTATTCGATCAGCATCCTCTGGGTGTTGAAACGGGGGACCAGGGTCTGCATGGAGCGCTTGATCATCGCGATCCACCGTTCGGGCAGCCCCGACATCTCGCGTTCGTAGAAGAGCGGGATGACGTGGTTCTCGAGGAGGTCGAACAGGGACTGGGCATCTTCCTCGTCGGCGTTGTCCGTCTCTTCCTGCACCCCTTTCACGACGGGGCCGATCGTCCAGCCGTTCGTGCCGTCATATCCCTCCACCCACCAGCCGTCCGAGACGCTGAGGTTCAGGACGCCGTTGGCGACCACCTTCTCGCCGCTCGTCCCGCTCGCCTCGAGCGGACGCCGGGGGGTGTTCAGCCAGACGTCCGAACCCTGGACGAGGTGGCGGGCGACCCGGATGTTGTATCCCTCGACGAAGAAGATCTTCCCCCGGAACCGCTCGTCCTTGCAGACGGCGATGACCTTCTTGATCAGGTCCTTTCCCATGCTGTCGTTCGGGTGCGCCTTGCCGGCGAAGACGAGATGAACGGGGCGGGTGGGGTGGTTCAGGATCCGGTCGAGGCGGTTGAGATCGGAGAAGATCATGTCGGCGCGCTTGTAGGGGGCGAACCTGCGGGCGAAGCCGATCATCAACGCAGCCGGATTGATCTTGGCCAGGAGCTCTTCCCGCCAGGTTTTCGAGTAGCCGTACTTCATCCAGTTCCGGGAGAGATCGTCCCGCAGGAGGTCGATCAGCTTCTGCTTGAGGTCGTACCGCGTCCGCCAGAGGAGGTTGTCGGGGATGTCCTGGATGCGTGCCCACCGCTCGGGATCGCTGATGTGGCGGTCCCAGTCCATGCCGAGGTAGGAGTCCAGCAGGGATTTCATCCGCGGGGAGATGTAGGTGAGGATGTGGGCGCCGTTGGTGACGTGGCCGATCGGAATGTCCGATTCGTCGCACCCCTTCCAGACATCCTGCCACATCCGCCGGGAGACCTGACCGTGGAGGCGGCTCACGGCGTTGCTCTTGTGGGCCATCTTGAGGGCCAGGATCGTCATGAAGAAGGGTTTCCCCTCGCCGCTCTCCTTTCGTCCCAGCTCCCAGAATTGCGACCAGGAGATCCCGGTCCACTTGACGAAATTGGCGAAGTAGTGCTCGATCAGTTCGCTGCTGAACCGCTCGTTTCCCGCCTCCACCGGCGTATGGGTCGTAAAGACGGTGCTTCCGCGTACGACCTCGCTCGCCTCGTCGAAGGAGAGCCCCTCCTCGGTGATCAGTGATCCGATCCGTTCGAAAAGAAGGAAGGCCGAGTGCCCCTCGTTGATGTGATAGACGCGGGGGCGGATGCCCAGCTTGCGGAGGAGCCGGACCCCGCCCATTCCGAGGAGGATCTCCTGCTCGATCCGGGTCCGGGGGTCGGCGGTGTAGAGACGCTCCGTGATCTTCCGGTCCTGGGGCGTGTTCCGCGGGACGTTGGTGTCCAGGAGGTAGAGAGAGACGCGGCCGACCCGGACCTCCCAGATGTTGGCGAAGAGCGTCCGGCCGGGCAGCTCCAGGGAGATCTGGACGGCGTCGCCGTGGTCGTCCTGGACGATCTGCAGCGGCATCCGTGAAAAATCGTTTTCAGGGTACTCCTCCGCCTGGCCGCCGCTCCGGTCGATCACCTGTTTGAAGTACCCATGCTTGTAGAGAAGGCCGATGCCGAAGAGGGGGAGATTCAGGTCGCTCGCGGTCTTCAGGTGGTCCCCGGAGAGGGTCCCGAGGCCGCCGGAGTAAATCGGCAGGCACTCGTGAAGGCCGTATTCCGTCGAGAAGTAGGCGATTGGCTGCGACCACTTGAGGCCCGTCAGCGGCCCGATCTGCGGGGAGGGGGCCTTGTCTCCCATGTAGGTGTCGAACTGCTGGAGGATCTGGCTGTAGAGGCTCAGGTAGCTGGCGTTTTCCGCCGCCTCCTGGAGGCGCTGGGGAGAGACCGTCTCCAGCATCCGCACCGGGTTGTTGCCCATGAGGTTCCAGAGCTTCGGGTCGATGGAAGAGAAGAGCTCGCGGGCGCGGGGATTCCAGGACCACCAGAGATTGTGGGCGAGCTCCCGCAGCCGGGAGATCTTCGACGGAAGGTTGGCGACGGCGGTGAAATTCCGGAAATGGGGCTGGACCGAGACAGTGCCGGCGAAGGTGCGTTTCAATTCCACCTGGAGGTCCTTGGCCGCGATCTGCTCCGTACGGCTTCCGGCGGCGGCGAGGGCGCGATCGTAGGCCTCCGCATAGCTCCGGTAGAAATCTTTCCAGTTCGCGCGGCTCGCGACCGTGCGGGCGTCGATCCGCTTGCACTGCATCTCCTCCTCGTTCAGGGCCAGGAACTCCCGGAAGATCCGGTGGAGATTGTCCGTGATCGCCTCGACGGACTGGCCCAGGTGCTTCAGAAGGATGATCCCTTGGCACTCTCCCGCAACCCGCTGCGCCCAGAGGCCGAAACCGGCCTGGTCGGTCGTGATTGTGGGGACGGCGTGGGCCGCGCTCTCCAGGGGGGTGTAGCCCCATGGCTCGTAATAGGATGGGAATACCCCGAGATCGCATCCGGCCAGCGCCTCGTAGTAGGTCATGTTGATCAGACCGTCATGGCCGTTGAGATAGGCGGGCACGAAGATCACCTGGACCCGGTTCTGGGGAAAGTTCCGGAGCCCCAGGCGGTCGCAGGCCCGCAGGATCGGATCGGATGCCTCGTTCTGGAGGCGGTGGGTGGCGATGGGCGGGTTGGCCGGATCGGGGCGCGCCGTATCGCTCTGGAGGGAGGGGATCAGGTCCGTGTATCCTCCCAGGACGAAGAGAAGGGCGAGGACGGTCTCGCCCGATCCCTGCTCGCCGTTCAGGCGGCTCAGGGCCTCGAGAAAGACGTCGATTCCCTTGTTGTGGTATTCGTAGCGCCCCGATATGAGCATGATCCTTGTACTCGCAGGAAAATCGCGGCGCAGAAACCGAGCGGCCGCGGCCAGGAGCCTCTCCCGGGATTTCAGGGCCGCAGCGCGGTCGGTCGCGAGATCGGGGACGTTCTCCATGTCGAGGCCGTTCATGGTGATCACGTCGGGCGTCCGGCCGAGAAAATTCTTCGCCTCCGTGGCGGTGATCTCGCTGACCGTCGTGAAGCAGTCCGCTTCGCGGGCCGATGCCGTTTCCATCGAACACTTGGCGGTGATGTTGTGGGCGCTCGCCTCTCTCTGGGGGGAGATGTGGTCCATCGTCGTGTAGATGTCGATTCCCGAGCCGGCCAGGGTTCTGCCGAGCATGGTCGCATGCGTGGTGAAGACGGTGCCGATCTCCGGAACCCGCGTCTTGAGGCCCAGGAGCCCCGCCCCGCTCATCCATTCGTGAAACTGCGCAACGCTTCTCATCCCCCGGGGACGCACGTGGAGGTTGTGGACCGTCTCGATCACCTCGCTGCAGGCATAGCTGAACATGACCGGCTCCAGGTAATCCCATCCGCCGGCGATCGAGTCGACGCCGTACTCCTCCCAGATCCTGAAGAGGAGCTGGTCCTTGTCGTATTTCTTCCCGAATCCCACCAGGATCGCCTTGGGTTCACCCGGAACCTTCCAGCGGCCGAAGCGGCAGGGGATCTCTTTGATCGCCACGCCTTCGCGGATCCGTTCCCATATCTCTTCCTCTGTCTCCTCGAAATCGATGTTCGTCTTGAGGTCCGGTCCGAGGACGAAATAATCCTCCCCGAAGGTCGACGTCGCCTCCGGCAACTTGCTCCGGATGACCGTGTAGATCCCTCCGACCTTGTTGCAAACCTCCCAACTGACCTCGAACAGGCAACGGCTCGTCTCTGTCATCTCTTCTCTCCTGGGTGGGACTTCTTCAGGGTTCGCGAAAAATCGTCGAGGATGTTCATGAAGTTGATGTACGCCTCGTAGGGCGATTCATAGGGGTTGAAATAGCGGTGGACATCCCCGTCCGAAAACCATTTGGTGCACATATAGTAAAAATGGTCGGAGGTCTGGAGCATTCGCCAGACCCGAAGGGACCTTTCGTCCCCGCGGCTCCGGACAGCCGCCTCCAGGCCGTAGAGTTTGCCGGCGGCATCGCGCTGCATGGCATTTCCGAGCCACGCCGTCGTGTCCCGCTCCGCATCCGCCCAGGAGACGAAGTCGGGACAGTCGATCTCCCGGGCCTGATCCTCCTGCTCCCCCTCCCCGTTCACCGCCTCCGCCGGCGTCCGGAAGCGAAAATCGGGGTTGCGGAGGATCTCCCGGGGAAGGGCCTTCACGAAGTCGAAGATTCCCGTCTCCCGCCACTGGTGTTCGCCCAGGGTCTCGTAGTCCATGAAGAGGTTGATGACCGCCTCCTCCCGGCGGATGCGGTGGAGCCAGACCGCATATTTTGCGGCCGTGAGCGGGTAGCCGGTCCAGTTGCGGTCCGAGAAGCGGAAGGCCACATCATCGGAGAGCCGGTAGTTTCTGAGCAGCAGCTTCAGCGTCTTGCAGCCTGCCGGGCGGTATATCCCGTTCGGGCTCCGCCGGCCGAGGAGCTTTTCCGCCCCTTCTGCCAGGATTGCGCGGTAGCCCATCTTTTCGACGGCTCTTGCCAGGGCGTTGTTGTAAATCAACTCGGTGTGGCGGAAGGTCATCCCCTCCTGCCCGAAGAGGGAACGGATTCGCTCCCGGTGACGGAGCACCTGCGCCCGGAACTCCCGCGGCGAGAAGAGGAAGGCCAGGGAGTGGCTGTCGGTCTCGTTGAGGAACTCGACGCATCCTGTGGCGCCCAGGCGCTGGAACAGCTCCAAAGCATCGGGCCTGTGGCGTTCCAACTGGTCGAGGAGCACCCCGGAGAGGGAAAAGGCGACCCGGAAGGCGCCGTCCTGTTCCCGGATCAGATCGAGCAAAAGCGCGCCCGCGGGGAGATAGCATTTCTCGGCGACGCGGTCCAGGATGCGCCGGTTTTCCGCCTCGTCTTCGTAGTCATGGACCTGTCCCACGTCGAAGAAGGAGTAGCGCCGCAGTCGGCAGGGCTGATGCACTTGAAAGTAGAGGCAGACGCTCGGCATTTACTTCTTCCCCGCGGGGAGAGATACCAGAAAGCCGCCCTCTCTTCTCGTTCCGGTTCCGTGGCAGGCGGACTCATAGACGGCCGCGATCCGCTCCGCGGCCGCCTCCCAGCGGATCCTGCGAAGCTCCTCCCGGCCCTTTTCCGCCATCTCGCCGGCCAGGACCGGGTGCGTGAGAACCGCGATGATCTTGGAAGCGATCTCCTGGATGTCCCAGAAATCGACTTTCAGCGCATGCTTCAGGATTTCGGAGACGCCCGACTGCCGGGAGAGGATCACCGGGACATCGTACATCATCGCTTCGAGGGGGGAGATGCCGAAGGGTTCGGAAACGCTCGGCATGACGTAGAGGTCGCTGAGCGAGAAGATCCGCTCGATCTCCTCGCCCCAGAGGAATCCGGTAAAATGGAACCGGTCTCCGATTCCCAGCTCTCCCACGCGCTCGACCATCCTCTCCATCATATCGCCCGCTCCGGCCATGACGAAGGTGACGTCGGGGAGGACGCCAAGGACCCGGGCGGCCGCCTCGACAAAGTAGTCCGGACCTTTCTGGAAGGTGATCCGGCCGAGATAGAGGACGGTCTTCCTTTCGTTCGGCCTCCTCCGCCTTTCGGTGCGGTAGATCTGCTGTGCCTCCCGCTGCGAGACGGCGTTGTAGACGACGGAAATCTTGTCCGAAGGGATGGCGTAACGCTCCATGATCATCCGCCTCGTCCGGTGGCTGACGGCGATGATCCGGTCCGCCTTCTCCAGCCCTTCTCGCTCGATGTCGCGGATCCGGGCATTGGCATTCTCGCCGCTCCGGTCGTACTCGAGGGAGTGGATATGGAGAATGAACGGCCGGCCGCTGACCCGGCGCGCGATGAGGGCGGCGGGGATCGTCATCCAGTCATGGGCATGGATCACGTCGAAGGCGAGGGTGCGGGCCAGCGTTCCGCAGGCCCGGCCGTAGCGGGCCACCTCGGCGATCAGGTCGGGTCCGTAAATCGTGGCCGCGTCGAGCCCCCGCTGTTTCCGGGAGAGAAGGAGCGTGCGGTAGCGTTCTGGATCCAGATAGGGGTGAAGCGAAGAGGGAAGGGGATGGAGGGTCAGGCCGCTTGAAAGCAACTCCCCGTAATCTGTCCGGTCATTTCCGGAGGGAGGGAGATCGAAGGCGGAGAGCAGGTCCAGAAAGGGCGCTTCGCCGGCCTCTCCGCCCTGCGGCAGGACGAAGGTGATCCGGTGTCCGAGCGCGGCGAGGGCGGCCGTGATGCCGTAGCAGGCCGTCCCCAGACCGCCGCTCACCCGGGGCGGAAATTCCCATCCGAACATCAGGATGCGCATGTCACCGCCTCCTTGAGATGATTGAAAATCGTAGCCCTCATCGCGCCGGCCCTCGTTCGATCCCAAACGTGTGAAGCCAGCCGCCCATGGAGACGCGGAGGATGGGTCTCGGCCGCGCCGATGCCGCGGGGCGCGAAAGCACGATAACACAATTGAATTTGAAAATAAACCGCCGAAGAGGACAAAGGGCCGGTCTATTTTCCGACTCTCCCGAGGAGTCTGTACAGGCGGATCAGTTCGGCGACACTCCAGGCCTGAGCGATGCAGCCGCCCGGTCTGTGGGGCGCATCCCCGTCGAAAACCTCCGAGACACTCCCGATTCCGGCCTCGACCAGGTGTCCCCGGAGGAAGGTCCGCAGGTGCCGCAGGAGATCTTCCCGCTCCTGCCCCGGATCCACGGCGACGCGGAGTGCAGCCTCGCCGAAGGCGCCCAGGAGCCACGGCCAGACGGTCCCCTGGTGGTAGGCGCCGTCCCGTTCGGCAGGATTTCCACGGTAGCGGCCCCGGTACGCAGGATCGCCGGGGGAGAGGGTGCGAAGGCCGCAGGGGGTGAGAAGCCGCTCCCGGACGGTCCGGACGACGGCGGCCTGCTCGGCGGGGTCGAGGGGAGAGTGGGGGAGCGAGACGGCGAAGATCTGGTTCGGCCGCACGGCCCCATCCAGGATGCCGTCGCGGAAAACGTCACCGAGGCATCCCTCCGCCGCGTTCCAGAAGGTCTCGCGAAACGAACGGCGCAGAAGCGGGACGGGATTGCGTCCGGGAAACGCCTCTTCACCGAATTCCACCGCAAGATCCCGGGTAAGGCAGAGGGCGTTGTACCAGAGGGCGTTGATCTCCACCGGAGCGCCGTGGCGCGGCGTGACGGGGATTCCCCCGACCGCGGCATCCATCCAGGTCAGGGCGGTGAGGCCATCCCCGGCGTGGAGGAGGCCCCGGCTGTCCATGCCGATCCGGAATCGTGTTCCGCCCATGAATGCGTGGATGATCCGTTTCATGACGGGCCAGAAACGGGCGCGGATGAACTCCCGGTCGCCCGTGACCCGCAAAAGCTCCTGAACGGCCCGGAAATACCAGAGCGAGCTGTCCACGGTGTTGTAGGCCTCGGGGGTGCCGTCCGCGGAGAAGAAATTGGGCAGGAGGCCGTCCCGCTCGTGCCGGCCCACTTCCGTGAGGATTTCGATGCCCTCGGGGATGCGGCCGGATTCAAAGCATAACCCGGGGAGTGTGATCAGCGTGTCCCGCCCCCAGCTCTCGAACCAGGGGTAACCCGCGATGACGGCCGGCCTTCCCGACGGGGTCGTGATCAAAAACGCGCGTCCGGCGCTGAGCAGGGCAAGGAGGAACTCACGGTCTTCATCGCTGAAACCGGCGTCGCCGGCGATCCCCTCGGCTTGCCGCAGGCCCGGCGTACAGTGCAAAGAGGGCTCAACCTTCGGGTGGACCGGGGATGTCCCGCATCCTGGGGAGTCTTGCGAGCTATAAGCCACCCGCCTGTCTGCTGCCTGTTCCCGACCTCGCCTGATGACTTCGGTCTTCCACATCGCGACGGGATCTCCCACCAGGGGACGGCAGGAGACGGAAAGGATGATCGTGCATCTCCTCTCGGCTGGAATTTCCAGAATTCCCGAAAGGAAGAGGTCCTCCTCCCAGTCGAAACCCCGCTCCCGTTCCTCCATGTATTGAAAGCGGTTGTACCAGACGGGGGAGGCGGTGAACCGCGACACCCGGGAGGTCTGGAAGAAAAGAGGCGGCATCCCTGCGTAGGGTTCGATCCGAAAACCGTTTTCGATCCCCTCCGTCCGGGTGCGCAGGAAGGGATTTTCGCGGGCGAGTTGATGAATCCCCCGGAAGGCGAGAAACGGTTTTACGCGGAGGAGGCTGCCCTTCGGGCACCGGTCCAGATCGTAACGGACGAGAAGAATCCCCTTCTGCCGGGGCATGAGGATCGATTTTGTCACGCAGGCTCCACCTGCCCGATAGATGAAACGGGGATAGAGGTCGAGCAGGAACTCTCGGAGGAGCGGCGGCCCTGGGGGAAAGAGGAGACCGGGATAGCGGTGGGAGCTGAAGAAGTATTCCTTACCGTCTGCAAGAAGGGAGTCCTCCAGTTTGGAGAGCAGCAGATAGCGGCCCTGGGGCTTCCGGAGATTGGCCACGTGCAGGCCGTGATACCGCCGGGTATGACGATTCTCGATCGTGCTCGAGGCATACCCTCCCCAACCGTCGGTCTCCAGCCACTCCCGGTCGTCGTCCGGAGAGCCGGTTTCTTCCAGGTTGATTCGGATCATGAAGGGCCCTCCTACCAGGCTGTTGACCGGGAGCGCAACCTGCAATCCCCTCCTTGGGGGGCGGGGATCAGGGGCGCAATGAAAAGCGGTGGCTTCCTCGCCGGGAAGCCCCGCCTTTTCAGCACGCTACTGGGGCATATTGACGACTTCGACGCCGGCAGGCGGCTTGAAGGTGAAGAACTTGTCCGAAACCCCAGTGTTCGTCCGGATATCGCTGAAGCGGAGGCGCGTCGTATTGCCGTAGTCGTCGTTGAAGCGGCACTGGATGATCTGGAAGGTCTTTGCGTCAATGGTCAGGTGAAGCCGGTCGATGCCGGTTCCCTTCTCTTTCGCCGTCAAGGTGAGCAGATAGTTTCCCTCTTCGTCCTGAGGGTTGTCGCGGGGAAAGCGGAGCTGAAAATCTTCGGCGAGTTTGCCGATGCCGGAGAGGAACTTGACGGCCATTCTGGACCGGTAGACGTCGTCCGCATTCTGGACGTAGACCATCCGGTCCTCGGCGACGTAAAGCCAGGCCGTCCTGGCGTTGATGACCAGTTTCTTCTCCTTCGGTTTCGTATAATCCCACAACATCATGTTTGGGTTCTTGATCCACACCGTGCCTTCTTCCCGCTCGGTCTTCTTCATCGACTTGATCGTCACCTCCTGGATGAACCGGCACTTCAGATCGGTCGTTTTTTCGTAGACCTCCTGCGTCTTTGCGGCCAGTTGCTCCAGGGAGAGAGTTTCGGCGCAGATCGCCGGGGCCGGAAAGGCAGAAATCGCCGTCCACAGGAGGATGGCGATGCCTGCTTTCCGGAGGGTGGAAATGCGACTCTGCCCGCCGGGAAAAAAGTGGTTCCGGCAGTGCGAAAGCGGCACATATTTTGATGGCGGTTTATAACTCCGCAATAAGGGGCCGTAAATGGCCCCCGAAAGGCTATTATTTTGTAACATACTGGAATCACACAACATATGTACTGCCTACACCTTATGCAAATCGGTAGAAAATCGTGACATTTGAAGAGTTACGGAAGCTGTCCACAGCTTTGTCCACAGCTCTCTCCACATCTCTGTGGATTCCCCTCTCAAGTTCCCGGATCAAGGGAAATATCGGATCGATCCCCCGATCAATCCGAGATCTTCATGCTCCATCCGAAGGGGTCGTCCTTCATTCCGTACTGGATCTGGAGGACCTCGTTGTAGAGCTGCTCCGTCAGTGCCCCGGTCTTCCCGCCATTGATGGCATGTTCCGCCCCGCGGTAGTAAATATGGCCAACCGGCGAGACGACGGCAGCCGTTCCCGAGGCGAAGGCCTCGCGCAGTGTGCCGGCAGCCATCGCATCCATCACCTCATCCATGGAGAGTTTTCGTTCCGAGACCTTGACACCCCAGCTCTTGGCGAGTTGGATGACCGAGTCGCGCGTTATGCCGGGAAGGATCGTTCCGGTCAGGGGGGCGGTGATCAACTCGTCCCCGATCATGAAAAACATGTTGCTCGTCCCGACCTCTTCAACATATCTCCGTTCGATCGGATCGAGCCACAGGACCTGCGTATAGCCCATATTCTTCGCGATCTCACCCGCATAGAGACTCGCTGCATAGTTGCCGCCGGCCTTGCAGTATCCGGTTCCGCCCGGGACGGACCGGCAGTATTCCTCGGTGACGTAGATCTTGGTCGGCGCAAATCCTTCGGGATAGTAGGCGCCGACCGGTCCCATGAGGATGAAGAAAAGGTACTGATTCGCCGGGTGCACGCCGAGGGCCGCTTCTGTGGCGATCATGGTCGGCCGGATGTAGGCGGATGTGCCGCTGCCGTGCGGGAGCCACTCCCTGTCGAGGAGGATCAGTTTCTTCAGCGCTTCGAGGAAGAACCCCTCGTCGATCTGCGGCATGCAGAGCCGCTCCGCCGAGACGTTCATCCGCCGGATATTCTCCATGGGCCGGAACAGATAGATACCCCCGCCCTTTCCGCGGTAGGCCTTCATCCCCTCGAAAATCTCCTGGGCGTAGTGAAGGCACATGGCCGTCGGGTCGAGTTGGAGCGCACGGTAGGGTTCGACCAGCGGGTCATGCCAGCCCCGGCCCTTATTGTAGGTCATGGTGAAGAAATGGTCGGTGAAGATCTTTCCAAAGCCCAGCTTCGATTCGTCGGTGGGTTTCGCCTTCCTTTTTTCAGGGGGAACCTGAACAACCTTGATTTCCATAATTCGTCTCTCCTTAAATGAAAATATCCCATGGGATAATGAGTAATGGCCGTTCCTTATCACCAAATCAGCCGGCGATCAAGGCTTCTGTACTGGATGGCTTCGGCCACGTGGGAGGAACGGAGCTCGGCGTCCCCTTCCAGGTCGGCGATGGTGCGCGCGACCTTCAGGATCCGGCTGTGGGCGCGGGCGGAGAGACCCAGCCGATCGACGGCCATTTCGATAAGCTGCCGGGAATCTTCGTCGATGGGGCAGGCGGTGCGGACCTGGCGGTCGGTCATCCGGGCATTGAACAGGGTTTCGCTGTCCGGAAAGCGATGCTTCTGGATATCGCGGGCCTTTTCAATCCGGGCCCTGATCGTGGCGGAGCCTTCGGACGCCTCCGCGGCCGAGAGATCCCGGTAGCGGACCGAGGGCACCTCGACATGGATGTCGATGCGGTCCAGGAGAGGGCCGGAGATCCTTCCCTGGTACTGGCGGATCTGCTGGGGCGTGCAGCGGCAGGGATGGCGACTGTCGCCGAGGTAACCGCAGGGGCAGGGGTTCATGGCCGCAACGAGCATGAAGCGGGCGGGATAGGTGGCTGTCTGGGCAGAGCGGGTGATCGTGACCTTGCCGTCCTCGAGAGGCTGGCGCAGCGCCTCGATCACGTCCTTCCGGAACTCCGGAAGCTCGTCGAGAAAAAGGACCCCGTGATGGGCGAGGCTGATCTCGCCCGGCCGCGGGAGATGGCCGCCGCCGACCAGACCCGCGTCGGAAATCGTATGGTGCGGTGCGCGGAAGGGGCGGGTCCCCAGGAGCGCCTCCTTCCGGTCGAGCAGGCCGGCGACGGAATAGATCTTCGTCGTTTCGATGGCTTCCGGCAGGGAGAGGTCGGGGATGATCGTCACGAGCCTCTGGGCGAGCATGGTCTTGCCGGAGCCCGGGGGGCCGATCATCAACACATTATGCGAACCGGCCACGGCGACTTCGAGGGCGCGTTTGGCCTGCTCCTGGCCGTGGATCTCACTGAAATCGAAAGGGTAGTCGCGGCTCCGGCGGAAAAGGTCCGCAAGATCGACGTGGAGAGGTGCGACCTCCATCCGCCCGCCGAGAAACTCCACAACCTCCGAGAGCGTGCCCACGGGGATGACGTCGATCCCCTCTACCATCGCCGCCTCGGCGCCGTTTTCCCGCGGAACGATGATGCCCCGGATGCCCAGGGCTTTGGCCGCGAAGGCCGCGGGGAGGGTGCCGCGAATCCCCTTCACCGTGCCGTCCAGCGAAAGCTCGCCCAGGATGAGATAATCGGCAAGCGGCCGGGAGGGCAGAAGGTCCTGGGCGGAGAGGAGCGCCACGGCGATGGGAAGGTCGAAGGCCGTGCCCTCCTTTTTAATGTCGGCGGGGGCCAGGTTCACGGTGACGTGGTGTCCGGGGAAGGGGTAGCCGGAGTTCTTGACGGCGGCTTTGATCCGGTCCTTGCTCTCCCGCACGGCGACGTCCGGCAGGCCCACCGTTGAAAAGAGGGGGAGACCGGCGGAAAGATCGACCTCAACGGTCACGGGATGGGAGTCGATGCCGACGACGGTGCTGCTGATGGCCTTGACGATCAAGCGGATGCCTCCTTTGCGGCTATACCGTCTTGTGTGCAAAACCTTCATTCCTGCGGGAGCGGATGTGGGCAGACCGGGTTCGAAACCCGGGGTGATCATAAACAGGAACCCCTTTTCCCGCAAGCGATATTTCTCATTCCGAGGCCGTCCGGCTCCTCTGAAAGGGTACCCGTCTGAGCGGCGCTTGCCTTCGGCCGACGACGGGGCTACACATTGACTATTCCTATGAGCAGCTTTGACGACTTCGTCATCAGTCGAAAATCCACCCCGACCTTTCACGAAGCCGTCAGCTTTGGAGTTGCAAATTCAACGTGTCTGTTGTACAGAGCGCCATCCCGGAGAGCGACGACGCAAGCTCTTCGGATGGCAAGTGAAATTTCTGGATCGAATCACGCGAAAAAAACGGAGAAGGGGCGGGCGCGGCTGCTGCATCGGACGACGGGTGGAGGGAAGAGAGATGGGTAAATTATTCGGTACGGACGGGGTTCGGGGTGTAGCGAACGAGCATCCCATGACGGCGGAGATGGCGATGAACATCGGTCGGGCGACAGCCCATCTTTTCAAGAGGAGGGGCCATCAGCCGAAGATCATCATCGGCAAGGACACGCGGCTGTCGGGCTACATGCTGGAGAATGCGCTGGTGTCGGGGATCTGCTCCATGGGGGTGAACGCCATATTGGTGGGGGTGATTCCGACGCCGGGGATTGCCTATCTGACCGGCAGCATGAGGGCGGACGCGGGGATCGTGATTTCGGCCTCGCACAACCCGTTCCAGGACAATGGGATCAAGATCTTCGGCAGCGAGGGGTTCAAGCTTCCGGACGAGACGGAAGCTGCGATCGAGGAGCTGATCTTCGCCAACAACCTGCACACGCTCCACCCGTCGCCGACGGAGCTGGGGAAGGCCACGCGGATGGACGACGCCCGGGGCCGCTACATCGTCTTTTTGAAGCACACGTTTCCCAAGGAGTACTCGCTGGAGGGAAGCCGGATCGTCCTGGACTGCTCTCACGGGGCCACCTACCGGGTCGCCCCGGAGACATTCGCGGAGCTGGGGGCGGAGGTTTCGACCCTTTTCGACGAGCCGGACGGCCGGAACATCAACCTGAACTGCGGCTCTCAGCATCCGGAGGCGCTTGCGGAGGAGGTTCGCCGGACGCATGCGGACACAGGGTTCGCCTTCGACGGGGATGGGGACCGGCTGATCGCGGTGGATGAGACGGGGACGGTGCTGACCGGGGACCAGATCCTGGCCATCTGTGCGAACGTGATGAAGCAGGAGGGTCGGCTGTCGAGCAACCTGGTTGTCCGGACGGTGATGAGCAACATCGGGCTCTCCGTCGCTTTGCAGGCGCTCGGGATCGACTCGATCATGACGAAGGTGGGGGACCGGTATGTGCTCGAGGAGATGCAGGCGCGGGGAGCGGCGATCGGAGGCGAGGATTCGGGCCACCTGATCTTCCTGCAGCACCACACGACGGGGGACGGGATCATCACCGCCCTTCAGGTGGCCGCGGCGATGAAGAAGGCGGGGAAGCCGCTTTCGGAGCTGGCGAAGATCATGAAGGTCTTCCCCCAGGCGCTGATCAACGTGAACGTGAAGTCGCGTCCGGAGATCGCGACGGTTCCCGAGATCGTGGCGGTGATCCGGGAGGTGGAGGGGAAACTGGGCGAGCAGGGGCGGGTTCTGGTCCGCTATTCGGGGACCCAGAACATGTGTCGGGTGATGGTGGAAGGACCCTCCCCGGAGACCACCGGCGGCTACTGCCGGCAGATCGCCGATATCGTCGAAAAAGCCCTGAATTGAAGATCCGGTAAACCCCCGGCATGTGCTCGTGGGCGGTTTGATGAAGAGAACCCTCGAAAATGGAGGAACGGAGATGGCCTTTAGGATCATCGTTACCCGGAATTTCGAACAGATGAGCGAAGTCGCGGCAAAGGTTGTTCTGGATGGCATCACCGCCGGCCTGAATCGGAAGGAGGGCTTTACCCTGGGATTGGCCACGGGCAGCAGCCCGACGGGCCTCTATAAACACCTGGCCTCCGCGGCCAACGGCGGGATTTTCGACCCCGCGCGGGTCCGGAGTTTCAATCTCGACGAGTACGTCGGCCTTCCCGGCGAGAATGCCCAGCAGCGGGCCCTCCATCCGGAGAGTTACAGTTTCTTCATGATCCAGGAGCTTTTCGGGCTCCTGCGGAAAAAATTCCGGGAGGTGAACGTCCCGTGGGGGACGCTCATCGATCAGGCACGGCTCACCGCAGAGATGGAGAGCCATCCCGAGGATTGGAAGGCGGAGGGTGCGGACAAGGGGAAGTCGATCGTCATCCGGCCCGATGCCCGGTCGGAATACCTCGGCTGGGTCCGCCGGGAGATCCTGGATGCCTATGGAGACAAGATCGGACGGACGGGCGGGATCGACCTCCAGGTGATCGGCGTCGGCGGCCGGGGCCACGTGGCGTTCCACGAATCGGGAATCCCCTTTGCGGGCAGCCGTGTGCTCCTGGTCCGTCTCGACGACAACACGGTTGGCAATGCCGTGACCGACGGCCACTTCGTGACCCGCGAGGAGAGCCCCCAATACGCCATCTCCATGGGCGCCGAACTGGTCTATGGGGCGAAAACCGTTCTTCTGCTGGCCAGCGGCGGCCGGAAGACCGGCCCAATCGCCGAATCGATCCTCGGGGCTCCCTCTCCCATGGTCCCCATCTCCTACGGGCAGGTATACGCACAAAACGGCGGCCGGCTGATCTACGTGATCGATCGGGAAGCGGGGGCAGGCATCCTCGCGCAGGCGGACCAGGTCCGGCAAAAGGGAATCGAGATCGAGATCGTGGGATAAGCTGTCCCGGATAGAAGTCCTCTCATGGTGTTGCAGGGGATCGGCGTCTCCGACCCCCTGCGGACATCCTGCCGCGGCCCTCGATGGTTGCGGGGAAGAGCGTCATTGCGGCCATGCTATGGCCGAACCGTCTGCCGGACCGCTCCGAATGAGACGGGGGTTTATCCCATGTTGAAGCCGAAGCGCTACCCAGCCCTCCTCTGGCTCTGCATCCTCGTTTCCATTCTGCCCATGGGGTGCGCCCATGTCACGCAGACGCCTCCCTCAAAGGAACTGGGCTCGATCGCCCTCGTCCAGGGCCATTTCGCACCCGAAATGACGCTCGATCGGCCTGCCAAAGGATGGCTCGCCGGAGCGGGACGCGGTTCGGCCAACTGGGCGGGAAAAGTCATGGCCGCGCCCTGGACAGGCGGAGGCTGGGGAGGATGCAGCGGACAGGGTTGCGGCCTGGCCCTGGCGGTGATACTGGCGCTGACCACCGCCGCGGCTACGGTGGGAGGCGTCGCGGGTGCGGTCGTGGGCGCGGTGAAGGCGGAGCCGGCCGGGGAGGTCGCCTACGCCGAAAGCCTGATCAGGACCGCCGTAGCGGAGCTCAGGGTCCAGGACAGCTTGCGGGATCATGTGACCCGTGAGGCGCTGAAAGAGAGACGCCGGAACTGGGCTTTTCTCGAAGGCGAGGGGCCCGCCTTGGCGGGCCAGAAGGTCTCCTACCGCCACCTTGCGGAGCGGGGTTTCGAAACCGTTCTCGAGATTTCGGTGCTCCGCTTCGGCCTCATCGGTCCCTGGGAGGTCAACCCGCCGCTTCGATTGGAGATGGACGCGCAGGTCAGGGTCGTTCGGACCGGCGAAGACAACGAAATATACTCGCGCACATTCAGATACGCCGGTGGAAGCAAAAAGCACTCCGAGTGGTGCGCGGACGACGCGCAGCCCTTGCAGAGTGAATTTGAAAGATGTTATGGCGGTCTCGCGGTCGATATCGTCTCCGGTCTGCTTTCCGGCCCTGTCCCGGAAGCCGCCGCGGGGTCGCCCGATTGAAGCCGGCGCCGGCCGGGACGAAGCAGCGGCCCATGCCGTAGCCATCCAGGATGACGGCAGGATCGTGGCCGTGGGGTTCAGCAACTTTCCCAAGAAATTTGCGGTCGGACGATTCCTGCCGTGACGGTCTCAGACCCGATCGACTCCGCACCGGCATGCCGCAAGGCAGCAGAAAAAAAGATAGGGCAAATCCACCATCGCATCTCTCTTGACTGAGGCAAAGGGCTGTGCTAAGTTCGCCGCGGATTTTTACAGTCAACCCGATTCCGACACGGCAGGCCATGAAAAAACTTTCCCATCTCAACGAAAAAGGCCAGGCGTGCATGGTCGATGTGACGGCCAAGGCGCCCACGCTCCGCCGGGCAATGGCCCGGGGCAGGGTCCGGATGCGTCCGGAGACCGCCGCTCTGATCCAGGAGGGGGGGATCCCGAAAGGGGATGTTTTCGCGACGGCGCGGATTGCCGGGATCATGGCGGCCAAGCAGACGGGCGGGCTCATTCCCCTCTGCCATCCGCTGGAATTGACGGGCATAGAGCTCCTCTTCACGTGCGATCCTGCGGCGGGCGAGGTCGAAATCGAGGCGCAGGTCCAAACAGTCGGCAGAACGGGTGTCGAGATGGAGGCCATGACGGCCGTCGGCGTCGCCGCTCTGACGATTTACGATATGTGCAAGGCGGTCGACCGGGAGATGGTCCTCACGGACATCCGGTTGATCCGCAAGGAGGGCGGCAAGAGCGGCGCCTTCGTCAGGCGGGAACCATCCGTTTGATGGACGGGTTCGTTCCCAGCGGGAGGTGATATGTCGCAGCGCGTCTACAGGATCAGAAGGGCGTTTCTCGTCCCCCTCGGCATCGATGCCCTTCTTCTGCTCTGCCTTCTGGCCATCTCGCTGCTGCCGAAGGGATCAACGACGGAACGGCTCGTATTCGCGTTTTTTTTCTTTCCGTCCGCCTATCTCTTTCTTGAATGCATTTTCCGCCGGGTCACGGTGGACGACGCCGGGATTGCGCTCAGGAGGCTCTGGAAGGTAAAGCAGGTTTCCTGGGAGGGGGTCACCCATATCGGGGGGCTCAGTCTGCACAAGAAGGTTTATCTCCTGCTCACAACGGTCAGGGGTTTTTTTATCGTTTCGAACGCTTATGAGGGATTCTCGGAATTGACGGCGGAGATCGTTTCCCGCGTGGATCCTGCCAAGGTCGAGGAAGAGGCCCGGCAACTGGGAGGGCGCCCGCCGTCGGGGATCGCCCAGGTCGCGATGGCGTGGATCGCGGCCGTGTTCATGGCAGGCATCATCCTGATCAAGATGCTTTCAGTATGACGGCCCGGTTTTTTGAACACCGCCTTCAAATCAAGAAAGGAATCGGCTGAGTCATGGCGCTCAACAGGCAGCAGTCCGTTGTAGATATGGCGGCCCGGGAAAGAAGGTCGACACCGGCGGCCGTTGCGGAAGAGATCCTGGAAAAAAAGCTCGATGACATTGCCACCATCCTGTGCAAGACGGAGGCCGTCAAGAGCAGGGTCTACGAAGAGGTGATGGCGATGGTGGAGAGGAGTCTCGTCCGGATCGCCCTCCGGCGGTCGAATCAAGTGAAGAGCGCGGCAGCCGCCTACCTCGGGATCAACCGGAACACCTTTCAGAAAAAGATGGTCAGCCTCGGGATCGATCAGAGCCCGGAATGAAGGTCGGCGGGGAAGATCGGAAGCTCAACCCCTTTTCCTGCGGTCCGGCTGAGAGCAGGGAAACGGCGATGAGAGGAAAGGAAGAAGAAGCGTGTCCGAGATGAAACTTCCGGAATCCGTAGCGAAGCTTCTGGCCAGGGGGGTGAAGATACCGAACCCCTTTTCCGTCGATATCGGTGATGAGGTCGATCCCGAACGCATTTCGAAAAAAGGCGTCGTACTGTATGCGGGCACGAAGATCTACGGAGCGAAAACCCTGATCTCCTCGGGAACGAAGCTGGGCGGCGAGGCGCCCGTGACCGTTTCCGACTGCCGCCTCGGCCGGGGGGTGGATCTCAAGGGGGGATTCTTCAAGTCTTCGGTATTCCTGGATCAGGCGAATATGGGGTCGGGCGCCCAGGTCCGGGAGGGATGCATCCTCGAGGAGGAGGCGAACGGGAGCCATACCGTCGGTCTGAAACAGACCATCCTCTTCCCATTTGTCACCATGGGGAGCCTGATCAATTTCTGCGACGCCTTTCTCGCGGGAGGGACCAGCCGCAAGGACCACACCGAGGTCGGAAGCTCCTACATCCATTTCAACTATACCCCCAACCAGGACAAGGCCACGGCATCGCTCCTGGGCGATGTTCCCCGCGGTGTGATGCTGAAGGAGCGACCGATCTTCCTCGGAGGGCAGGGGGGGCTGGTGGGGCCGGCCCGCATCGGTTTCGGGACGGTGATCGCGGCGGGAGAGGTCTGGCGGGGGGATTGCCCGGAGGGGGGAAAACTGCTCGGCGGGGGGGGACAGGCGCTCTCCGACAAGGCGTTTCACCCGGGCCTCTACGGCGACATCCGCCGCAGGGTCACCAACAACCTCCTCTATCTTGCGAATCTACTGGCGCTCAGACAGTGGTATCTCCACGTGCGCTGTTCGTTCCCGGGCGATCCGGAGATGCCGGGGATGGGGGACGCGCTCTGGAGGGGGGCGCTGGAGACCCTGGAGGCGGCGATCGCGGAGCGGCTGGCGCGGTTCAAGGCTCTGGCGGACAAGATGGGGAAGTCGCTTGAACTGTCGGAAAGGTTCCTTCCGGAAGCAAGCCGTGGGGACATCCTCCGGCAGCAGCGGGAGTTCCGGGAACGGTGGCCGGAGCTCGAGAGCGCTCTCACCGACCGCCGGGAGGCGGAGGCCGGCCGGGAGGAACGGGACGAATTCCTCGCCCGGCTCGTCCCCGTGCGGGCAGAGCAGGGTAATGACTATCTCCGTGTGATCCGTTCCCTGGACCGGGACCTCGCCGCTCTCGGGACGCTGTGGCTCCGTCGCGTCGTCGATAGCGCTGCGGAGGGGGCGTTTGCCGCCGTCCCCTCCTGCGCCCCATGATTTGAGTCTCACGCCCCTCCTTCCTTGCGCCTGGATCCCCGCCCGCAAGGCAGGGCTTTTTGTGGGTTGGGCTGTCGGGCATGGCGGAGCGCTGCGCCGAAATTCATTGCGGCACAGGGGCGGAGCCGAGGAGGCGTTGCGGTGCGGGGGAAATGTCACAGATTTGTACCGTTTTCGTGCTGAAAAGCATAAAAATGTCCCATATCTGCGCCGTCCCCGACCGGATCTTTTTGATTTCTTCCCATAAATCAATGCCATGGAATTCACTGCTTATCGGGAACAATATTTGCTATGTTTCCTCCATCTGAAAGGACAGGTCTGCGCAGGGTGATCAATGCCGTGTTAAAAAAATGCCTGGAGCTCTTCCGATTTTTTGCGGAGTGCCGGATCCGCATCGGGTGCGACCCCGAACGGGTCGAGGCGCCGGCGCTGATCCTCTTTCCTCTCCGTGCTGCGACGCTCTGCTGCGGTCTTGCCGGCGTCCTCACCCTCCGCCGGAAGCGCCGGCCCGCTGCCCCTCCTGCCGACCTCCACGTGCTCTTTGACCGGGCAGCGGAAAATAACCTCACGGCGCTCCTGGACTCCGCAATCCCGTCGTCGGTCTACCTGGGCGGTGCCCAAACGCAGGAGGCGATGGAGCGGGAACTTTTCCGGATGAAAGGGGAGGAGGCCTTCGGAAAGATCTTCTACGATCCGGGAGAGGCGCACCGTCTCGCCCTTCTTTCCAACCGGATGAAGGCGCTGCTCTCGAACGAGGAGCGGCTGCTGGAGGAGCAGGCGGGGCGGATTTCGACCGTGGACCTGGAGCAGGTCAACCGCGGTCTGATCCTGCTCCGAGATCTCGTCTGGGGGCTGGAGCGTGACATCCTGGAGAACGTCGGGCGGATCTGCGGGCTCGCCGGGATGGAGAGCCCGGCCGCCGTGCCGCCGGAAGCGCTGTCGAAATACCGCAAATTGAATTTTCTGCTGAACGGTCTGGACCGCCTGGAGGTCCGGGGCCGGGATTCGGCCGGGATCGAAATCTCTTTCGTGGCCGCCGAGGCCGGGGTTTTCGACGGTCTCCTGACCGGCCTCCGGGAAGGCGGTTTCGGCGGAGAGCTGGACCACAGGATGGCGCCGGGCGATCTCGCCGACGGCTCGATCACCGCTTCCACGGTTGCCGGAACGGATTCCTGCCGGGCCGTCTCCTTCACCTACAAGACCGCCGAGATCATCGGCGAACTGGGGCGGAACGTCCGGGAGCTCCGGCGCCAGATCTCCGCAGACCGGTTGTTCCATGCCTTTGCCGGCCTTCCGGCGGCCTTCGAGACCGCCTTGACCCATACCCGCTGGGCCTCTGTCGGTTCGATCACGGAGGAGAATTGTCATCCCGTCGGAAACCATACGCTCTCAGCGGAGAATGGCGTCCGCGGGGGGGAGAAACTCTACCCCGCCTACGGGAGGGGTTTCTGGAACCTCCATGTGGTCCTGAACGGGGACATCGACAACTATCCGGCGCTCCGGGGGGCTCTCGAAGCGACAGGGGTGTCGATTGCCCCGGAGGTGACCACCGACACGAAGATCATCCCGCTCCAGGTCGAAAAGTATCTCCTTGCCGGTCATGACCTGACCGAGGCTTTCCGCCGCGCCGTCGGCGATTTCGAAGGCTCCCATGCCATCGCGCTCGCGAGCGATGTCGAGCCGGGCAGGATCTTTCTGGCCCTGAAGGGGAGCGGGCAGTCGATCTACATCGGGATCACCCCCGATCGGTATCTCTTCTCCTCCGAGCTCTACGGCCTGGTGGAGGAGACCCCCTTCTTCGTCAAGATGGACGGCGAGAAGCCCGTGAGCCCGGAGAAACCTGAAGCCACCGGGCAGATCGCGATCCTCGACCAGGATGCGGCCGGGGGGGTGGCGGGCATCCAGGGGCTCTTCTACGACGGCACGCCGTTCTCTTTCGGCGAAGAAGCGGTAAAGCGGGCGGAGATCACGACCCGGGACATCGACCGCGGCGACTACCCCCATTACTTCCTCAAGGAGATCAACGAATCGGTTCTCTCCGTCCGGAAGACCCTCCGCGGCAAATACCGGATCGAGCGGAACGGCGGCGCGGAACGCGCGGTCTTCAAACTCGGTCCGGATATCGTTCCGGCCGCGGTCCGGGATGGCCTCAAGAGCGGGAAGATCCGGCGGATCGCCGTCATCGGCCATGGCACGGCGGCTGTTGCCGGGAGTGCGGTGGCCGACGCGATGGCACTCTATCTCCGGGGAAGCGGAATCCAGGTGGAGGCCCGGATCGCCTCGGAACTGAGCGGTTTCTGCCTGGAGAACGACCTGCACGACACCCTGGTCATCCCGATTACCCAGTCGGGGACGACGACGGACACCAACCGCGCCGTCGCGATGGCCGCCGAGCGCGGCGCGAAGATCATCGCCATCGTCAACCGCCGTCAGTCCGATATCACGGCGAAGGCCGACGGTGTCTTCTATACCTCGGACGGCCGGGATATCGAGATGGCCGTTGCCTCCACCAAGGCCTTCTACTCCCAGATCGTGGCCGGACACCTCCTCGCCCTCCACCTGGCCGGACTGCTTTCGACCCTCTCCGCCGAACGGATCGCAGAAGAGCTCCGCCTGCTGGAGCAGGCGCCGGAGAAGATGGGGGAGGTCCTCGGCCGGAAGGAGGAGATCCGCGGTGCGGTCGAACGGCTGGCCAAAGGAAAACGGTACTGGGCGGTCGTGGGAAGCGGTCCGAACAAGGCCGCGGCCGACGAGATCCGGATCAAGCTGAGCGAACTCTGCTACCAGACCATCTCCTCCGACATCGTGGAGAACAAGAAGCACATCGATCTCTCCGCCGAACCGCTGATCCTGGTGTGCGCCGCCGGGAGCCCGGAAACCGTCATGGGCGATATCGTCAAGGACGTGGCGATCTTCAAGGCGCACAAATCCAGCGTGGTCGTCTTTGCCGAGGAGGGGGAGGAACGCTTCGATGCGGTTGCCGACGCGGTGATCCGCATTCCACCGGCGCCGCTCCCGCTTCCGGTGATCCTCAACACCGTGGCGGGCCATCTCTTCGGCTACTACGCCGCCTGCAACATCGATGACGATGCGCTCTTTCTCCGGGAATTCAAGAGCCGCCTCAACCTGATCATGGTGGAGCAGGCGAGACGGAACCTCTCCGACTGGGAGTGCATCGCCGACGGCCGTCTGCGCCGCCTCGTGAACGATTTCTCCGACCGTTTCCAGCAGCGCAAGAGCGAAGGCGCCTTTTCCCATGCCGGCGTACGGACGATCGCCGATCTGGGCCTGCTTCTGAAATATGCGGCCTGGAAACTGCCGGTGGACGACTTCCAGCACGACTTTCCCGGCGCCGAAGGGCCGGTCTCGCCGATCGACCTGCTGGATGCGACGCTCGGCCGCGCCGTGGACGAGCTTTCCCGTCCGGTCGACGCCATCCGGCACCAGGCGAAGACCGTGACCGTGGGGACGAGCCGCAAGGAGACCCCGCTGGCCGGCGTTCTCTTCGATCTCATGGCGGAGCTCTCCTTCACGGCGAAGTCTCTGCTCAGCACCAACCTCATCATCCTGCGCGCCATCCAGAAGGCGGTCGCCGCCGTCAACGGATACACCCTCTACGCAGTCGACCGGCTCGACGCTGAGGGAAAGCCCGGGGATGAAGCGACGATCGAGATTCGCAAAAGGGGCGGCATCTCGCTCGGGATGCATTCCCGGGTCGAAAAATCGACGCTCCTGATGGGGACCAAGAAAGGCATTGTGGCCTCCGGGAAGATCTACGTGGGCCAGGGAAAATCGGATGGCGCCGCGGTCGTGATCGCCCCCCTTCGCGGGGAGGATGAGCGGATCCGGCACCTGCTTCTGGCTCACGTGACCTTCAACGAGGCGCTCTCCGTCCGAGAGCGGAAGGAGCTTCTGGGGGCGCGGGCAAACGACATCCAGGATCTCATCCAGGAGTTCAACCTGGTGTGGGAAGACCGTTATCTCGAAGGAATTCCCCTCGGCCTCCTTCTGGGAGAGCCGGTGGAGGTGATCGCCGGACAGATCCGGCGCAATATCGTCGGCATCGGCGGCCGCAGGAGGGGTGAATCGGGGGCATCATGAGGACTAAATTCATATTCGTCACGGGCGGGGTTCTCTCCTCCCTCGGCAAGGGGCTGGCGGCGGCCTCCATCGCGGCCGTTCTCGAATGTCGCGGCCTCAGGGTGACCAACCAGAAGCTCGATCCCTACATCAACGTCGATCCGGGGACGATGAGCCCCTTCCAGCACGGCGAGGTCTTCGTGACCGACGACGGGGCGGAAACCGACCTGGACCTCGGCCACTACGAGAGGTTCACCGGCACCCGGATGGGCAAGGGCAACAACCTCACCACCGGGCAGGTCTACTTCTCGGTGATCACCAAGGAGCGGCGGGGTGACTACCTGGGCAAGACCGTCCAGGTGATCCCCCACATCACGGATGAGATCAAGGACTACATCAAGAAGACCGCCGACGGGTTCGATGTGGCGATCGTCGAGATCGGCGGCACCGTGGGCGACATCGAGAGCCTCCCCTTTCTGGAGGCAATCCGGCAATTCCGCAACGAGGTGGGACGGGAAAACGCGATCTTCATCCACCTGACCTGGGTCCCCTTCATCAAGACGGCGGGCGAGGTGAAGACGAAACCGACGCAGCACAGCGTCAAGGCGCTCCGGGAGATCGGCATCCAGCCGGACATCCTGCTCTGTCGGACGGAAGACTTTCTCTCCGATGCGATCAAGGCGAAGATCGCCCTTTTCTGCAACGTGGAGGTGGCGGCGGTCTTCACCGCCAAGGACGTTGCCTGCATCTACGAGGTTCCGCTCATCTACCACCGCGAAGGGGTGGACCAGAAGATCGTCGAACTCCTGAACATGTGGACCGGCATGCCTCACCTGGAAGCATGGGAGGAGGTGGTGGCCAAATACCTCCGCCCGGCCGGCGAGGTGACGATCGCGATCGTCGGGAAGTACGTCAACCTGACCGATTCCTACAAGAGCCTCAACGAGGCGCTGTACCACGGCGGGATCGCCAACGACTGCCGGGTGAACCTGCGCTTCGTCGATTCCGAGAAGATCGAGAAAGAGGGGGTGGGGAGCCTGCTCGACGGCGCCGACGGCGTCCTGGTTCCCGGCGGGTTCGGCAACCGGGGGATCGAGGGGATGATCACCGCCATCGAATGGGCAAGGACGCGGCAGGTCCCCTTCTTCGGGATCTGCCTCGGGATGCAGATGGCCGTCGTCGAGTATGCGCGAAACGTCTGTGCTATGAAACGGGCGAACAGCTCGGAGTTCGACGAGTGCACCCCCTACCCGGTGATCGACCTCCTTCCCGAACAGAAACAGATCACCGAAAAGGGGGCGTCGATGCGCCTCGGGGCCTACCCCTGCGTCGTCGAGCAGGGCTCCTTCGCCGCTGCGGCTTACGGCGAGAGAGAGATCAGCGAGAGGCACCGCCACCGCTATGAGTTCAACAACGACTTCAAAAAGGCGCTTGTGGAGAAGGGGCTCCGGATCACCGGCGCCTCCCCGGACGGCAGGCTCGCCGAGATCACCGAGATCGCGGACCATCCCTGGTTCCTGGGCTGCCAGTTCCATCCGGAATTCAAGTCGCGGCCCACTTCCCCCCATCCGCTCTTCAACCATTTCATCCGCGCGGCATGGCAGGGGAAGCGGAAATGAACTACCGGGCGATTTTCGAAAACCTGGGCGCGGCAACGGCCGTGATCGGGCGGGACGACGTGATCCTGCTGGCCAACCGGAAATTTGAAAAAATTTCCGGTTGGGGGCGGGAGGAAATCGAAGGGAAGAAGAAGTGGACAGAATTCGTGGTCGAGGAGGACCGGCCCAGGGTCAGGGGGTGCCTGTGGACACGGGAAGCGGCTCCCGGTCCGCCGAAGGATCACTGTGAATTCAGGTTCACTGATCCGTCGCAGAATATCCGGCATTACTTCGCGGCGATTACGGAGATACCCTTCACCGACACAGCCGTCATGACCCTGCTCGACGTCACCGAAAGAAAATTGGCGGAAGAGGCTTTGAGGCAGAGGGATCGGGACCTCGAGATGAAATCCCGCAGCCTCGAAGAGGCCAACGTCGCATGGAAGGTGCTCTTGGACCATCAGCGGGAAAACCGGGCTTCGCTGGAAGAGCAGGTGCTGACCAATCTGAAGAAGCTGGTCATTCCGTCCATCGAGAATCTGAAGCGGCTGAGTCTGAACGATGAGCAGCGAATGCAGCTGCGGGTGCTCGAGAGACAGCTGCAGGAGATCGCGGCCCCGCTGTTTCGGAACCTGTCGATCGCTGCGCGCGATCTGACCCCCCGTCAGATGCAGGTTGCGCTTCTGGTCAAGGATGGGATGACTTCGAAAGAGATCGCCAAGATGCTCGGCATATCGCGGGCGTCCGTGGATTTCCACAGAACGAACCTGCGTGCCAAGCTCGGTATTTTCAAAGATGCCAAGAAAGGCCTTCGCTCATTCATCATCTCTTCCCACCCGTAAACCGACAGCACAAAAAGCTTTTCAGTCAAATTCTATCCTGTAATAGATATCCCCGCCGCTCTCGCTTCCCGTCTGCGTTTCGATCTGCCATTGCCGGGAAAGATCGTAGCGGAGGCGGAACAGGTTGCCGCCGGTGAAGAGCGACCTCCCGTAGCTGAAATAGAGCTCGGGCGTCAGGTATTTGCCCACGGTCAGCACCGTCTGGGAGACGCTGCCCGATGTCGCGGCCGGAGCCACGCGGGCAGGGGCGGAGGGGATCTCCCTGTATCCCATGCGGGCGGCCTGCGTGCTGTCCGACTGGATCTCCAGGGTGCTGAGCCCCAGACGGTTCTTGATCTGCTCCTGCAGGGCGACGGACTGCCCCCTGGAAAGCAGGACGCTCGCGACCTGCGCCATCATGCCGGCCTGTTCCATGGTGGTGCTGCTGCTTCCGAGGGCACGGCCAAATACGATATAGGAAAGGATATCCACGTCCGGCATGGCCGGTTCCGAGTAGAGCTTGATCACCGGCGCCCGGATGATCCCCCCCGCCGTGACGCCCGCGCGCACCTCGCCGGCGGTGCGAAGCGCCAGGATGTCCAGGGTCGGCTGGTTGATGGGGCCGCCCGCGTAGAAGAGCCTCCCGCGAACGATTTCCAGATCGACGCCGTAGGCCCTGTACCTCCCCTTGACCACCCGGATTTCGCCTCGGCTCGTGATCCGGTCGAGGTTCTGGAAGATCAGGTCGATCCCCCCGGACAGTTGAGCGTCGATTCCTTCCACCCGGGCCAGGACCCTCTCGCCGAGCGTCACAAGGACCTGGACATCCAAGGCCAGCGGAAAGCTCTTTCCGGTGGGTTTCGGTGCTCCCTCCACGATCACATCCCGGCTGGGCTGAACCACCGCCCGGGTCGGGGGGCCGGTGATGAGAAGCTCCGGCAGCCGCAACTCCCCCCGGACGGTGAGTTTTTCCGTCGTTCCCTCGAAGGTCAGGCGCGGCGATCCCTGGATCTGCAGTTCGGGGAAATAGACCAACTGAAACCGTTCTCCATTGATGTTCCCGCTGTAGCCGGCCACCTGCCATCCCCGGAGCCGGATCTGGGCGCTCCCCTCGACGTGGCCGGGGCCGGAGACGGCCCGGAAGGAGTAGATGCGGAGGAGTTCCTTTTCGATCCGCATCGCGAGCTCGAGATCGTGGACGTGGATCCCCGCCGTCGGCAAATAGGCTCCTGCCTTGGAAAGTTTCAGGTCTCCTCCGATGAGCGGTTCCGTCCAGCTCCCGTTGACCCGCAGTTCGCCGCGGACCTCCCCGCTGCTTTCGCGGATCAATCCCGGGAAGAGGGAGGTGAGGAACCCCGCCTCCCGGACCCGTATGGTGAGCGCGGCCAGCAGGGGCCCATTCCGGTCGACGGAGAGGGGGCGACGAGCCGGAATCGGCAGTTGGAAGCTGCCCCGGGCTTCCCCATGCTCCATCAGCGCCAGGGAAAGATCGCCGCGGAGGGCCTCCCCCTGCCACTCCCAGAGCACCGACGCGGAACGGAGGTTCAGGCGGACCTCCCCCTCCTGACCCGTCCGGGTGACCTTCCCCCCCATCCAGGAGAGGCTGCCCTTCAGGGAGAGCCTCTGTTCGGGCAGCAGGCTCCCGGCGGCACGGCCCGAGAGAAGTCCCTCCACGCGGATTTCGGGCGGGATCCAGGGGCGAAAGCGTGCCGGATCGATCCCCGACCACTCGAGGGTGACGTCGCCGGTCGCCGGCACCGCCGGGCGGGCCGGCGCAAGGGATGAGAAGAATCCCTTCACCGTTCCCCCGCCGGCCAGCGAACAGTCGGCGCGACCATTCCAGCCGCGTTCGCTCCCGTCGAGATGGAGCGACCCCTTCTCCACACCGATCCGTTGGCCCGCCATCGTGAGCGTGCCCGAGGCGGCGACCTGGCCCGAGAGGGCAAGCCGGCCTTCTGCGACCTCCGCGGCGGAGCCAGGCAGCGCCCCCTGCCAGCGCCCGGAAAAATCGGCCGACGCCAGAACCGCGTCGAGAGCGTCGCCTCGGTTGCTCCAGCGGACCCTGCCTTGAACCCAGGATGTTTGCCCTGAGACGTCCAACTGCTTCTGGGGTCGGATTTCCGCGGCGGCGCGGCCCGTGAGGCGTCCATCGAGCCGGAGGTCAGCCGAGAGCCAGGGGTTTACCCGGGCCAGATTCAGCCCGTCCCACGACGTCCGAAGGGAGCCACCCAGCGGTTCGAGCATCACTTCGCCGGAGATTTGCAGCCGCTCCGGTCGAACGCCCGCCAGGGCCAGGGGCGCAAGAGAGACTTTTCCGGCCGAAACGGTGAGAGCTGCGGGGGCCTCGAGTCTCCACGGTCCGACGCCGTCCCGGCCGTCGAGGCGGGTGATCTCCCCCCGCCAGGCGCCCCGGTCATAGCTCCCCCCGCAGGAGATCCGCGCCTCGGCGCCGGTCGTGATGAGCGACACGCGCGCGGTGTGACGGAGGGCGGTCCCGGACGCGTCGATGGTTGCCGAATCGACGTGAAAATGGCCATAGGCTACCCCGCGCAGCCTTGCTGTGAGATTCAGGGGGTACCCCTCCGCTCGCCCAAGTTGGGCGTTGATCTCCGCCGCAGCAATCCGCAAGCCGTCCACGGCCCAGTTCACGCCCCGCCCCTGTGCGGCGCCGTCCCAGCGCCCGTCCCGCTGGCGCACCCACCCGTCGGCCTTAAGCTCTCCGGCCGTCTGGGGGAGGAGCCGGCCCAGGTCGCCCACCCGGGCGTTGAACTCGAGCCGCCGGGTGAGGAGCCCCGCCGCCTGGATATCGAAACCCTTGCCCTGCAAGACCAGGCGCCGGATATCGAGGTCGCCGCCGGCGAATTCCGCCGCGAGTTCCCCGGTCAGGGGTCGGCCGTGGAGACGGCTTTCCAGAAGCCTTCCGTTCACCCGACCCCGGGGCGGAGCGTTTCCGCCGGGCCAGTCGACCTGCCCGGCCATATCGAAATTGACCATACCCGTCCAGTCCGGGGAGAGTCCTGCCGGGTCGAGATTCCGTCCGTGGAGTGTCCCTCCCATGGAGAGGCCCCGTTCCCAGCGGAGCTCCACGTTTCCCCGGACGGAACCGGCCAGGAGCGATCCGGTCAGGGGGGAGAGCTTTACCCCTGTGACGTCCCCCTGGTACGATCCGGAGAGGCGCGCCGTCCGCCACGCCTTCCCTTTGTTGGAGAGGGCGAATTCTCCGCGGTAGTGCTCTGGGGTTCCCGTGAACGTCAGCGTGCCGGAGAGGTCGGTCGGTGCACCCAGTTCCGGAGAAAGATCGATCCGGTCGGCCTTCAGGTCGAACGCCAGAAGCGGGGCCTGTGCGGAAAGAGTGACGCTCCCCGTGCCTGCAAGCGACCCGCGGCGGCCCGGTCCGGCCAGGCGAAGCCCGCGGAGGTTGAAGGCGTTCGGCGTCATTCCCGCCTCGCCGGAGAGTTCGAGAAAATTCGCCTTTCCCCTGGCGGCGGCCCAGGTGAATCGTCCGGCCAGCTGCTCACCCCCGCGGCCCGGAAGAAAACGGCCGCGCAGGGAAAACGCCTCCATCCGCGCCCAGGGCCGGGTCAGAGTCGCAGTCAGGTCGACCTGGAGATCGGGCCGGTCGAATCCGGCGGCGACCGTTCCCGAGAGGCGGCCCACGGGCGATGTGGCGGCAAGGCCGGAGAGGGAGAGGAGCCCTCTTTGCCAGGCCACGGAGGTGGAGAGGGAATCCAACCGGACGGGCTCTCCGTCGAGGCGGCGGTAGTCAGCGCTGCTCACGGAAAGGCGCTCGATCCGGCCGTCGAAAAAAGCCGCTGCCCGCGAAAGCTGGGGCCAGGTGAGATCGGTTGGGCTATCCGCGGGGGTGTCGTCCTGGATCCGCAGCCCGGTCAGGGCCAGCTCCCGGACGGAAATCCGGCGGGAGAGGAGCAGGAGCGGCTGCCAGGCGCAGTCGAGGCGGTCGATATCCACCGTAAGCGGTGTAAGCGTGATGCGAACGCCGCCGAGTCGCAGCCCGTCGAGGAGCCTCCCCTCGACTTGGCGTGCGGAGATGGAGAGCGGGGTGCGGCGGGAGAGCTGGTCCATGATCCAGCGGGCGCCCGCAGCGGTTCCAAAGAGCCAGGCCGCGCCCCACACCGCCGCGCCGATGATCGCAGCCGCCAGAAGGGCGGCCCAAGTCTGTTTCGCCGCGCGCTTCAAAATTCGAACCCCACCGTGAAATGGATGCGAAAGCCCGGGTCCTCGACGCCGATCTGCCGGGCGAGCGAAAGGTTCAGGGCGCCTACCGGGGTGTAGTAATGGAGACCGACGCCTGCCCCCTGGTAGAGGCTGACCGACGAGAAGGAGTCGAAGGCGTTGCCCGCGTCGTAGAATGCCGAAACGCCCCAGTCCTCGTAGAGGGCCCTTTCCAGTTCGACGCTTCCGACGAGGAGGTGCTTGCCGCCCGCCACCTGGCCGGTGGCGTCGAGCGGGCCCAGGGACTGGTAGGCATAGCCGCGCACGCTTTGGTCTCCGCCGGCGAAGAAGCGCAGGGACGCCGGCAGATCGCTGAGCGGATCGCTCCAGAGCGTCAACCCGGCCCTGGCCCGGGTGTGGAGGGAGAGCCGCCCAGGCAGTGGCCAGAGGTGGCTCCCTTCCGAAATGAGCTGGAAAAGCTCCGTGTCCGAGCCGATCGCCCGGTGCGTGCCGCGCAGATCGAAGGCGACACGGAATCCCCGGGTGGGGCGGGCCAGGTTGTCATAGAAATTTCCGGAATAGCGCAGGCCTGGGAGCACCAGGCGGTTGCCCGAATCCTGGGCGCCCACGGTAAACAACTCGCGCTGGAGGCGGATGTAGGCGGTCCCCATCTGCTGCTTGCCGAGGCTGCGGTTCCTGGCCAGCTCCAGGGCGGCCAATTTGCTCGTGTACGCGGAGGCCTCTTCCCGCTGCAGGTTGAGTTGAAGCGAGGTGGAACTCCGGATGTCCACGGCATCCGGCCAGAGGTAACCGGTCGCCCATCCCTGGAGACGTTCGGAGATAAAGAGATTCGAATTGAATTCATGGCCGCGGGAGAGGACGTTCAGATCGCGGTACCGGAGGCTCAGTCTACCCCCCGTGTCCGTGCCGTAGCCCACCCCCTGGCGCAGGCTCCTGCTGGGGCCGGGTTTCAGTTGTACGAGCACGGGAATATGGAAATCGGCGGACTTCGCCTTTTCCGGCGTGATGTTGACCTCCCGGAAGCGCTCGGAGTTCGTGAAGTTGAGCTGCGTCTCCCCGAGACCGGCATAGGAGAAAGCCTCACCGGGCCTGTATGCCAGATAGCGGCGGAGGAACGCCTCGGGGTAGCCGGGCGCCCCTTCGATCACCGTCCCGTCGAAAAAGTAGCGCCGGCCCGTCTCCAGTTCGAGGCGGATGCGTGCGGAAGAGGCGGGCTTCGCGATGCGGATTTCGTGGACCGAAAAATCGGCGTCCAGGTACCCGAGCTCCTGGGCCCGGGAGAGGAGCGCCCCCTTGGCCTCCTCGTATCGCTGTTGCAGGAGCACGTCGCCCGGCGCCAGGGGGAAGGCGGCGGCAAGCGCCTTCAGGGAGGCCTCCTCCGCGCCCGGACCATGAAGGGAGACCGCGGCTTCCGTCACGCGCACCGGCTCCCCCGGCTCCACCTGGACCCGCAGGCGAAGTTCGCCGGACTCCCCCGCCTCGACCGTTGCGGCGATCCGGGCATGGTAATAGCCGAAGGGTTCCAGGGCCGTCCGGACCGTTTCATCCGCCTGAAGCCGGAAACGTTCGAGCCACAGCCGGTCCGCCTTTCCGTCCCGGACCAGCCCGGAGGGAAGGATCAGGGCCTCCTGGACGTTTTTGAGGGCATCCCCTGCGATTCCTTCCACGATGATGCTGACCGACTCGTCCGCCCGCAGGGGAGCGGCGAGGCAGATCAGCAGCAGGGCAAGAATCCAAGCGGCGCGGAGCGGTCTGACGCTCCGCGCCGGAAGAGCCCCCGGCTTCGGGAAGCGAAGGTTACAAGCCATGATCGGTATCCGAAAACGAGCCATACCCCAAAGTCTGCCGCGGGCGCCGGCCAACAGGGACGCAAGGATCATCAAGAGGCCTCGCGACCGGCTCTTTCAGGGAGTCGCGGTCCGCAGAAAAGCGGCGGCATTCCGGAAGAGGGAGAGGCCCATTCCCTCCTCGGGGAGCTCCTCGCGCGTCCAGCGCGGATGGTTCGTCCGGTGGAGGTAGGCCTCGGGGTGGGGCATCAGGCCGAAGATGCGGCCCGTTTCGTTGCAGATCCCGGCGATCCCGTCGACAGCGCCGTTGGGGTTGGCGGGGTACTCCTGCGTGGCCTCTCCGGAGGGTTCATCGCTGTACTGGAGGGCGATCAGGTTTTGACGGTGGAGACGCGCCAGGATCTCTGGATCCTGTGGCACGAATTTCCCTTCGCCGTGGCGGACGGGAAGATAGATCTTCCCCAGCCCGCGGGTGAAGATGCAGGGAGAAACGGGATCGACGCGGAGATGGACCCATCGGTCTTCGAATCTCCCCGAGTCGTTGTAGGTGAGCGTGGCCGTCTGCCTGTTGTAGAGGCCGTCCAGGCCGGGAAGCATCCCCAGCTTGACGAGGAGCTGGAAGCCGTTGCAGACCCCCAGGATCAGTTTGCCCGCCGCGATGAAACGCAGAAACTGGTCGAAAAGCCGCTCCCGGCCGCCCGCGGCGGAGGCGTGGAGGATCCTGTTGGCGCCGGCCTTGGCCGAGCCGAGGTCGTCGCCGTCAAGGAATCCGCCGGGCAGGTTCAGGAAGTCGTAGTCATCCAGCCTCTTGGTTCCGCAGAGGAGTTCGCTGATATGGACGATCTCCACCGTGTCGAAGCCGGCGAGGCGGCAGGCGTGGGCCATCTCCATCTCGCAGTTCGTTCCGTTCCCCGTGATCACAATCGCTTTGATTCTCTGCGGCATCTTTTTCCACCTTGCAGGCCGCCGCGGCGCTCATCAGTTCTCTCGCGCAGCACAGCCCGCCCAATTTGATGTCCCTGCGACCGGTCAGAAGGCCAGGGGCTTCTGCCAGGCCGCCTTGAGGTCGGCCAGATCCGCCTCGACGATCTTCGTTCCCGCGAGACCTTCGATCCGGAGGATCCCATCGGCGATCACCCGGCCGATGCAGGCATAGTCGCACCCCGCAAGATGTGCCTCGAAGGCTTCCCGCACGTCCGGATGGATCGTCGCGACGAAGCGGCTCTGCGATTCCGAAAAGAGAAGCTCGTCGTTTCTCCCGATCCCCTCGGCCGGAACGGCCCTCAGGTCGACCGCGAGGCCGAGCCCCCCGGCGAAGGCCGTTTCCGCGAGCGCTGCACCGAGCCCACCGTCCGAGCAGTCATGGCAGGAGGCGACTTCGCCTGACCGGATCGCCCGGCCGAGTGCTTCGTAGAGCGTTCTCGCCGTCCGGGGATGCACCCGGGGAACGCCGTTGCCGACCGCCCCGTTCTGCGCGTACCACTCCGATCCGCCCAATTCGCGATGGGTTTTCCCCAGAACGTAGACGAGATCTCCGGGCTTCTTGGCATCCATTGTGACGGCCTTCCGGACATCCTCCATCTTGCCCAGGGTGGAGAAGAGGAGGGTGGGGGGGATCGAGATCTTGACCTCGCCGATCTGGTAGTCGTTCTTCATGCTGTCCTTCCCCGAGATGCAGGGGACGCCGTAGGCCGTGGTGAGGTCGTAAAGCGCCTCGTTCGCGCGGACGAGCTGGGCGAGCTTGTACTCCCCGTCGGGGTTCTTCGCCGATTGGACCGGGTCGCACCAGCAGAAGTTATCGAGCCCGGCCAGCCGGTCGAGGGGCGCCCCCACGGCGACGGCGTTTCGCACCGCTTCGTCGATGGCAGCGGCGGCCATGTCATAGGCGTCGATGTCGCTGTAGCGGGGGCAGATGCCGCTCGCGACCACGATTCCCTCGAAGGAGTCCAGGACCGGCCGGATCACGGCGGCATCGCTCGGGCCGTCGTTTTGGGCGCCGGTCAGGGGCTTGATCACGCTCCCCCCCTGGACCTCATGGTCATACTGGCGGACCACCGACTCCTTGCTGCAAACGTTGAGGCGCGAGAGGACCGCTTTCAGTGCACCCGCCAGGTCCGGCGGTTCCGGAAAATCGGGTTCCGCATGGCGCGGGGGCGCCCAGACGGCTTTGAGCTCCATCTGCGGGAGGCCCTCATGGAGGAAGGACATCTCGACCATGACCACGGTCTCTTCCCCGTAGCGGATGTGGAACCAGCCCGAATCGGTGTAGCGTCCGAGCACCGTGGCTTCGACATCCATCTTCCGGGCGAGGCAGAGGAATTCGTCGATTTTCGCCGGATCGACCGCGAGTGTCATCCGCTCCTGGGATTCGGAGATGAGAATCTCCCAGGGGTTCAGTCCCGGGTATTTCAGCGGCGCCGCCTTCAGGTCGAGCTCGCACCCTCCGGAGAGGGTCGCCGTCTCGCCCACGGAGGAGGAGAGGCCGCCCGCGCCGTTGTCGGTGATCGCCCGGTAGAGGCTTCGGTCCCGGGCGATGAGCAGGAAGTCGGTCATCTTCTTCTGGGTGATCGGGTCGCCGATCTGGACCGCCGTGACCGGTGAACCTTCGTGGAGCTCCTCGGAGGAGAAGGTGGCCCCGTGGATCCCGTCCTTCCCGATTCGTCCGCCGGTCATGACGATCAGGTCCCCGGGCCGGATCTCCTTCGTGTGGGTCGGTTCGCCCGCGATCCGGGCGGGCATGATCCCCCCGGTCCCGCAGTAAACGAGCGGTTTTCCGAGATAGCGCTCATCGAAGACGAGGCAGCCGTTCACGGTCGGGATGCCGCTCTTGTTGCCCCCGTGTTCCACCCCCTCGCGGACCCCCTCGTAGATCCGTCGCGGGTGGAGGATCCGCTTCGGCAGCGGCCTGTCGTAGTCGGGTGGCGCAAAGCAGAAGACGTCGGTATTGAAGATCAGCTTCGCCCCCTTGCCGCATCCGAAGGGGTCGCGGTTCACCCCGACGATGCCGGTCAGCGCCCCGCCGTAAGGGTCGAGCGCCGAGGGGGAGTTGTGGGTCTCCACCTTGAAGACGAGGTTCCAGTCGTCGTTGAACCGGATGATTCCCGCATTGTCGATGAAAACGGAAAGGCACCAGTCCGCCGCTCCCATCCGCGCCCTGATCTCGCGGGTCGATCGCTTGATGAAGGAGGAAAAGAGGGAGTCGATTTCCCGGATCTGACCCCGGCCGTCATCGTAGGCGATCCGGGCGTTGAAAATCTTGTGCTTGCAGTGCTCCGACCAGGTCTGGGCCAGGCATTCGAGCTCCGCGTCGGTCATTTTGGCCCCGAGGCCGACCTTCTGCCTGCGGGCGAGGATCTCCCCGTCTCTCAGGTAGTTCCTGAGGATCTGCATTTCTTCGAGGGTCAGGGCCAGGACGCGCTCCTGGCTGATCCGGACGAGCTCCTCATCGGAAACGTCCAGGTCGATCTCTTCCGTCCGCGGACACTCCTCCCCGACCACGCGCGGCACGTAGGGTTTGACCCCGGTCGCCGGGTTCCACGTTTTCCCGTCGATGATGTCGTAGCGCTGGATGAGGTCGTTCGCCAGGAGCTCGGAGGCGATCCGCTCGGCATCCGCCCGGGTGAGGGTGTCCAGGTCGCACCGGCCGCGGATTGCATGGATCGCATACTGGCGTGACGTGTAGACCCGGACGGCCTTGCCGGTCAGAAGCCTGATCGCCTCGCTGGCGGTCTTTCCCACATTGTCCGTGACACCAGGCCGGAACCCCACCTCGATCAGCCAGTCGAACCCGCAGGCGATCCCCCGGTCGATCGTGTAGTCCTGGATCACCGGATCGGAGAGGGGGCCGCGGGCCGCACACTCCAGGTCCGCCTCGTCGAGGGGGCCTTCGATGGTGTAGACCTCTACGGTCCGGACCGAATCCACGGGAATCCGAAGATGGTCGATGATCCGCCTTCTGATTTTTTCGCCGAGTGCGTCCCGGATTCCCTGGCTGAATCCGATCTCGATACGATGGTTCATCTCTTTTGCTCCGTTCCTCCGGCTTCTCTGAAAGAGGGGTATTTATAGCAGATGGCTGCGGAAAAAACAACGAGCGGAGCGTGATACCAGTCGATTTCCATCTTGACAATCTCCCTGAATCCATCCTACCATCCGCCCGCGATTTGAACGCCGGACGTAAACATGGGAAGGAATATCGAAGCGTTGCAGTGATGCGTTCTGTCGACTTTGCAGGAATCGAGGGAGTGAATTTATGAAAGGTGCATTGGAAGGAATCCGGGTGATCGACTTGAGCCATGTGCTCGCCGCGCCGACGACGACGATGTTTCTGGCCGATCTGGGCGCCGAGGTGATCCATCTGGAGCCCCCCCAGGGAGACGATGCGAGAGAATACGGCCCCTTTGTCGGGAAACCTGATAAGAACCGCAGCGGCTACTTCATCAGCCTGAACCGCAACAAGAAGAGCCTGGTCCTTAACCTGAAGCTGGCCCAGGGGAAGGAAATCCTGCGGGAGCTGATCAAGGTCTCCGACGTGATCGTCGAAAACTTCCGCCCCTCAACCATGAAGAAGATGGGCTTCGGCTGGGAGGAGATCCAGAAGATCAACCCCCGGATCATCTACGCGGCGATCTCGGGCTTCGGCCACGACAGCCCGCCGGAGTATGCCAAGCGCCCCTCCTACGACATGGTCGCCCAAGCCTACAGCGGCCTGATGAGCATCACCGGGCCCATCGGTGGCCCGCCCTGCCGCGTGGGCTCCTCAGTCGGCGACATCATCTCCGGACAGCAGGCGGTGATTGGTATCCTCGCCGCCCTGGCCCACCGGGAGAAGACCGGCCGCGGCCAGTTCTACGACGGTTCGATGGTGGACGGTCTCTTCGCCGTGCTGGAGAGTGCGGTCGCCCGCTATACGATGACGGGAAAGATCCCCGGACCGCTCGGCGGGGCGCACCCGTCGATCACCCCCTTCGAGGCCTTCCGGACGAAGGACTCCTGGGTCATCGTGGCGGCGGGCAACGACAACCTCTGGGCCAAACTCTGCCAGATCCTGGAACGGGAGGACCTGATCCACGATCCCCGCTTCGACAACAACCACCTCCGGACGGAGCATCAGCCGGAACTCTCCGCGATTCTGACCTCGGAGTGTGTCAAGAAGACGACGGCGGAGTGGATCGCGATCTTCGAGAAGGCGAACATCCCCTACTCCAAGATCAACAATATGAAGGAGATCTGCGAGGATCCGATCATCTGCCATCGGAAGATGCTGGTCACCGTGGATCAGCCGGAAGCCGGTCCGGTCCGGATTGCGGGTTCACCGATCCACCTCTCGGAGACCCCGGGGGTGGTGGAGAGCCCCGCTCCCCTGCTCGGCCAACACTCCGCAGAGGTCCTGCGGGAGGTTCTCGGGTACACGTCCGAGCGGATCGAAGCCCTGAAGGCGGATGGGGTGATCAACGCCGCTGTCTGAACGCCCGGCTCGGCTTGTCCGGGAAGGGAAGGGGGGGATGCGCGGGCGGCTATTGGGGCGGACGGGAGGAATAAAGGGAAAAACAATGGTGAAGACTCCGGAATTGAGGCTGTACCACCGGCCGGGCTGAGCCTCCTGCGCCGCGGCGAAGGAGTTTCTTTCGCGGAATCGCATCGAATTCATCTCCCGGGACGTGTTTCTGGACCCGGCGGCCAAGGCCGAGGCCGAGGCTCTGGGGCTGGACGTCGTGCCCGTCGCCGTGCAGGGCGACCGCCGTCTGCTGATTCTGCATAACGATCAACTCAGGGAATTTCTCGGCCTTCCGGCTGACGCAATGCGGGCCTCGTACCGGGAGTGGGCCGAGGCCATGAACCGGGTCCTGGAGGCTGTCGAGGAGGCTGTGCACCCGGTCCCCTCTGAGATGCTGTCGGCCCCGACGCCCAACCGGGGGCGGGACCTGCGGGAACTGGTCTTCAACATCCATGACCGCATCGCGCCCATGGTCGACGCCCTCTCTTCAGGCGCCTATCCCTGGGTCTCCGCCGATGAGTATGCGCTCAGCCGGCGCTTCCAAACCACGGAGGAACTGGTTTCGTACTGCCGGGAGATGAGGAGTGACTGGTTCGAAGGAACCTTGCGGGCGGACCCCGACCGGGTGGAAGACCACCCGGTCGAGACGAAGAAAGGGCCGGTCACGCAATTGCAGCTCCTGGAGTCGCGGGCCTTCCATTCGGCCCAGCACCTGAGGCAGATCTACGTTTTCCTCAAGCAAATCGGGATTGCGCCCGGCCGTGAGATGTCGGCGGAGGAGATGAAGCCGATTGTCCTGGGCGATCAGGTGTTCTGAAACCTTTGAATATTTATCGGCAACTGGTAAAACGTCATGCCGGCGAAAGCCGGCATCCAGTCTTTCCAAGACCTTCTGGACCCCGGCTTTCGCCGGGGTGACAACGGAGGTAGATTTTTAAGCGTCTCGCTCCGCCGCCGGTTTCGACGCGCTCCCGGGATAGGATATCCAAACCACAGGAACGACTTTTCTTTTTCCTTCCGGCAGACCCTCCGATGTGCCCCCACGATTCTCACCCACCGGGCCGCACTTTTTGCTTGACAAACGATTGTCGACAATCTACGATTTTTCCCCACGGCGGCCGATGCCGCCCGACCGGGGGGTGCGGAATGGATCCCTCCCGGTTCCCGAAGGTACCGGTCATTTTCAATGGAGGAAAAAGTCATGCCCGATTTCACCCGCTGTCCCGTCGTGGACGACCATTGCCACGTCCTTGAACCCGAGAAGAAGACCATCGAACCGATCTGGCTGGCCCGGGAGCTATTCCACGGCATTGCCGACATCCCGGTTTCCGGTGTTGCCAAGAGTAAACTCTGGGGCGCCACGGACGAACTTCTCTTCCACTTCCCCCACATGGGCGCTGTGCTGACCATGGTCTGCCAGCTTGCGAAACTTTTCGGGTGCGAGCCCACACTCGAAGCGGTCACCGCCGAGCGCAACCGCAGAACGGAAGCGGCGGGTCTGGCCGGTTATGCCAAGATGCTCTACGAGGACGCCGGGATCGTCTGCTCCGTGATGGATTCGAATCTTCCGATCAACGACCCCGTCCTCGACCTCACGCCGGGTCCGAAAATCCGCCTCCTCCAGATGGACCCGCTTCTCCGGAAGCTCCTGGAATCGTCCGGTTCCTACGCCGAGCTGCTCAAGGCCTTCCAGACGGGCGTCGAGAAATCGATCCGCGGAGACGGGTTCGTCGGCATCAAGTCCCATCTGGGAGAACTGGTCGGCTTCGGTGCGGCCCCGGTGGAAGCGGATGAGGCCGAGCGGAACTTCAAGGCGGCCGCGGCGCGCGATACCGAGGCCTTCAAGAAGATCTACATGGCGATCTGGCTCGCCACCCTGATCCAGGCGCAGGAGTTGAGGTTCCCTGTCCATATCCACACCGGCATCACGGGCGGACTCTGGAACGGCGCCGTGGCCAATTGCGACCCTTTCCTGCTCGTTCCCATCCTCCGTCAGAACCGGTTCCTCAAGACACGGGTTGTGCTCCTCCATGCGGGCCATCCCTGGACGCAGCATGCGAGCATGATGGCCCATACCTTCCCCCACGTCTGGATAGATATGGCCTGGACGACCCCCTGGACCGCCCAGCGGATCGTCGAGTTCTACCGCGACGTGATCGGCCTGGCACCGGTCTCCAAGATGATGGTTGGCAGTGGCGGCCACGGCTCTCCGGAAGTCTCCTGGCTTGCCGCGAAGACCGCGAAAATCGCCCTCGGTGCAGTGCTGACCGATTCGGTCCGCCTGGGGCTGATGTGCGAAAAGGACGCGGAGAAGGCCGGCCGGATGATCCTCCACGACAACGCGGCCCGGATGTACGGCCTGAAATCGTAAAGGCGGGGTGCCAACGTTCCGGTGGTTCCCCGGGCGAAGCGGGAGGCGGCGGAAGGGGGGGGGACATGGATGAGTTGATCAGGCAGAAGAGTCTGGCGGAACACATTGTCGATGACCTGGAGCGGAAGATCGTCGACCGGACGCTCAAGCCCGGACAGCGGATTGTGGAAGAGGGGCTCTGCCGGACTTTCGGAGTCAGCCGCTCCCCGGTGCGCGAGGCTTTCCAGATCCTGGAAAGCCGCGGGTTCGTGGTCCGCGAGCCGCGGAAGGGGATCTCGGTTGCCCGGATCACGCCGCAGGAGGCGGAGGACATCTACCGCATCCGCGCGAGCCTCGACGGCCTTGCCACGTCGCTGGCCGTCCGGAAGCGGACGCCGGAGTTTGTCGCCAAGCTCAAGAAGATGCATGAGCAGATGATCCGTGCCGCGGAGAAGAAGAACGCGACATCCTATCAGAACCTGAATCAGAAATTCCATGAGTTGATCATCAACGCCAGCGGCAACGTCCGTCTGGTCCAACTGATCCGGAACTTTGACCGGCAGACCATGCGTTACCGCCTGACCGTGATGAGCGGTCCGGGGTGGATGGCCAACTCCACGAAGCTCCACGCGGCGATCGTCACGGCGGTCGAAGCAGGGGACGCCGATGCAGCCGAGCGCATCCGGAAAGAGTCGATTCTCGGCCAGTTGGAGCGGTTCCCGGAAATATTCAAGAACGGCGGCAAAGAATAGCGGTCGATGGGATCGACGGAAAGAGACGTAAGATGGAAATCACGCGGATGGCCTATGCGGCCAACATCATGATCAATCAGGTTCTGGGCGTGAAGCGAGGTGAATCGGTGCTGATCGTGACCGACACCGACCGACCCCGGATCATCACCCAGGCCCTGGCCTACAGTGCCATCTCTGCCGGCGCCGAGGTGGTCGTGGCGACGATGGAGCCTCAGAAGATCGGGGGACAGGAGCCGCCGGCGGCCATCGCCGCAGCCATGACCGCCGTGCAGGTGGTCATCAATCAGTCCACCCAGAGCCTGACCCATACGGCATCGGTCAGGGAGGCCATCAGGCACGGCGCCCGGGTCGCCAACCTCCGCAATGTCACCGAGGAGATGATGGTGAGCGGCGGAATCACCGCGGATTATCATCGGGTGAAAAGGATGACCGAGCACCTGGCCCGGCTCCTGACCGACGCGGACGTGATCCGCATGACGACCCCCGAGGGCACGGATTTCACCATGAGGACCAAGGGAAGGAAGGCGATTTCCCAGTCCGGGTTCGTGACCCGGCCCGGAGAGCTCTCGGGACTGCCCGACGGCGAGGCGACTCTGGCCCCGCTGGAGGGCGTGACCGAGGGGGTGGTTGTCTCTCCCTACATCGCAGACCAGATCGGCGAGATCACCGAGCCTTTCCGGATGGAGATCACCCGGGGAAGGATCGTCAAGATCGTCGGCGGCAAGCAGGCGATGGACTTGAAGGCCATCCTGGAGGCCCGGGACGAGGCGGGTTACAACGCCGCCTCCCAGTTCGCCCTCGGAACGAATCCCGAGTGCCTGGTCATTCCCAACACCCGGGAGGTGGCCAAGAAGTTGGGAACGGCGCACATCGCCATCGGCGACAACATCAGCCTCGGGGGGAAGAGCAAGAGCACGTTCCATATCGACTTCGTGTTCCTCAACCCCTCCGTGTACCTGGACGGCCAATGCATCCTGAAGGACGGAAAGTACCAGATCGAGCTGGACAAAGAGCTTTAAGCCATTTTCTTGAGCGGCGTGCACATCGGGAAAGGGGGTGAAGCGGGCGAAGCTTCAGAGAACAAGGGTTGCAGGATCGTTCTAATGGGAGGAGAGCTTGAAACCTCCGTCGTAAGGAAAAGGAGATTGCCATGAGAAGAAAAGGTTTCTATTGTACGATCGTCGTCGTTCTATCGCTGTTTTGCATCGCCCCAGCCTTCGCCCCGCAGGCCCAGGCCGCCTATCCGGAGCCGGACAAGGTCATTGAGTTCCTGCACCACTCCTCGCCCGGCGGCGCTGCCGGCCTGTTTGTGCTGACCACCGGCGACATCCTCAACAAGACCGGGATCGTCAAGGCGAAGATCCAGACCCAGACCCGCCAGGGCGGTTCATCGGCCGTGGCCCTCAACTACCTGAAATCGAAAGGCGGCGATCCCTACGTCGTGATGCACTGGACCACCGCCCAGCTCATGGCCATGCTTCGCGGCACGACCCAGATGAAACTCGAAGAGTGCGTCTGGTTGAGCACGATGATCGAAGACGGGAACGTGATGATGGTTCCGGCTTCATCGCAGTTCAAGACGCTCAAGGAACTGATCGAGTACGCCAAGGCGAACCCCAAGAAGGTGAGCGTCGGGATCAACAGCATCGGCGGTTCGGAGCACGTCATGGCTGCCCGGATCGAGCGGGCCACCGGTGCGAAGTTCAACATCACCGCTTTCGATTTCAGCCCGACTCAGCTGATCGGCGGGCATATCGATGTGGCTTTCGGCTCCACCGCCGAGACGGCGGGCCACTACAAGGCGAAGAGAGTCCGGGTTCTGGCCAACATGGGCGAACGGCGCGTTCCCTACTACAAGGACATCCCCACGATGAAAGAGCAGGGGGTCCCCGTCTCCTTCACCCAGGTCCGCGGCTTTTTCGGCGGCCCGAACTATCCGACCGAGGCGTATAACTTCTGGCAGGATGCCTTTGCGAAGGTGATGAAGACCATGCAGTACCAGGAGTTCATCAAAAAGTTCGACGTCGTCCCGGACTACATGAATGGCGCCGATACCAAGAAATGGCTCGTGGATTATGTGAAGGGTCTCCAGGAAGACCTCAAGTACATCGAGACGAACAAGTAAAGAAGGTTTATTGAAAGCCGGGTGGCTCCCATTCAGGAGGGCAAATTATGAGAAAAGCGGATCGCATCTTCGGGGTGATCGGACTGGGGTTCGCGCTCTGGTGCTACCTCGAATCCAAGAAATTCGATTACATGACAGAGTTTACCCCCGGTCCGGGTTTCTTGCCCTTCTGGGTGGGGGTCACCCTGGCCATTCTTTCCTGTTATCTCCTCTTCGACACATTCAGACGCAAGGGGGGCGCAAAGGACAGCGCGAAGCTCCTGCCGGAGAAACACGCCCTCTACCGTGTCGGGTTCATTCTCCTGATGCTATTCGTCGTCAAGTCAACCATGAACACCCTGGGGTTCCCCCTGACACTCTTCCTGTTTACGGTGGTGATCCTGAAGGTCCTGGAAAAATACAGCATCATCAAGAGTGTCGGCTACGGGATCGCCTATGCCGCGGTGACCTGGTTCGTCTTCGAATATGTCCTGACGATGGGTTTCCCCAAGGGATTCCTGGGAATTTAGCGAAAGGAGAGAGATAGCCCCAATGGATGTTCTCATGAATTTAATGGGCGGGTTCTCGACCTGCCTCACCCCATACAACATCGGAATGGCCGCCCTGGGCGCCTTCCTCGGAACCATGGTCGGAATCCTCCCGGGTTTGGGTCCATCGGCGACGATGGCCATCATCCTGCCGATCACCTTCGGCATGGACGCGACTCCCGCCATGATCATGCTCTGCTCGCTCTACTACGGGGCGATGTACGGCGGCTCCACGACGTCGATCCTCGTCAATGTTCCGGGAGAGGCCTCCTCCGTCATCACGGCGCTCGAAGGCCATAAACTCGCGAAGAAGGGGAAGGCGGGGACGGCCCTCGGCCTCTCGGCCATCGGCTCTTTCTTTGCCGGCCTGATCGGAACGATCTTCCTGGCCTTCACCGCATCGACTCTCGCCGAGTTCAGCCTGCGTTTTGGTCCGGCAGAGCTCTTCAGCCTCGTCCTCATGGGGATGTTCACGATCATCTTCGTGAGCGGCAAGGATATCGTCAAATCTCTGATGAGCATGGTGATCGGCCTTGGCCTCGGCTGTGTCGGGACCGACATCGTCGAGGGGAAGGACCGGTTCGTCTACGGGATTTCCGAACTTCTGGACGGCATCGACTTCGTCATCCTCGTCATGGGGACCTTCGGCATCGCCGAGGTGCTCGAATCCGCAGAGGAGTTCATGAAGATAACGCCGATGAAGGTCAAGTTCCGCGAACTCTTCCCCTCCCTTGCGGAGATCTGGTACTGCCGCTGGGCGATCCTCCGGGGCACCCTCGTCGGCTTCTTCATCTGCTGCATCCCGGGTTCCGGGCCGACGATCGCCTCCTTCCTCGCCTATGGTGTGGAAAAGAGCGTCTCCAAACATCCCGAGACGTTCGGCACCGGCGTTCTCGAAGGGGTGGCGGGTCCGGAGTCTTCCAACAATGCGGCCGTCTCCGGGGCCATGGTCCCGATGTTCTCCCTGGGCATCCCCGGTTCGGGGGCCACGGCGGTTCTGCTGGGAGGGATGATCCTCTACGGCCTCAAGCCCGGCCCGATGATTTTCGTCGAGAATGCCGATTTCGTCTGGGCCGTCATCGCCTCCATGTTCATCGGGAACTGCATCCTGATCGTCATGAACCTGCCGCTGGTGCCGCTCTTCGCTTCGCTGCTCCGGATCCCCTACGGCCTGATCTACCCGGCGATTCTGATCGTCTGCATCGTCGGCGCGTACGCGGTCGCCTCGGGGCTTTTCGAGGTGGGGCTGATGCTGATCTTCGCCATCGCCGGCTACTTCATGAAGAAGGGGGGAGTCCCGGCGGCACCGATGCTGATGGCGCTCCTGATGGGGCCGATGCTGGAGAGGAATCTGTACCAGGCTTTGAACCTCGCGCACGGCAATGTCCTGGTGTTCGTCCAGCGGCCGATCTCGGCCACCCTGCTGTCGATCATCGTCCTGATGGGCGTCTACGTCGGGATCCGGTCGTTCCGGGGGAAGAAGGCCGCCATCGAGGAGGCCGAGGAATAGAGATGGAAATAGTGATCTCTCCGCGCGCTGGATATTTTTCGACCCTGCGACTCCTCGCTTCGCTGCAAAGACGAAACTCGCGCTTCGCGCTCAAACAATCGTCTTCGCGGGCGCTGCGCTGCGGAGGCAGGGTACCCCGAAAAATCTCCAATGCGCTTCCGGGATCCAATTTCCGGATTGCCGCGAGGTATTGAAACGTTATAGATGTCATTGGGAGGAAATGATGCCAGAACCCAGGGAACTGACCATCCGGGAGGCCGGAAACGAGATGAAGGCCGGAAAGCTGACCGCGGAGCGGCTGGTGGAATCCTGCCTGGAGCGGATTCACGCCCGCGACGGGGTCATCCACGCCTGGGTCGAGGTCTATGAACGGGAAGCCCTCGAAGAGGCGCGGCGCCGGGACCGGGAGTTCCAGGCGGGCGTCTGGTCGGGACCTCTCCACGGCATCCCGTTCGGCGTGAAGGACATCATCGACGTGAAGGGCCAGTGGACGCGCTGCGGCACGCCCGTCTATCCGGCGAACGTCCCCGATCAGGAGTGCCCAGCCGTGGCCCGGCTTCGCGCGGCCGGGGCGATCTTTCTGGGCAAGACTGAGACGACCCCGTTTGCCAACAACGATCCGACCATCACCCGGAACCCTTGGAATCCCGAGCATACGCCGGGGGGGTCGAGCAGCGGCTCCGGCGCGGCCGTCGCGGACCGGATGTGTGCGGCGGCCCTGGGAACGCAAACCGGGGGGTCGCTGCTCCGACCCGCCGCCTACAACGGGATCGTCGGGTTCAAGGCGACCTACGGCCGGATCAGCACGGACGGGGTTCTCCCGAACTCCTGGAGCATCGACCATGTGGGGTTCCACTGCCGGACGGTCGGCGACGCCGCCCTCATCTGGCCCTGCATGCGGGAAGAGGATCCGCGCCCCTTTGCCCGGATGCCCGACCCTCCCTGCTGCTCGCGTCCCCGGAGCCCCGGGGAACCGCCCGTTCTGGGCCATATCCGGGAGTTCTTCGAAGAGGAGACCTCCGCCGAGGTGCTGGAGAATCTCGCTTCGGTCCGCGAGCGGCTCCTCCAGGCCGGGGCGGAGATCGTCGAGATCCCGCTGCCCCCTTCCTTCGCCTTCGTGATCCCCGGCTGGGAGATCGTCAAACAGGCGGAGCTCTACGCGTACCACCGGCCCCTCTTCGAGGCCTATCGGGAGAAGTACCCGCCGAAACTGAAGGTGCGCCTGGAAAAAGGGGCCCAGATCGCCGGCCACGAGTACGCCGAATACCTCCGGCACCGGATTCGGTTCCAGAAGGAGATGGTCCAGCGCATGGCCCGGGTGGACGCGGTGATCATGCCCGTCGCCTCGACCACGGCGCCCCGCGGGCTTTCCACCACCGGCTCCAGCGTCTTCAACCGCCCCTGGACCTTCTCCGGCTTCCCGGCGATGTCCCTCCCGACGGGCCTCGACGCGAACGGCCTCCCCTTCGCCATGCAGATGGCGGCGCAGCCCTACTGCGAGGAGACGCTCCTGGACGTGGCCGCCTGGTGCGAAAGGGTGCTTGCGTTCACAGCAGCGCCGTCGGCGTGACAGGCGTGAGGGACAGCGATTGTTCTTGACAGGGACTTTTATCCTGCTACCGTGGACCAGGATAAAAGGACGGAACCCATCGATGAACGCTTCGCCTCTTCAGAGGAGGACCCTTTATGGGGTCCTCTTTTTGATCGTTTTCACCGCCTTCATGGCGGACGTCGTCGATCTGCGCGAAGAGCTCCGGATTCTCCCCGGCCTCTATGCTGCCCTGGACAGCAGCATTGCGGATGGCGTGGCGAGCCGCCCCTCCGTCCAACCCGACCATTTTCTCCCACTGTTCCACCTTGCCGAGGAAACTTCAGTCGACGTCTCCTTCTGGCATCTGTTCCCCTATTCATTCAGGGCGCCTCCCTCCCAATCTTAAGATTCCTCTTACGCTTACGCATTCCACTGGAGTCACACCAGCCAATCCCGGTGCTGCTGTGGTGGAGACGTGCACGAATCGTACAGCGCTGCGCGCTCGTCGCAGCACGGGTTTTTTGAAGGGCGCCCGATGGACAAACGGGCTCCCTCGAGGAACGAGAGATGATCCTGAAAAATTTTGCACAGAAATTATGGCACGGCGGGGGACGGAAGCTGCCGGTCGTCTGCATCTTCGGCTGCGGGAAAGTGGAGCTGTTCACACCCCGGGAGGAGACCTACGAGGAGAGGAGGCTGGACTGCCGATGCTATCCATCCGATTCCCACCTCGAATCCATCCTGGTCCGGGACAAGCCGGAGGTCCTGATCACGACCGGAAGCCGATCGCTCTATCCGAAACTTGCGAATGCGCCGCAGGAGGTCCGCAAGCGGTGGCTCCACTACGATGTCCTGCCGGACCTCGATCAGCTCGGCATCGCCGCTTACAACCATCACCTGTCGATCCTGTTCGACGGAGGGGAGGCGGATGAAAAGCCGCTCGTCACCGTCTTTACCGCGGCGTGTCGAACGGGAAACAGAATCCGCCGTCCGTTCCGTTCCCTGCGGGAACAGACCTACAGCAATTGGGAATGGATCATCGTGGACGATTCCGATGACGACGGGAAGACCTTCAGGATGCTGAGCGGCCTCGCCCGGCAGGATCACCGAATCCAGGTCTTCAAGCCCGGGGAGCACTCCGGCGTCATCGGAAAGGTGAAGAATTGGGCGTGCAGTCTGGCCCGGGGGCAGTTTCTCGTCGAACTGGACCACGATGATGAGTTGACGGACTACGCTCTCGATCATGTCGTCAGAGGCTTCGAACAGTTTCCCGAGGCAGGGTTCCTCTACACGGACAGCGCGGAGGTCTATGAAGACGGAACCAGCTACACCTACCGGGACGGCTGGGCTTTCGGGTACGGCTCCTATACCGATGCCGAATATCGCGGCAAGCACTACAAGGCGGGAAGCGCCGGGAACATCAACGCCAAGACGATCCGGCACATCGTCTCCACGCCCAATCACATCCGGGCTTGGAGGAGCTCCTTTTACGAATCGATCGGAGGGCACAACAAGGAGCTTCCCGTTGCCGACGATTACGAAATCCTGGTCAGGACGTTTCTGAAGACCCGGATGATCCGGGTTCCGAAGCTCTGCTATCTACAGTATATCGGCGATACGGCCCAGCAGGCCCGAAACGCGGATATCCATCGGTATGTGAGATCGATCCGGACCCACTACGACCGAATGATCCACCAGAGACTCCTGGAGCTGGGGTGCGCAGATTTCGCCTGGGATGAAAAAAAAGAGTGTTCGGACTACCGCCTTCCGAACCCGGAGAAGGAGTCTCACGCCACCCTGACGGCGGTTATCTGACGGGGAGGGAGAGCAGGGGGCCGAGCTCCCGCATGTTCCGGACCTTTTCCAGATTCCAGATCCGGTCGATCAAGCCTTCGGTGCGTTCCGGCCCCAGGACCGGCCGCATGAGATCGGTGCATTTCTGCTCGATCTCCGCATCCGACATGGGATTTGCCGGCCGGCCGCGGACCATTTCGACCTGCTCCCGGAGCCTTGAACCATCTTTGGTCGCGATCTCCACGATCCCGCCGCGCTTGATCTTCGCCGTCCGGAGCGCCGGGTCGCCGATGAGCGTGATTCGTTCCCGGAGGGCGAGGACGGCCGGGTCCTTCATCCGTCCGTAGTCGTGGGAGGCTGCAAAGGTCATCCCACCGTCGATCAGGGCCACGGCCAGGACGTGCCGGAGATCGACGTCCGGCATCTCCCGGTCCCGGACGATGTTGACGCGGTCATCGGGAACGGAGACGGTGATGCTCTCCACATCGGCAGGGGAGAGTCCGTACCGCTCGCGGAGGATCAGCAAGGCGTCGAGTGGGGCCTGGATCGGCGCCCCCACGGAGTATTTCTTGATGTCGGTACGTTCGATCTCGTAGCGGTGGCCCAGCCCGTCGACGAGCAGCCCGGGATTCACACCCGGGCCGAAAGATTCGAAATAGTTGTTCTCTCCACTGAAGGCGTCGGCCACCCCGGTGAATCCCGACCGGACCAGGAGCGCCGAGGTGACGCCGTTTCGCGCCCCCATGGCGGCAAAGACAAAGGCCTTCTCCACGTGGTCCCGGTCCCGCATCCAGTAGTACTTGCCCGAATCCTGCTGGCAGGAATAATCCCAGACGAAACGGAGTTCTTCCGCGCCTAGCCCCATGATGGACGCGGCGGCCGCGGCAGAGCCGAAATTGGTCCCGATGCCGTGCAGGGAGAGGGCGCGGGCACGGACGTTCTGGACTCCCAGGGCCTGCGTCATGCGGCAGCCGATGTCGTAGCCCGCGGCAACGCCCCGGATGAACCTGGTGCCGTCGGCCTCTTCTCTCTGCGCGACGGCGAGAGCAGCCGGGACGATGGCACAGCCGGGGTGCATGCCCGCCCGTTCATGGGAGTCGTCCGTCTCATCGGAGTGGGCCATCATGGCCATGGCAAAGGCGGCGTTGACCGCCGTGGTGACGATCGGGGTGCCTGCACACCGGGCCTCCGGGGAGCCCGCCTGCTGGGCGGCAAATTTTGCGCCGAGGCGGCCCGGCTTGAGGTTCGAGCCGCAGAGGATGGCCCCCAGGGTGTCGAGGATATGGTGCTTGGCCTTGTGGACGACCGCGGGAGGGAGCTCCCGTTCGCCGCTCGCGGCCACATAGGCACTCAGGCGGCAAATCAGCTCGCCGCTGTCTGGCTTCGCCTCGCTCATTTCTTCTCCCCGGCCGCGGGAGCCTTCTTCGCGGCCATCGTCTTCAGGACCTCCACGGTCCGGGGAACGTTGAAGATCCCGCAGGGGCAGGAACAGGCCATCCGCCGGCCGGCCTCCTCCGGGGTGACCCGTCCCTTGCAGATCTCCTCAACGTAGTGGTCGATCATCGCAGGAGAGATCATGCTGTGGCCGCACAGGGTCGCGATCTTCAGGTGATCGTCGCTGGGAAGGAGTTCCTTCTTCCCCCAGATCCCCAGGGAAAAGAGAACGGTGTGGGGTTTGAGACCGACCTCGCGGCAGATGCCGAAGAGCTCTTCCGTGAGCCCGCTCGCCACGACCGAGAGGCCGGCATCCTTCTCCTTGAATTCCCGGAGGATCGATTTGGCCTTCTCCCGATCGGTCACGACGGACATGAAGCCGTTGAAGGTGACCCGCTCCATGATCTTGCCGTAATCGTCGCCCTGGGCCGTGGAGCCCGCACCGCTGCGGCCGATGTTCGCCGGCCCGTGCCTGTGCACGATGTCGGCCAGCTCCCGGGTCTTCTTCAGGGTCGCTTGCTTGGTTGCTTCGTCCACATCGTCGAAGCCGTGGGCGGGCCGGACGAAAATCACGTAGTCGCGCTTCAGTTCTTCCGGTGTCGCAAACCGGTGGGCAGAATGACTCATGGGCTCCCTCCCGCTATGCTTCGCTGAGGGGTCTTCCGAGCCCCAGGTTCATCTTTGCGTTGGGCCGAACTTCGAGCCCCATCTTCTTCAGCACCGGTTCGATCGGGGAGGTGAAACCGTCCCCCTCCATCCTTGTCACCAGACCCAGGCTGAAGACCGTGTCGAGCTGCGGGGCGATCTCCCGGATCAGAGTCAGGGTCTTTTCCAGATCGCCCAGTTTGACCTTCGACTCCACGATGCACGAAAGCACCCGTTCGGTTCCGAGACCCTCCTTGAGGAGCCCCTTTTGCCTGTCGCCGATCAGGGCCGTCATGGGGGAGTTCTCCGCCATCTCGGCCCCCGCCCGGATCAACGCCTGGATGATCAGCTCCGCGTTCCGCAGGGAGGTCCCGGTGTTGGGCCGGCCGAGCTCAACCATGACTCCGACCTCGCCGCGCCGGAATTTTCCCGTCCGGTCATTCGTCTTGCACTCCTCGGTCCCCCGGCCGTATCCCAGGGTGTAGCGCATCTCTTCGGGCCACTTGCACTGGTTGTCGCTGAAGTACTTGCGGACGGATCGCGGCCAGGCAAGCTCGTCCTGTTGCAACGCGCCGGTCGGGCATCCCGCCACCCTGAGACAGTTGCCGCACTCGACGCAAGCCTCTCGGTCGATCTCCGCCTTATCGTCTGTTGGCGAAATTGCATTCACCGTGCAGGTGTATACGCATGCACCGCATCCGATGCACGTTTCTGGATCGATGATCATGGTTTGGTTCCAACCTCCTCGAGTCCATTTCATTCCTCTGATTGCATAAAAACAGGTCGGATCCGGCCTTGATATACCCTGTGGCCCGATCCGGCCTGCGGGGGGTGCCCTTGATGTTATCCCTCCTCGTCGGAGAGCTGCTTTCGCACCGTCCTCACCGCTTTCAACGAGACGAAGATCGACATCACCAGGGCGATCGCCAGGAGCGTTGCCGAGATCGGGCGCTGGACGAAGACCAGAATGCTGCCGTGGGCCAGGGAGAGGGCCCGGTACAGCGACTGCTCCAGGATGGGGCCCAGGACCAGGCCGATGATCAGCGGTGCGCCCGAGATGTCGTATTTTTTCATGAAGTAGCCGATGATGCCGAAGAACCACATCATCCAGATGTCGAACATGCTGCTGTTGAGCGAATAGACCCCGATCATGCAGATCACGATGATGATGGGGTACAGGAGGCTGTAGGAAATGCGCAGGGTCAGGGCGAACAGGGGCACCATGGGAAGGTTCATGATCAGGAGGATCACGTTTCCCACGAACATGCTGGCGATGAGCGCCCAGACGAAATCGGGGCTCGTCGTGAAGAGCATGGGGCCGGGCTTGAGGCCGTAGAGCATGAGCGCCCCCAGCATGACCGCCGTTGCCCCCGACCCCGGGATGCCCAGAGCCAGGAGCGGCGCCATCGCGCCGGAGCAGGCGGCGTTGTTGGCCGTCTCGGGTCCGGCGACCCCTTCGATCGCCCCCTTCCCGAACCGCTCCGGATGCTTCGAGGAGCTCTTCTCCACGCCGTAGGACATGAAAGAGGCGATCGTCGCCCCGGCGCCGGGCAGGGAGCCGATCACGAATCCGATGGCGGTGCCGCGGAGCATCGCCCATTTGGAATCGGTCAGGTCCTTCCACGTGGGCCACAGTTTGCTGAAGGGGACCTTGATCGAGTCCATTTTCATGAACTCTTCGGCTGAAACGAGGACCTCGCCCATGCCGAAGATGCCCATGACGACGACGACGAAGTCGATGCCGTCCATCAGCTCGGGGATGCCGAACACGAAGCGCGGCGCGCCCTGGACGATATCCGACCCCACGACCCCGAGCGAGATCCCGATGACGCCGCTCATCAGGGACTTGGTGATCGACTTCCCACCCACGAAAACGATCGTCAGCATGCCCATGATGATCAGGCTGAAATACTCGGCCGGGCCGAACCTCAGGCTGAATTCCGCCAGGGGTACGGCCACGAAGATCAACCCGAACGTCCCGAGGATCCCGCCGATGAAGGAGCCGATCGCCGCGACTCCGAGCGCTGAACCGGCGCGTCCCTGAAGGGCCATCTGGTAGCCATCGAAACAGGTCACGACCGAGGCGTTCTCACCGGGGATGTTGATCAGGATGGAGGTGATGGATCCCCCGAATTTCGAACCGTAATAGAGGGAGGCGATCATGATCATGGCGGGCGTCGCGTTCATCCCGAAGGTGAAGGGGATCAGGAGCGCGATCGTCGCCGATGCCCCCAGGCCCGGCAGGACGCCCACCAGGGTGCAGAAGAAGCACCCCACCACAGCCATCCAGAGGTTGTTGGGGGTGAAGAAAATCGCAAAACCGTGCATCAGATGGTGGAAAATATCCATGAATTGCTCCTCCCGCTAAAATCCGAACCACCCCCGGGGAAGGTCCACTTCCAGCCAGTAACGAAAAATCAAGAAGATGCCCGCGCTGAACGCGGCGCTGTAGAGGACGCTTTTAACGATTTTGAACTTCTCCAGGATGCCGAGCGTGAGCGCGATGAAGACGAAGGAGCTCAGCACGAATCCGAGCCGGGTCATCAGAAGCGCGAGCACCGCCGTGACCAGGAGGATCAGGCCGACGCGGATGAGCGCCTTCTTTCCCGGGAGCTGCGACTCCTGATCCTCTTTGACGCCCTTGCGCCGGAAGGTGTCGAAGATCAGGAAGAGGGACAAAAGGCCAAGGCAGATCCCCAGCCAGAAGGGATGGAAGCCGGGACCGGGAGTGTACTTGGTCATGTAGTCGTACTTGAACGATTCCTGGATGAGCCAGCCGCTCAATCCCAGGCAGATGAGCGCAAAGATCCGGTCGGCTTTCTTCATAAACTCCTCCTGGCTGGGGACAATGGTCTTGGACTATTTCTTCTCCCGGTAGATCTCGAGGCTGTCGACGTCCTTCTGAAGCACCTCGGCATACCTCGTGATGTACTGCTTGAACTCCGCGTGCTTCCGGAACGACTCCACCGCCTGGTTGGACTTCAGGTATTCCTTGAAGGCCGGCACCTTCATCAATTTTTCGAAGACCTCTTCCCAGTATTTCACGGCATAGTCGGGGAAGCCCGGGGCCGCCCAGAATCCTCTGAATTGGGTGTAGACCGCGTTGATCCCCTCCTCCTTCATCGTGGGGACGTTGGGCAGGAAGGGGAGACGCGCTTCGGTCATGGTCGCCAGCGCGCGGACTTTCTTCGCCTCGATCTGGCCCATCTGTTCCTGGATGTTCCCGAAGCTCAGATCCACGTGACCGCCGAGCAGAGCCGCCGCCGCCTCACCGCCGCCCTTGAAGGCCACGATGTTGAATTCCACGCCCGCCGCCTTGGCCACCCTGTGGGCGCAGATGTGCTCGGAGCCGCCGATGGTGCCGATCGCGACATTCACCGTCTTGGGCGTTTTTTTCGCCGCTGCGATGACGTCCTTCATGCTCTTGTAAGGGGAGTTATAGCCGGTAAACGCCAGGTTGGGGTCCTCGGCCAGCATGGCGATGGGCACCAGCTCCTCGAACTTCAGCCGCGTTGCGCCGCGCAGGACCGTCGTGAGCGGGCCGGTGGTCGTGTTCATGAAAACGTAGGGATCGCCCTTTTTGCCGGCGATGTAGTTGACGGCCATGGTCGCGCCGCCGCCCGTCCGGTTGACCACCTGAAGCTTCTGCTTGATGAGGCCTTCCCGCTCCAGGATGTTGGCAATCTGCCGTGCGAACAGATCGCTGCCCCCGCCGGGCGATGAGTGGACGACGACCTCAACCGGGTTTTCGGGATAGGCAGCCTGGACATCCGACACCGCCACGCAGGTCACAACCGTCAAAAACAGCACCGCCGCGTACAGACATACTCTCTTTGCCATGGTGATCCTCCATTTTCACTTGTGAAATTTCCCTTGACGTGACTGCCGGTCAAAAAACGGGCGGAGACCTGTTGCAGAATCCCGTCGCTGACCTGTCCGGCTCCTGCCAATCCCGCGCGCCCGTATCCGGTGCAACCATAGTAAAGTCATTTTTCGGTGTCAAGGAAATTTATTGTTTTTCGACCGCCGAAATCGGGAAGAAAATTTCGATTTCAATCGTTAAAAAATGAGTAATATCATATTAATAAAAATTTTAACCTACGCGAAAATTTTGTCCTTGACAAAATATTGTCGACAAAATATTCTCCTGCAATGCAAAATCCGGACACAAAAACGGACAACCAACCGGTCGGCCGGACGGATGGGCGGATCAATCAACGAAG
>JAJFTY010000066.1 GCA_021372695.1 Deltaproteobacteria bacterium
TTACGATCGGGCCTTCGAGCTCGCAGAATCGGCGGCTTGCGGAAAGATCCTGTTTACGGTATAGCGCCGGCCTTAAGGGACGGCGGCCGTTCCATTTGATTTTCAGGAGGACCACTTTGAAGAAACCATTGATCGGAATCAGTGTCGGCGATCCGGCGGGGATAGGACCGGAGATCACCGCCAAGGCGCTCGCCATGCCGGAGATCTATGAGATGTGCCGGCCCCTGGCCATCGGGGAGCTGCGCATGATGAGGGAGGCCGTCCGGTTCTCCGGGCTCGACCTCGAAGTCCGCGCCGTGGCCGCCCCCGGGGAAGGGCTCTACCGCTGCGGCGTCCTGGATGTGCTGGACCTGAAGAACATCGAGCCGGCGGCCATCCGCCACAAGATCGCCGCTGCCGAAACGGGGCGCGCCTCCTTCGAATACGTGAAGAAGGTGATCGACCTGGCCATGGCGGGCGCAATCGACGCCACCGTGACCGGCCCCATCAGCAAGGAGGCGATCAATCTGGCAGGCTTCCATTATGCGGGGCACACGGAGATCTACGCCGATTTCACCCATACGAGGGACTACGCCATGATGCTGGCCCACAACCAGTTCCGGGTGATCCACGTCTCCACCCATGTGTCGATGCGCGAGGCCTGCGACCGGGTGAAAAAGGAGCGCGTCTGCCGGGTCATCCGGCTGGGATACGACGCGGTCCGGAAACTGGGTGTGGAAAATCCGCGGATCGGCGTGGCGGGACTCAACGCCCACGCCGGAGAGGCCGGCCTCATGGGACGCGAGGAGATCGAGGAGATCGAACCCGCCATCCGGCAGATGCAGGCCGAGGGAATCCGCGTCGAGGGGCCGATCCCACCGGATACGGTTTTTTCCAAGATGCAGGGGGGGCAGTACGACCTGGTGGTGGTGATGTACCACGACCAGGGGCATATCCCGACCAAGATCATCGGGTTTCAGTACGATGCCCGCACCAACACCTGGGGAAGCGTCTCCGGCGTCAATATCACCTGCGGGCTCCCCATCATCCGGGTCTCCGTGGACCATGGGACGGCCTTCGGCAAGGCGGGGGAGGGACGGGCGAACCCCGAGAGCATGGTGGACGCGCTCCGGATCGCCTCCCGTTTTGCGTCGCACGCCTGATCGGATGGATGGACATGGCTCTTCACGGACACTTTTACCCGAAGAGCCTCCGGAAAGGCCCTTTTATGGGCTGTTCAAAAATGTCCAGATGCAAGGCCCCGACGGTTCGACAAGCTCACCGTGACGCAAAAAATGGCCTGCCCCGAGCCTGTCGAAGGGAGGGAAACGCAGCAGATGGGCGTTTTTCAACCGCCCAAAAGGTATAAATTTGCGTAAACCCTTCTACGGCTGGATAATAACCGGCGTCTGCTTTCTGATCGGTTTCACCGAGTCCGGCGTCTTTCAGAATATCCTCTCGATGTTCATGAAGCCCATGGTCGAGGAGTTCGGGTGGAGCCGTGCTTCGGTCACCGGGGCGATTGCCTTCGGCTCCCTCTTCGGCGGAGTGCTCTCCCTGGCCGTGGGCCCGTTCCTGGACCGGCACGGGCCGAGGATGGTGACCTTCGCGGGAATCCTGTTTCTAAGCCTCGGCCTGGTCGCCATGACCTTCGTCGACCAGCTCTGGCAGCTCTATCTCTTTTTCGGCGTGGGCCGGATGATTGCCGTGGGCGTGCTCAGCCTGACGGTCTCGGTCTCCATCGCCAACTGGTTCATCCTGCTCCGGGGCAGGGCCATGGGGATCGCCAGGATCGGCGAGCGGCTCGGCAGCGCCCTTCTGCCGCTCGCGGTCCAGTTTTTCATTCTGGCCCTGGGATGGAGACTGGCCTGGGGCTCGCTGGGCGTGATGGTCTTCCTGATCTCCGGGATCCCCGTCCTGCTCTTTTTGCGCCACAGGCCCGAGGAGATGGGCCTCCGGCCGGACGGTGCACCGCCCGATCCCGGGGGAGACAGCGGGAGTCCTCCTTCACAACCCGGCCATGACGCCGCCGATCCGGAACCGGTCTGGACCCGGACGGCAGCCACCCGAACCCGGGCGTTCTGGGGGATGATCGTCCTGAGCAGCCTGATCCCCTTTGCCCAGGCAGGAATGAATTTTCACATGTATCCATTCCTGACCGACCAGGGATTCAGCCAGACCGCCGCCGTCTGGATCATCACGCTCTTCGCCGTCTGCGGCATGGCAGGGTCGGCGGCATGGGGCATCCTGACGGAACGGTTCTCGATCCAGCGCCTTCTGGCGGCGAACGTCATCGTGAACGGCCTGATCATCCTGCTGCTCTACGGGGCGGTGGCCTTCAGGCTGGACGGCGCGGCGGGAACCGTGGCCGTCTGTCTGCTGGCCGCACTCCACGGGCTCTTTCACGGCGGCAGGAATCCGATGCTTCCGGTGATGTGGGCGAACTTCTTCGGCCGCCGGTCGCTCGGCAGCATCTACAGTCTGGCAAATCCGATCTATTTCGCAGCCAATGCGTTCGGCCCTGTCTTTGGCGGACTCTTCTTCGATCTCTCCGGCAGCTACGCCTCACCCTTCTGTTTCTTCGTGGCCGCCCTGGTTCTCTCAGGGCTCATCGCCCTGCGGATGAAGCCCCCCAAACGCCCTGAATCCGGGCGCCGTTGACCCGGGCCACCGGGCTCCGGGCCGGGCCGATCGTGGAGCCTCAGATGAGCGCCCACGAAAGGGCGCCGATCACGACAAAGATGACGATGGCCGCGACGACGACGGTGGCCGTGTACCCTGCGGCCTTGTCTTGCGGGCATCGCATCAGCACCGGCAAGCCGATGTAGAGGAGATAGAGGCCGTACAGCCCCAGAATGCCGAGGAATCCGAGCGGCGGGATGAGCGTGAAAATGGCGGCCAGCCAGCTCGGCGTGTAGGAATAGGCGGCCAGCTTAAAGGCCTGATTGAGATTCTTCTCTCCGGCAAAGGTGGGGGCGAGGGCGTCGATGATCCAGGCGAGAATGTAGACGCCCGCGAGCGAAAGTCCGTATTGAAGAAGCGCCGTGAGGATCCCCGACGTGATCGAGGTCCGATGGGTCCCCCCCATCGGCAGGCCGATCCCGATCAGGGACATGCCGATGAAGGCGGCAACAGGCCCGATGGCCGCCAACAGGCAAACATAGTTCCGGTACAACTCCGCGATCGTGGTCTCTTCCCCGGCAATGGCCGGCCATTCCGCTTTGGGCCTGAGCAAAATTCCTTTGATCCGTTCGGTGATATTCATGCGTTCCCTCCTTCCCTCTTCCTTAAGGCGCCATGTTCATGCGGATTTCCTCTTTGCCCTTTTACCCCTTTTACTGCGCTGTTTTTCCATTTGACAGGGTTCCGGTTATCCGATAGCGTCACGCCGCATTTCTGTCCGTCTTGCGGACATCGTCCATGAACCACAGGAGACACCGGATGACCCCTTCATCGATAATAGAGGTAGACCTTTGCACGACTCAGACAGTTGTTCTTCATGTGCCGATGATTTCCTGCGATAAATTTATCGTTATTCGAAGTTAACATATTGATATTATTTTATTATTACTTGACAAATGATGGTTTTTATGTCATATTTCCTTCA
>JAJFTY010000080.1 GCA_021372695.1 Deltaproteobacteria bacterium
GAAATTCACCGCCTAAGTCTATCGGACCAGGCCTACGATTACATCAAACGCCTGATCCTGTCCGGGGAGATTCGGGGTGGAGAGCGAATTCCCGAGGAAAAAGTCGCCCAGCGATTCGGCGTCAGCAGGACGCCCATCCGGGAAGCCATCAGCCGCCTGGAAGAATATGGTCTTGTCCAGATCAAGCCCCGTGCCTATGCCGAAGTTGTCGCGCTCGAACCCCATGAGGCCGGCCAGCTTGCCGTGATCCGGGCGCAACTGGAAACCCTTGCGGTCAGCCTCCTCACCGATTGCGGGACCGAGGAGGATTTCCGGGAACTGGATCTCCTGGCAAAGGAATGCAACGACGCGGTTGCCGAAGGCGACATTGCGACCACGTTTGAAAGAGACAGCCAGTTGCATCTTGAAACCGCCCGACGAACCGGCAACCGTCATCTCTATGAGATCTGTGAAAAACTGGACGCGAAGATCCAACTGCTGCGGCTTGTTCTCAGGATCCCTCGGGGAAAATTGATCGGTTATGTCAAACACCATGACGGAATCATCGCCGCCATGAGAAGCCGCGACAAGGAACTGGCCATCGCCCTGATGAAGCACCATGTGATGAATCAGCTCAACGACCAGGAAATGGTCGAGAGCGCGGAAGCCGGATGCCTGACGGCGGGAATGAAATCATAGCGCTTCGCCGTCGATCGCCGAAGCGGCAAAAGGAGCTTGGATGAAGCTGGTGGGAATGATCCATTCGACACGGCTCGTGATCGAATCGGTCCATAAAGCGATCGCTCTGCGATGTCCGGAGATCGATTTCTTCCACGTGATGGACGAGGGGATCCTCCGCAAACTGACCGCCGCAGGAAGAATCACACCGGAGATCATTCAATGGCTCGCGGAAATGGTTCTTTCGGCTGAGCGCGCGGGCGCCGATATGGCCGTGGTGAGCTGTTCCTCTCTTTCCCCCTGTGTCAATGCGGTCCAGGAGCAGGTGGACATCCCGGTGATCAAGATCGATGCCCCTATGATGGAACACGCCCTGACCCATGCGGAACGGATCGGGCTCTTGATGACCAATCCGACGACCGAGGCGCCGTCGAAAGTACTATTCCGGGAAGTATCCGACAGGCTGGGCCGGAGCGCGACCCTGATCCCGCGCCTCTGCCCGCAGGCCTTTGCCAAGCTCAATCAGGGTGATGTCCGGGGGCATGACATGGAAGTTATCCGGACCGTGGAAGAGCTTCTGAAAGAGGCCGATGTCGTCATGCTCGCGCAGATCTCCATCGCCCGGATCAAGGATCATCTGGACGATGCCCTGAAGAGCAGGGTGTTCTCCAGTCTGGATTTTATCGCGCCTGAAATCAGAAGAGTATTGGCTCTTCAACCCAAGGGATGACGGTTCATGGCACAGGGTCCATATCTGCTGGGCATTGATATCGGAGGTACGGGCTCCAAGGCCGGTGTCTTCACCATCGGCGGCAAGCTGATCGGAACCGGCTACGGCGAGTACCGGATGATCAGCACCGTGCCCGGGCAGGCGGAACACGACGCCGAGGCTTGGTGGGAGGCCACGGTCCAGGCGGTGCGGGATGCCATTCGGGATGTGCCTGCCGACGAGATTCTGGCGGTCGGAATCGGCTGCACCAATGGGCTGGTCGCGGTCGACCGTCGGGGCAAACCCCTGCGGCCGGCGATCATGCTCTGGGATCAGCGCGCCCTGCCGGAAGTCGACCGGATCAGGCAAGTGCTGGACGCGGACACGGTTTTCCAGATCACCGGAAATCCGGTGGCCCCCGGCGCCTATTCGTTGCCGACGATTCTCTGGCTGAAGCACCATGAACCGGAAACCTTCAAAGCGGCCCATAAGCTCATGGTCCCCGGCGGATACCTGGTGGCGCGCTTCACCGGGGAATTCACCATCGACCATTCGCGGGCCTCGACGACCCTGCTGTTCGACATCCGGGAGAAGAGATGGCACCAGCCTTTCCTGGCGGCGCTCGACATCCCCGCAGAAAAGCTCCCCAGGCCGGAGCCTTCCGATGCGGTGGTCGGAGGGGTGACCGCAGAAGCGGCGCTTCTGACCGGATTGAAAGAGGGGACCCCGGTGATTGCGGGCTGCATGGACACCATCGGTGCGTCGATCGGGTCTGGAGTCCTCAAGCAGGGGGAGTGCTTCATCATCATGGGGACTGCGGCCCGGGTTTCGGGCACCCTGGGGAAGGACTGCTTCGACAGCCGTTTCATGAACTGCACCCATGTCCTTCCCAAACGGTGGCTCTACATCGGGGCCATCAACGGGGTGGGCTCTTCGCTGCGGTGGGTTCGCGACACCTTCTGCCAGATGGAGCAGGGGGTCGCCGGCTTTACCGGAGGGGATGTCTACGATCTGATCACCGCCCAGGCGGCCCAGGCGCCTCCCGGAAGCAAGGGGCTCTTGTTCCTGCCCTATATTTCCGGTGAGCGGACCCCCATCTGGAACCCTTACGCGCGCGGCGTGTTCTTCGGCGTCACCCTGGGACACAACCGCAACGATTTTTTCCGGTCGGTTCTGGAAGGGGCCTCCTTTGCCATCCGGCACGTCATTGAACTTCTTGAAACCGACGATGGCGTCGACATAGAGGAGCTGCGGATCGGCGGCGCCGCTGCGGCAAGCGAAGTCTGGAACCAGATCATCGCCGACATTCTGGGAAAAAGAGTGGTCAGCCTGACCCAGAGCCACACGGAAGTGCTGGGTGCGGCCATCCTGGCCGGCGTCAGCCAGGGTATATATCCCGATCTCCCGTCGGCCATCGAAAAGATCGTGGTTCCCGGAAGGGAATTCGTGCCGAACGGCGAGGCCCATGAAGCCTACAACCGGTTGTACCCGATGTTCAAGAAACTCTACACTGAGGTACAGCACCATTTCGAGGAACTGGCCAGGATGGATCTTCCCCAGGTCTGGGTCACACAGGGAAAAGGATGATCCGGGGATGATTCGAATAGCTCGTTACAACTTTTGAGAGGAGAACATCATGACAAAACCGACTATTGGAGTGCTGCTGGGGGATCCGACGGGCGTCGGCCCAGAAATTACGGCCAAACTGCTGGCCCGCAAAGAGTTGCATCGGCTGGCGAATATTCTGATCATCGGTGATCAGCGGATTTTCGAAATGGGGCAACAGGTGGCGAAGGTGTCCTTGCCCTTTCCCGTCGTCAAGAAGATCGAAGATGCCTCCTTCGGGAGCGGCGTGCCCGTGGTGCTCGATTTCCCCACCATCGCGCCGGAAGAGGTGACCTACAAGAAGGTAAACGCCAAAGCCGGGAAATCGGTGTACGAGACGCTGCTGCTCTCGATCGACCTCTCCCTGAAGCAAAAAATCGACGGCTTTCTTTTCGCACCGTTCCATAAAGTCGCGATGGTCCAGGGGGGGTGCCCGTTTCATTCGGAATTCGAGCTGCTCAAGGATCGCTTCCAGCGGCCGAATGTGTACGGAGAAATCAACATTTTGGACAACCTGTGGACGACCCGCGTCACCTCGCACATCGCGCTGAAAGAGGTCGCCGCCTTGATCACCGAAGAGAGGGTATTGACGACCATCGGCGTCCTGAATGGGGAACTGAAAACCTTTGGTCTCGAGAAGCCGCATCTGGCCGTATCCGCGCTGAATCCGCACGGCGGCGAGGAGGGAATGTTCGGAACCGAGGAGATGACCGAAATCGGCCCGGCCATCAAAAGGGCCCGGGCGGACGGCATCGATGTGGAGGGCCCCTTCCCGGCGGATACGATCTTCCGCAGGGTGGAAAAGGACAAATTCGACGGCATCATCAACATGTTTCACGACCAGGGGCAGGTAGCCACCAAGCTGCTGGGGTTCGAGCGGGGGGTCACGCTGCACGGCGGGATGCCGGTGCCGATCACGACCCCGGCTCACGGAACCGCATTCGGCCGGGCCGGAGAGAATCGTGCAGACTCCACGGCGATTATCAGGGCTTTCGAGATTGTCTGCCAACTGGCCGCCAATAAGAAGAAGTAACGTCCGACGGACGGGGGCCGGCGCCGGTCATGACGAGGTGCCGGGATTGTGTCCCTGTATGACTGCGTGGCGGTGCACTCGTTGCACCGCCACGATCGGAGGAAAAGAGCGTGTCTGGTTACACCCTGAAGCGAATATTTCATACGGGGTTCTGCGTGGCCGATCTGGATTGGACCATCGGTTTCTTTCAGCAGGTGCTGGGGTTCAGGCTGATCGACAAGGCGCCGCGAGACCCCGGGAATCAGTCGTTCATCACCGGCGTTCCAGGCGCGCAGGTGATGATCGCCTACATGGACGGCGCGGGGCATTCGCTGGAGCTGCAGGAATACAGCGGGCCCGCGGACCGGCGGGAATACCGGCCGCGCATGGTGGACATGGGCCATTTTCATCTCTCCTATGTGGTCGATGACGTGGACGCGGTGGTCGCCGCGTGCAAAAAATACGATCCTCGCATCCGTACCCTGTCGCCCTCTCCGCTGGTGGTGGACCAGGGGCCGAACAAGGGTAACAAAATTCAATTTGTCGTCCTGCCCGACGGCGTTCATGTCGAGTTCACGACGAGGATCAACGGATAGCTTACAAAGGTGTTCCGGGCAACGCGCCAAGCGGCCATTGCAAGCGAATGCCTACCAATAGCCCCCCATCCCGCTCTTGTTGATTTTCGGTCGACGCACCTGTATGTTCGCGTGAAATTCAAAGGACTCGGCTGCCGATGGCAGGAATCCCAGGAGATGGCGCTTGCCGGAATCGCTTCGGATCCTCATTCTGGAAGACAATCCGATCGATGCCGAATTGATTCAATTCGAGCTCGAAGAATCGGGGCTGGCTTTCCGCTCGCGGGTGGTGAAGACGGAGAAGGAGTTCATCCGGGCAATCGAGGCTGATTGCCCGGACCTCATCCTCTCCGACTACGACCTCCCCGCGTACAACGGGGCCTTGGCGCTTGCCGAGGCGAACAGAAGATGCCCGGATGTTCCGTTCATCCTCGTGACCGGCGCCGTCAGCGAGGAGCGCGCCATCGAAATCCTGACCCAGGGCGCGCAGGATTATGTCCTGAAGCGGCTGCTCGAACAGAGGCTTGTGCCCGCCATCCGGAGAGCGCTCAAGGAAAGTGAGGAGCGCCGGGCGCGAAAAAAGGCGGAGGAAGAGCTTCGCGAGGCCCATCGGACGCTGGAGGAAAAGGTGGAGGAGAGGACGGCGGAGCTCCAGGCCGAGATCGCGGTCCGCAAGAAGACGGAAGAGGCGCTTCTCGAGAGCGAGGAGAGGCTGAACAACCTGTATCAAATGAGTCCCATCCCGACCTTTACCTGGCAGAAAAGGGGAGATGATTTCATTCTCGCCGATTTCAACCGGGCCGCTATCATGCTCACCAATCACAACGCCTTTCGGTTTCTGGGAAGGAGAGCCTCCGATCTCTACAGGGGCAGGCCGCAGGTGATCGATGACATGAATGTTTGTTTCAACGGGCAATCCGTCGTGATCCGGGAGATGGTCTCCATGGATTTTGCGGAGGGCAGGTTCCTGAAAGTCCATTATGGTTTCATCCCCCCGGATTCGATCCTCGTCCAGGCGGAGGATGTCACCGAGCGCAAGGAGGCGGAACGCCGCCAGACCCTCGTGGCCGAGATCCTGGGCATCATCAGCGACTCGCACCCCTTTGCCGATACGATCGACCGAATTCTGACCGCGATCAAGAAGGAAACGCGGTTCGACGCCGTGGGCATCCGGCTGCGAAGCGGCGACGACTATCCTTATTTTGTGCAGTACGGCTTTTCTTCGGATTTTCTCCTTGCGGAAAACAGCCTGACCGTTCGCGCCGACGATGGGGGGCTCTGCAAGGATGAGAACGGCAACGTCAGCCTGGAATGCACCTGCGGTCTGGTGATTTCCGGGCAGGCCGATCCCGCAATTCCTCTGCTCACTCAGGGTGGAAGCTTCTGGACGAACGACACCCTTCCGCTGCTGGATCTGACGGCCGATCAGGAGCCCAGGTTGAATCCGCGGAACCGCTGCATCCACGAGGGCTTCCGTTCGGTGGCCCTCATTCCGATCCGTGCCAGCCGGCAGATCGTCGGCCTTCTGCAACTGAACGACCGGGACAAGGACTGCTTCACCCCCGACATGATCCGCTTCTTCGAGGGGCTCGGTTCGAGCATCGGCATTGCACTGAGCCATCGTGAGGTTGCGCAGGCCGTTTAGGCGCGGGCCGCCACATCACCCTTCATCCCCCGGGAATATGACCTTCAAATAGGTAAAATCGCATCTACTGTTCGGAGCCGAGCGGTGCTATATATGGGCACATCGGATATCCAACAGAGGAGGCCGCTTATGTCCGAATCCATTTCTCGCCGGTCGTTCATCAAGGGGAGCACCGTTCTGGGCGCATCGATCCTGGGCGGCAGTCTTGCCGGATGGATGCAGAATCTTGCGTTTGCCGAAGGCGGCGTCGACCTCGCGGCCGTGAAGGGTGCGGACTATTTCAAGAACACGATCAAAGCCGTGGAGATCCTCGGCGGGATGGGCAAGTTCGTGTCGGAGCAAGCGAGGGTGGGCCTGCTGATCAATTCTCCCTGGGATCATCCCGGCACGTACGTGAACCCGGCCATCGTTCTGGCAGTGATCCAGATGTGCAGGGACGCCGGAGCGAAGGAGATCGGGGTCTTCAAGAGTCTCGGCGACTCCTACTGGCGGCGCAGCGCGCTCTCCGCAAAATTCCGCGACGAGGTGAAGAGCATCCGATCCTGGGAGGGCAACTACACGGAAGTGTCCGTTCCGCGCGGCCGGTCGCTGAAGAAAACCGAGATTGCGAAAGGATTGTTGGATTGCGACGTGTTCATCAACATCCCGATCGCGAAGGACCATGACGGAATCCATTTCACGGGCAGCGCGAAGAACATGATGGGTGCCATCTCTTCCAGCGCTTGTCGGTTCTTTCACTTCGGGAATGGGGCGGGCGGCTACTACGACGACGTCGGGTTTCTCTCGCAATGCATCGCCGATCTGAATCTGGTGAGAAAGCCGGATCTGTGCGTCGTCGACGGGACGGAGCTTGCCACGACGAACGGTCCGTCCGGGCCGGGGAAACTGATCAAGCCGCAGAAGGTATTCGCCGGCGTGGATCGGGTTGCGGTGGATGTTTACGGCGCCAATCTGCTGGGCGTCAAAGGTGAAGAGATCCGGACGACCCGGATGGCGCACGAACACGGACTGGGAGAGATCCGCCTGGCGCGGCTCCGGATTCACGAGGCGACGCTGTGAGAGACGTGCTCATGCGGGGAATCGGCATCGGTATGATCCTGCTCCTGATCCCGGCAGGCGCCGCGGCACAGCAGGGGCCCGGGGATCTCACCGGTTATCTGCCCGCAAGCGGTGAGGTTGCCGTCTGGAAGCTCGGCGACGCGCCGAAGAACTATCGGGGCGATGAGCTCTTCGCCATGATCGACGGCGGGGCCGACATCTACCGCGAGTACGGATTCCGGCAAGTGGTCAGCGCAGAGTACGAAGGGGCTCGCGAGAAATCGATCAAGGTGGAAATCTACGAAATGGAAAGCCCCGCTGCGGCGTACGGCATCTACACCTTCAAGGCCGGCGTCGGCGGCAAAGCGTTGGCGATCGGCCAGGAGGCGCTCTGGGAAGATTACTACCTCAACTTCTGGAAAGGAAACCTGCTGGTCACGGTGATCGGTCCGGACCCGGAGGAGGAGACCGTCCGGGGAGCTGTCGCGCTGGCCAAAGCCGTGGCCGCACGCATCGCCCAGACCGGTGAGCGGCCCGAGCTGGCGCGTCTGCTGCTTCGCGAGCCGCTCGCGTTTTCCCATCCAAAGTATGTTCGCGGACCCCTTGGCGTGGCGAACAGCTCTATTTTCGAGCGGGAAAATATCTTCCGCGTCCGCGAGGGCATGATCGGCGCCGTCGGCGATTGTCAGGCTTTCGTGTTTCGTTATTCGGACGAACGCGAGAGCACCGGGGCATACGATCACGCAACCACCCGTCTCGGCGTCAGCCCCAATTTCGCGAGTGGTGGCGTGCAGGGACAACGGTACTCGGCGGTCGGCCGCGGGAACGAGCTCGTGGTGATCCAGCGAACGGGGCGCCACATCGCCGTCGTGATCGGGCAGAATCGGGACGAGGTCAAATCGACGGTGGAACGGTTGGTCGAGAAGTTGAAGAAAGTATAGCGCGCCGATCGGGCTGGCCCCGATCCGACCCGGGGTCCGGCACGACGGGCATGGATCAGCTTTGCCGGAGTCACCCGGAGTCGCAGAGAATCGGAGTGGAATCTTGCACGTGGAGCGATGTCCCGTAAAGGTAGATCACATGAATAGGGAACGGCTGTGGACAAAGGATTTTGTCACCGTATTCCTGATCAATTTCTTCGTATATTTGATTCATTTCCTTCTGATCGTCACGATCGCTTCTTATGCCATCGACCAATTCCACGCTTCCACAAGCGTAGCAGGACTTGTTGCGGGAATCTTCATCATTGGGGTTACGGTCGGCCGATTGGAGACCGGGCGCGTGATCGAAGAGATCGGGAGCAGGCGAATCTTAGTCGTTGGTGCAATATCCACGATTATCACAGCGGCATTGTATTTTGGCGCGATCAATCTGCCCTTATTGATCATAAACAGGTTCTTGCATGGGGTTGCTTTCGGATTGGCCAGTACCGCTGCGGGAACGATCGTTGCCAAGATCATTCCCAAGCATCGGCAAGGAGAAGGCATTGGCTATTTCAGCATGAGTGTCATATTGGCAACAGCTCTGGGTCCTTTTGTCGGAATCCTGGTCATTCAGCATGAAGGTTATGATATCATTTTTGTCGTGAACTCGGCACTGGCCGCCCTTTGTCTCGGTATATCGCTTATCGTCAACGAACCGGCCGTCAAATCATCCATTCAACGTCAGGAAAACGCTATAAAAGGTTTCAATATTTCAAATGTAATCGAATTCAGGGCCGTACCGATTTCCATGGTCGGATTGATTATCGGTTTTATCTTTTCCGGGATACTTACTTTTGTATCCTTATATTCCAAAGAGATTCGTCTGGTGGAGGCGTCAAGCTTCTTCTTTATCGTGTATGCCGTTGTCATCCTGGTTTCGAGACCTTTTTCCGGTCGATTATTGGATCTTAAAGGCGCGAATGCCGTCATATATCCGTGTCTTTTTATCTTCGCAGCGGGTGTGCTCTTACTCAGTCAAGCCGGCCAAGGGGTTACTCTCTTGTTGGCCGGAGCCGTCATCGGTTTAGGCTATGGGAACTTTCTGTCCTGTGCTCAGGCCGTCTGCATAAAAGCAGTTCCTCCTCATAGATTGGGGCTGGCAACGGCCACCTTTTTCGTTTTCCTGGATGTAGGAGTCGGCGCAGGGTCTTATCTTCTCGGATTCCTCATCCCGTTCACGGGATATCGGGGTCTATATCTGGTGATGGCGGTCGTGGCCCTTGCAGCTATTGTGGTCTATCACCTCGTGCATGGGAGAAGAGCAACATTTGAAGGTGTACAGACAACCAACTCTTGATCAGTACGGAGGAATGAAAATGAAACAGACTTCGCCCCTTGTCATCACGATCAGTCGCCAGTTGGGAAGCGGCGGTGCTTATGTCGGGCAACAGTTGGCCAAGAAATTGAACATTTTTTATGCAGACGGTGAAATCATCGGTCAGGCAGCCCAGCAGCTTTCGGTATTGCAGGAGGCGTTGGAATCACGTGACGAAAAAATACTCTCGTTCTGGCAGTCATTCCTCCGATCATTTGCCATTGCGACGGACGTATATGTGCCGTCGCAAGTTCTTCCCCCGACAGACCGCGAATTGTTCAACGCCGAAAGTGAAATCATCGAACGGATTGCAAAGGAGCGATCGGCGGTGATTGTGGGACGATGCGGTTCTCACATCCTCTCGGATCACCCGAATCATGTCAGCATATTCTTGCACGGTGACATAACCTTCCGAAAGGGCCGTATTCAGAAGCTGTTCAACGTATCGGAGGAGGTTGCCGGAAAAATGATCGCCCAAAACGATAAAGAGAGGGCTCTCTATCATCAAACATTTACGGGCAAGGAATGGACAGATGCCAGACAGTACGACATTTCCCTGGACACCGGCAAAATCGGCGTCGATGAAACGGGAGAGCTCATCTTGAAGTACCTGGATTTTCAGGTGAAGATGTCCGCTGCCTAAGGAGATTAGATGATCAGATACGGCTTTGTACCGGGGAATCCGGTCTGGCATGCGCTGTGCCCGTGATCATGTAGGCGGCCTGCGATGCGCTCGGGCTGGATGCCCGGTCCGAAGAGTGGCAACTGGATTTCCCCTTGACGATTCATTCCCATGAGCGTATCAAAAAAATCCTTCCATCCCGATTTTTGACCTTCTTGGACACAGGAGAAGGTGGCTCTTCGGAAAAACCTGATATGAATACACCCCGGGATCTGCGGTGCGGACTTCGCCCACTATCAGGGGAAAATACCGAGGCGCTTTTTCCTTCCGGGGATTAGAGCGGAAAGCGGAACGATTGTGTCTTCTCACTCCAGGGAGGAGAGCCATGAGAGTGCTGGTCATCATTCTTTCTTTTTTCCTGATGGGTCTTTCTCAGGCGGCCTCTGGTGCCGAAAAAGGGATCGGGGTGATCAAGAATATCAAGGGTCCCGTTTTCATCGAAAGAGGGCAGGGACCGATCCCCGCAAAGATAAACGATCCGCTTTTTGAAAAAGACGTCATCGTCACGGGTAAAGGCGGGTCCATGGGGGCCCTGTTGACGGACAACAGCCTGATCTCCAGCGGACCCAATACGAGGCTCGTCCTGTCCCAGTTCTCTTTCGAACCGGCCGAAAAAAAGCTTTCCAGCACTGTCGAAATCACGCGGGGAACCCTGGTATATCTATCCGGGTTAATTGCCAAAAATAACAAAGATGCTGTAAAGTTCACCACGTCAACGGCGGTTTGCGGCATTCGCGGGACCCATCTGGCGATCTATGTCGAGGACGAATAGCCCGGGTGCATCCGGGTAAACCCATCATCAACGAGAATTGCGGCCCTGCACAGGACACTCTTCGTTTCGTCGGACCAAGGAGCTGCATGTCATGAGAAAAGCAACGACAGCGCGATCCATTCTTGCCGCCCTCCTCTTTTCCCTTCTTCTGTCGTCCTGCTACGCTCCGACACGGGTCTATCTCGACTCGGATAACGACGGCGTGCCCGACAATCTGGATTACCGAAATGATTTTGCACCTTACGATAAATGTGCCAATACGCCGGCGGGTGTGAAGGTCGACCTCTGGGGTTGTCCCCTGGATGCCGACAAGGACGGGGTTCCCGACTATCTGGACAAATGCCCCAATACGCCGGCGGGTGTGAACGTGGACCGGGACGGCTGCCCGATCGATCCCACCCGGCCGACCGTTAATGACGGCCGCTACAAGCGGGCGGTGGCGGCCGGTAAGGCCGTGCCGCGGACGAGCGTCGTCCACACTCAAAGGACCCGGTTCGTGCTCCTGCCCGATTGGGAAGGAAACGTCGGTGAGATCGAGGTCAGCACCTCCGCTGGATCGCAAAAGCTGGACAGAGCCTGGGATTCCACGGAGGTCGTCAAAGCGGATCGGCTCCCCGGCAAACCGGTGGTCATGGATGAACAAGAGGTGAAGGATTTTTTCAAGGATGCTCTCGATGCCCAGCCCAAGAACCCCGCGCTCTTCACCATCCATTTCGGGAGCGGCAGCGCCGAACCGACGGCCCAGTCGCTTCAGGCGATTTCCGAAGCGCTGGAGGCGATCCGTTCGCGGAAAGCGAATCACGTCAGCGTGATCGGCCATACCGACACCGTTGCATCCGGTGAATTCAATCGAAGTCTGTCGCAGTCGCGCGCCCGATCGGTTGCGGAACTTCTCGTCCACAGGGGCCTTGACCGCGCCATCCTCGACATCAAGTTTTACGGCGAGGAGAAACTATTCATCGAAACCCCCGACAATGTGGCTGAACCCCTGAATCGTCGCGTGGAAATCATCGTAGAGTGATGCGGCCTTCACCCAATGCAGCACGAGCCCCAAACGTGCCGCTTGTCCCTTCTCTGCTGTCGCCGGGAATGGTTGCATCAGACGATCAAGGGGGTCTATGCCCACGGCGTCAATCCCGTCGATGGCCGCGACGAACACATCTTTGAGACGGCCCTCCGGTTTGCCGCCCAGGGCCGGGTGCATCTCCGGGAGATGGTGACGCACACGTATCCGCTCAGCCGGTATCAGGAGATGATCGAAGTCAACATGCACAAGTCGGCGAACCGGGCCGTCAAGACAGCCGTATCCTTCATCTGACGAAGGGGACGATGACTGCGGCATCGTACCGGGAGAAGGTCATGATCATTAACGCTCGTTATGGGAGGAGATCATCATGGATGGAAAGACCGTTCTGAAGAGAGGCACTGCCGGAAGCCTGTCGCTGTGCATCGCGGTCATGGTTCTATTTTCCCTGACAGGGTGTACACTCCATCTGACGAAGCAATTCTCAAGCAAGCTCGATCCGGACGCACTGTACACATCCTTCAATGTCAATCCCGAAGACTTGTCCACGCGTTCGAAATGCAATGCGCCGCCAACGGTCAAGATCGTCAATATGGAAGAGAGGACTGAAGATTTTGTGGCACTTGAGAATCCTCCGGCCAACGGCGTCATCAATCCGAAGGAGATGATGGATAGCGTTTGCCTTTACCTGAAGAATGGCTTCGAAAGAAGCCGCATCAAGGCAGATGACCAGTCCGACAAGGTCATTCAAGTCAAAATGGTGGATCTGAAATCAATCGCCGGCGTTTGGTCATTCGGAAGCTATTTCAAGATGCAGCTCATTATCCCTGAAACGAAACTTACAAAATTCTATGAAGCCAAGGATAATTCCATGCAAGGCCACGCCGCGGCTGCCAATGCCATTCACCGTGTTACGAGACAAATCATCGAAGATCCGGAAATTCAGGATTACCTTCTGTGCCGATAGGATCGCACAATTAATACCTATCTGAACCTTGAAGAGGCTCTGAAGAAGATCAGCGCGTGACATCGAGGGAGAGGGGAAAATGGAAACAAGACCATGGCACCACCACTACGATTACAGCGTCCCGACCACCGTGACGAACTCGTAAGGAAACCGACAATTCCAGGAGAGTGCGGGGAGGAGCATATGGAACGAAACGTGGGCACCGTTGACAGGATCGTCCGGCTCGTGGTGGCGATTCTTTTCATCATGGCCAATATCGCGGGCTGGGTAGCGGGCACTCCGGGTCTCGTTCTCGCCGTTCTTGCCGGCATGCTCCTCTCGAGCGTCGCATCGGGATACTGCCCTCTCTACGCGAAGCTGGGAATCAAAAGGACGATTTGACCAGCCCCAGTGATCCGTCCAGCAATAATCATAGAACCGAGCCGTCATTACTACGAAAGTAGGATCCTGGACCCCGGCTTCCGCCGGGGTGACTACCTGCTTTCATGCCTGCGTGGTGCCACGCGGGGCATGGGAGTTTCCGGCGAATCCCGGACCCCGCATCAGAGCCTGCCCCGGACCCGATCCGGGGTACGGGGCTGTCCGGGACGGGCGCCGGAACCCAGACGTCGCCACGGCGAAAGCCGCGAACCCGTTATTCCCCTCCGCCACAACATTTCAACCCATCACTGCCAAAAAAACCGCTGCAATCCGGTTTGAAATGTAGTACGAGCAATCCGGGCAAGTCATCTCGCCGATCTGGAAGCCATGGCGGAAGATCGGCACCATAACCACGACAAAAAAGAGGGAATATGAGCCGAGCAAAAAAGACAGCGATCATATTTGTCGTCCTGACCTTTGCGGTTCTGGCTGCACTCCGGGTTGTTCAGGTCATCTCAGCCAAGAACGCTGAACCGACGAAAGGCAGGACAAACCAGGTCCCCATGGTGGACGTGGCTTCCGTCAGCCAAGGTCTGGTAGAGGAGAAGCTCCAACGGACCGGAGATATTGTCCCGGAAACCCAGGTGACGCTCAGCTCCAAGGTCCAGGGACGGGTGGACCAGATCAATGTCCGGGAGGGGGACCGGGTTAAAGCCGGGCAGGTATTGGTGGTCATGGACTCCCGGGAAGCAGAAGCCAACGTGGCCCAGGCAAAGGCCAACGTGGAGGCGGCGACTGCCCGTCTGAAGCAGGTCAAGGCGACATCCCAAGAGGCTGTCCAGTCTCAGATTCAGCATACGAAGGCCAACATGGACTTGGCCGAGGCTGACCTTCGGCGTGCCGAAGGATTGTATCAGGAAGAGCTCATCCCCCGGAGACAGCTGGACGAAGCCCGGATGAAATACAATGTGGCGAAAGCGGCTTACGACCTGGCCCTGAACAGCATCCGGCAGAAGACCTGGGAGAACGACATCGCCCTGGCCGAGGCGCAGCTGGCCCAGGCCAAAGCCAGTCTGGACCTGGGCCGGGCGCAGCTCGCGAACCTGAGCATCCTGTCGCCCATGAGCGGGACAGTGACCAAGCGTTACATCGACCCGGGCAAGTCGGTCAAGGACGCCGACTCCCCCATGCTGACCCTGATGGACCTTAGCGAAGTCAAGATGGTGGTGAACGTCATCGAAAGAGAATTCGTTCGCCTGCGGGTAGGTCAGCCGGTCACGGTAACGGTCACTGCTTTTCCCGACAAGACGTTCAAGGGGCGCATCGCGGTCATCACCCCGGCTCTCGAAACGCAATCCCGCACCGCCGAAATTCAGATTTCCATCCCCAACCCGGGATATGTCTTGACCCCGGGGATGTTTGGTGCGGCGGAGATTCTCCTGCGCTCCAATCCGGCGGCGACACTCGTTCCCATCCAGTCCCTGGTCACCAGGGGAGAGAAAGACGTTGTGTACGTCATAGAAGACAACAAGGCCTTCGCCCGCCCCGTCCGCAAGGGTCTGATCCGGGATTCGTTCGTCGAAATCGTCCAGGGCGTAAAGGTCGGGGAAAAGGTGGTCACCGTCGGCCAGGATTCCCTGGAGGATGGGCGCGTCGTGCGTCTCGTGGCCGATTCGGCGAAAAAGAAGGCTGACTAAAGGATTTGAACCATGAATCTGTCCAAGTTCGCTTTACGCAACCCCATTGCCGTTCTGATGCTGGTTTTGGGGGTTGTCCTTCTGGGGATCATCTCTTTCGTCAAACTGCCGGTGGATATGTTCCCGGACATCACGTTCCCTTCGATTTCTGTGGGAACCTTCTATCCCGGAGCGAATCCCCAGGATATGGAAAAGATGGTGACCTATCCGGTGGAAAAAGCCGTTTCCCGGGTGAACGGCGTGAAGTATGTTTCGTCGATCTCCCGCCAGGGTGCATCGCTCGTGAGTATCTATTTCAACTGGGGAACGAATCTGGACAGCGCCCAGTCGGACGTCCTGCAGGCCGTCAATCAGATTTTGAGCGACCTCCCCAGGGGCATACAGTATCCGATCATCCGCAAATTCGACGTATCTCAGATGTCGGTCGTGAATCTTGCCCTGATGGGCGGAGGGCTCAGCGAAGGGCAGCTCTACGATCTGGCCTACAATGTCGTGGAGCCGGAGCTCGAACATGTGACGAACGTCGCTTCCGCGAGCGTCACCGGGGGAAAAGTCCGGGAGATCTGCGTGCGCTTCGACCGGCAGCGGCTCCAGGCGTTTAACCTCTCCTGCGAAGCCGTGATTCAGGCCGTGCAGCAGTCCAATCTCATCATCCCCTCGGGAAACATCAAGGCCGGGCCTTTCGACTACCGGGTGTTCACCGAAACCCAGTTCAGCGTCGTCAAACCGATGGAAGACATCGTTGTTTCCAACGGACGAAAACAGCCCGTCTACATCCGGGACGTCGCCAGCGTCGAGGATGATTTCCAGGACCAGACGAATATCATCCGGATCAACGGCGAACCCGGTGTCACCCTGTCCGTGCAGAAAACATCGGGAACCAACACCATTCAGGTTGTGGATGACGTCCACAAAGTCTTGCCCAGGATTCAAAAGATGCTCCCGCCCGGGGTGAAAATGGTGGAGCTGTTCGACCAGTCCATCTATATCCGCAACTCCATCAAGAACCTGCAGCACGAGGCCCTCACGGGGGCGTTTCTGGCCGTTTTCGTCATTCTCATATTCCTCCGGAATGTGCGCAGCACGATGATCGTCTCGCTCGCGATCCCCATCTCGCTCGTCTGTGCATTCATCCTCCTCTACTTCAACAACCAGACCCTGAACGTTTTTACCCTGGGAGGGCTGGCCCTGGGCATCGGGTGCCTGGTGGATTATGCCATCGTCGTGCTGGAGAACATCTACCGCCATCGCAATGCCGGCGAGAATCCTGAGGAGGCCGCCATTAACGGCGCCAAAGAGGTGGGCCTGGCGGTCCTCGCTTCCGCCGTCACCACGATCATCGTTTTCTTGCCGATCGCGTTCATCTCGGGTATTGCCAAGCTCATCTTCACCCCTCTGGCCATGACCGTGGCCTTCTCGCTCGTCGCCTCCTACTTCGTCTCTCTCACCGTGATCCCGGTCCTGTCGCGCAAGTATCTGCACCCGGAAACCGACGAGGCATTGCCCCCGGATCCCACGGCCCTGGACCGGCTGAAATGGCGGCTCAAAGAGTGGTTCGAGCAGATCGACACCCTGTACCAGAACACGCTGACCTGGACGCTCGGCCACCGCAAGATCGTCGTCCTGGCCGTGGTAGCGACGTTCCTGGGCAGCCTGCCCCTCTATTTCTTCATCGGAAGCGAATTCTTCCCTGCCATGGATGAAAGCCAGTTCCGCTATGTCGTTCAGCTTCCCGTCGGGACGCGCCTGGAGGAATCCGTTCGGGCCGCAGCCCGGATGGAAAAGATCATCCAGGAGACCATCGGCCGGGAAACCAGGGCCGTCCAGACCAATTTCGGTTTGCCCACGGCCACGCGATCGGCCCTTTTTTCCCAGAACACCGGGCCCCATACGGGGCGGATCCAGACCCTGCTCGTCGACCCGGGAAAGAGAGAGCTCTCTGCCGACGCCCTGATGGACAAACTTCGCCCCATCCTGATGCGGGAATTCCCCGGCGTGCGCATCTACTTCAGCTCCGGAGGCATGGTTTCCCGCCTGATCTCCTTCGGCAACGAGAACCCCATCGACGTTGAGATTCTCGGATACAATCTCGATGTGTCCGGGAGGCTGGCTGCGCAGGTGGCTGCCCTGGTGCGCTCGACCCCCGGGGCGAGGGATGTGCGCATCAGCAGGGAACAGGACTATCCTCAGCAGAACATCGTCATCGACCGGGAGAGAGCCTCCCTGATGGGACTGAACACCTCTCAGGACGCCAGGGCCGTCCAGACCTTCATCAACGGGTACAAGGCCTCGGTCTTTTCGGACCCCATGACCGGGAATCAGTACGATATCACCGTCCGGGCCCGGGAGAGCGACCGGGTTTCGCTCGCCGACCTGAGTCAGGTATTCGTGCCGAACGCCCAGGGTCGGCCCATTCCTCTGGACAATATCGCCAGCATCAACCGGGGAGCCGGGCCCATCCAGATCGAACGCAAGTATCAGCAGCGGATTATCCACGTCACGGCCAATACCTTCGGCCGGGATCTCGGGAGCGTGGCCGCGGAGATCCAGGAGAAATTGGACAAGATGCAGCTGCCTCCGAACTTCAAGGTCATCCTGGGCGGGGCCGTCGAAAGCCAGCGGGAATCTTTCGTCGCTCTGTTTGGGGCCCTGATCCTGGCCATCGTGTTGGTCTACATGGTCCTCGCTTCCCAGTTCAAGTCGCTGATCGATCCGTTCATCATCATGTTTTCCGTTCCCCTGGGAATGATCGGTGTCCTCTGGGCCCTCTTTTTGACCCAGACCAATCTCTCGGTGATCTCCTTCATGGGGGTGATCATGATGGCCGGCATCGTGGTCAGCAACGGGATCCTCCTGGTCGATTACACCAACCGCCTGCGCGGACGGGGTCTGGCGCTCGAGGAAGCGGTGATCCTCGGCGGCCGGACGAGGCTGAGGCCGATTCTGATGACTGCCCTCTGCACGATTCTGGGTCTCTTTCCCATGGCCATCGGGCTCGGTGAGGGATCGGAATCGAACGCGCCGATGGCGATCGCGGTGATCGGAGGGCTTTCCGTTTCCACCTGTTTGACCCTGCTTTTCACCCCGACCCTGTATGCGGTCTTTGAAACCCGCTTCAAAAGGGAGATCGCCCCCGAAAATACGCGGCAATAGGCTCCAAAGGAGCATGTTATGGCGGTTGGTTGGGCCCGTGACGGGGCTGTGCAGGAACAGATAGACGCCACGGTGGAAGACGGGGTGGAACTGGCCAGGAGTCGGTTGCCCGATGGCGAGAGCTCAACGCATTGCAGGGAATGCGGGGCCGCTATTCCGGATGCTCGCCGTAAAGCGATCCCCGGAGTCTGCCTTTGTGTCAGTTGCCAATCAGAACTCGAAAAGGAGCAGAAGACTGTCGCCCTGTACAATCGTCGTGGCAGCAAAGACAGTCAGCTTAAGTGACGGGTTGCTTTGAAGGGCGTGCAGAACAGGGAACGAAAAGGGGGTGTCACGATGGGAGCCGGTGATGGCAGCATCGGGAGAGTCAGCCGCCGGGAGTTCGTGGTTTTCTCCGCCGGACTCATCACCGCAATCACGCTCGGGGGCGTGCCGGGTGCGGGGATCGGCCGTGCAGCAGACATCAAGTTCCCCGAAGGCCGATGCGGGGGTGAGAAGAATATGCAAAAGAGGGTATTGGTCGCCTACGCCAGCAAATATGGTTCCACCGGAGGGGTCGCCGACGCCATCGGAAAGGAGTTGTGCGGCAAAGAGGTGGCCGTGGACGTGGCTCTGATCAAGAATGTCCGTGACATCGGCTCATATCAGGGAGTGATCATCGGCAGCGCCATCTATATGGGCAAGTGGATGTCCGAGGCGGCGGATTTTGTCAAGGAGAACAGGGATGCCCTGTGCAAAGTCCCGGTCGCCTATTTTCTGGTGTGCATGACCCTCTCCGAGCCGACTGAAAAAAAGCGGGCCGAAGCGCTCTCCTACATGGAACCCATCCTCAAAGCCGTTCCGGAAATCAAGCCAGTCGGCATGGGGACATTTGCCGGGGCGATGGACTACAACAACCTTTCCTGGCTCAACAAAAAGATTCTGAAGTCCAAAGGAACCCCGGAAGGCGATTTCCGTGACTGGAACGCCATTCGCGCCTGGGCGCGCGAGCCGGTATACGCGAAGCTCAGCCGATCATGATCCAGAAAGCGAAACCGGATAGGGAGGCATCGATGGAGCACAGCAACTGGACTTTGAAAATGGCCGATTTCTGCAAGAAAAGCTGCACGGGATGTAAAATCGCCAGAAAAAAAGGCAGGGGATTCCTATATCAGTTCGTAAAACTTGAAAGCAGATTCTGCCCCATGTGCAGGGCGTACGAAAAGGTATACGGCAAGAAGGCATACGAATAAATTCCTCTATTTCTGAGATCCGTCTCCATCCGTAATCCCCAAATCTGACAACGGCCTTCTGGGGAGTTCTCCTGTGCGAGCGGCCGATCCTTTTGATTGGCGCCCATCCCTTCCTATGGCAGTCACCATCCTCTCAGGGGGTATCGTTCGCGTTGACAAAGTCACCATTGGCGTTAGATTAATTGAAGACGGCGGCCATCGGGGAAGGACCAAAAGGAAGGAAGGGATGGAGCATGGCCAAGAGTTACTATGCGATTCTCGGAATTTCCTCCGGTGCGACGGAAGGCGAAATCAGAGCAGCATACCGTCGACTTCTGAAAGAATTCCATCCGGACCGCTATCCGGGCGGAATTCATATATTTCAGCAAATTAAAGAAGCCTACGCGGTATTGAGCGATGATCAGGAACGGCGGAAATACGACCGGAATCTGACAAACGCAAAGACAGGCGAGTCTGTCAGTCACGAGTTTTATCCGGGAGCAGAATCTCCCATTCCTGAGGAGCAGCCAACCGACCGCGATGACATCTCGCTTGTGAGGTCGTTTCAGACCTTTACGCCTTCATTCGACGAGATATTCGATTGGCTGTGGACCAATTTTTCGACCATCCATTACCCCAAATCCGGACGGGTGCAGCGTCTGACACTCGAGGTTCCCATAACGAATGAGCAGGCGCGCGACGGTGGGACCGCCAGAGTCCTGGTTCCCGTAAGAGCCATCTGTAGAATATGCCGCGGGCAGGGCGAGGTGGGGCCTTATGAGTGCCCGAGATGTGCCGGGGAGGGGGCCATTGTTGGAGAAATACCCGTTGCCGTTTCATTTCCATCCGGTTTGAAGTCAGATCATGCCGTGATGATTCCTTTGGACCGGTACGGTATCCAGAATCTTCGCCTGATGGTACTTTTTCACCTCACCGATGCTTATCAATAACCTGGACTCACCTGATCGACCTTTCTTCCAACAACGGAAGACTGCGTTGTATTCTTGATATTGACAATCCAATCCACAGGTGCGAATGGGCTGTCATCGAAATCAGGTCCGGGTTATAGCGGCGCCGAGTTCAACGAGGAGGTCAGAATTTTGAATCTGGAAACGGGTGTTCCGCGGATCATTCTGGGAACCATGAACTTCGGAGAACAGGTCGACGAACCCGCGGCCGACCGCATGCTGTCGATGTTCCTCGACCGGGGATACGCTGAAATCGACACGGCATCCAAGTACACCGGCGGTGCATCCGAAGAGATCCTGGGCCGTCTTTTGACGCCGGAGCGTCGGGGAAAGGTATATCTGGCAACCAAGGCCAATCCCCTGAGCGGAGGAGGTCTTGGACCCGAAAGCCTCACCCGGCAGGTCGACACCTCCCTGCGCCGGCTGAATACGGATCATGTCGACCTTCTCTACCTGCATATGCCGGACCTCAAAACCCCCATTGAAATCACGCTCGAAGCCTGCGCAAAGCTCCATGCCGAAGGCAAATTCAGGGAGTTCGGGCTGAGCAATTATGCCTCCTGGCAGGTGGCGGACATCTGGCATCTTTGCGAGCGGAACGGATGGAAGGCGCCGTCGGTTTACCAGGGCAGATACAACGCGGTTTCCCGGGACGTCGAAAGCGAGCTCTTTCCCGCAGTCCGCCGTTTCGGAATCCGGTTTTACGCCTACAATCCACTGGCCGGCGGTCTTTTGTCCGGTAAGTATTCTCGGATCGATGACCTGCCCCATGAAGGAAGGTTCGCTATCAAGGCCTCATACCGGGAACGTTTCTGGAAGAAATCTTACTTCGACGCCATGGCCGTCATCAGGGAAGCTGCCGAACAGGAGGGGCTCACCCTGCTCCGGGCCGCCTTGCGTTGGATCCTGAAATACTCTCATCTGCAAACCTCAAGCGGCGACGGCGTGATCCTCGCGGCATCGAATCTGACGCAGTGGGAAACCAATCTGAACAGCCTCCGCGGCGAGCTTCCTGCGAAGGTCGTCGAGGCGATCGATCAGGCCTGGGAAATGGCCCGTCCGGATTGCCCCTCTTATTCCAGAGCGTGAAGGATTCCCCGGAGAGCTCCGCAGCGTATTTTTCTCCTTGATATCCAAACGGTTTTTCGGTATTCTCTTCCCCAAAGTATCAGCCCGAACTCTTTAGTGTACTTGACTTCTCCCTCCCCTCGACGGGGGCAGCCTTTTTTCTCTCCACCCCCGCGGGGGAGGGACAGGGTAGGGGGTGATTCTCTTCCTTTGATCTATCTTCGTCGCCGCGCCCTAGGGGCTGAAGCGGATCAGGTCATCCGGACCGCCGTGCGGGGCAGACGCCCGGCGGTGGACCGGCCGCATTCTTGACAGGTTTGTCGCAATTGAAGGATTGGTGACTGATTGTGAGCAAATTATTCCTTGATGTCTTGGGCAATAAGGAACTTGTCGATGGTTACCAAATTGAAGATTCCATTGCTGAAAAATACAATCTAAAACCCGGTTCCCGGTGTCCGTTCACAGGCCTTTGTGTGGAGGTCTTATCTCCCGAGCAAGCCGGAGCGGTGGAAAAAGCCGGGCGCCAGAAGAGGATCAAACAGCAAACAAAAGCTCCTGCAAGAGAGGAAGTGCGTATGGCAACAGCAAAGAAGGTTCCGGCAAAACCCGCCAAGGCCGCGGCAAAGGCCACTGCGAAAACCAAGGCTCCCGTGAAACCGGCTAAAGCGAAGGTAAAATCAGCTGCCAAGGCGCCGGCAAAAGCCAAGGTAAAGGTAAAAGTGCCGGTCAAAGCAAAGGTCGTCGCCAAGAAACCGGTCAAAGCCAAAGGAAAAGTGGCTGCCAAGATGCCTGCAAAAGCCAAGGTAAAGGCAAAAGCGCCGGTCAAAGCAAAGGTCGTCGCCAAGAAACCGGCCAAAGCGAAGGGAAAAGTGGCTGCCAAGGTACCGGCAAAAGCCAAGGCAAAGGTAAAAGCGCCGGTCAAAGCAAAGGTCGTCGCCAAGAAACCGGTCAAAGCCAAAGGAAAAGTGGCTGCCAAGATGCCTGCAAAAGCCAAGGTAAAGGTAAAAGCGCCGGTCAAGGCAAGGGCGGTTGCCAAGAAACCGGTCAAAGCGAAGGTAAAGGCCAAACCGCCCGTCAAAGCAAAGGTCGTTGCCAGGAAACCGACCAAGGCTAAGAAATGATTCTGCCCCTCTGCGAAAAGAGGGCTGGCAGGCGCAATACGGAACAATCGGTCTGCCGATAAGGTTAGAGAATCTCATCGCCTGCATTTGCGCAGGTTGAAGAGCCCTGTCCTGCCTTGACCAGATACAGAGGCGTCAGCACGATCAAACCCAGAGCGAGAATCATCAGAGCCTGACCCAGACCGAGATGATCGGCCAGAACACCTATGGCAAAGGCCATGACGGCCGTGTAGAGTGCCGTCACCAGGGAGCGCACGGACAGGGACGTGGCCAGGATTTCATACGGGACCGTGTCGCAGACGTAGGTCACGCTCAAGGGTGACCTCAGGTTCTGAAGGACGAAAATGCCCGTGAACATCACGACGGCCGCCAGATCGAAACCCAGGAGGTAGGCCAATCCGCAAAGCAGGCCCAGACCGAAACCCGTGAGCATCGTCAGATTCAGGGGGACGGTCAGCTCTTTGAAGCGTGCGGCCAACGCGCCTGAACGGCGGCTCGCCTGCGAGGTCAGCAGGTAGATGCAAAAGTAGACGACGCCGATCAGAAGCGCCGAGCGCTCCTTCTCCTGCAGGAAAGCGAGCACGGGCAGAGCCAGGGCCAGACTCTTGACGATCGGCTGGAGGAAGTCTTTGACGGCATTGTAGAACCCGTCGTAAATGCAGACGTTGGTGGTCGCCCGCAAGGCCCCGGTGTTCATGAACGTGTTTCTCAGGCTTCGCCTGATGATGGCCAGGCTCTCCGCGATACTTCCGCTTTCATGGATTTGCCCGTCGAGTTCCTTGGGATAGGAGAGCATCAGGAACAGGTTCAGGACATAGGGCAGGGTCGAAGCGAGAAAGACCACGTCGTAGCGGCCGCTCGCGAAGACGATCCCCGCCGCGATCAGGGCGGAAACGGCCGAACCGTTCTGCGACCAGGAGCGGGTGTGTCCGTAGTAATCGACCCGCTGATCCTGCCAGCTCTTCATCTTGAGGTATTCGAAAATCATCGCCTTGTGGGTTCCGCCCCGGAAGGCCTCGCCGAAGGCGAAGAAGGTCATGCCCAGCAACAGGAGCCAGAAGGTCGAGGCGTAGTAGAAAATCAGAAAAGAGATGATGTAGGACAGAAATGACTGGACCATCGTGCGTCTTCGGCCGAAAGCATCGGCGATGATCCCGGTCGGCACTTCCAGGAGGTTGGTCATGATCTCCCGGTAAGCGTAGAGCGTGCCGATCAGGGTAAAGGTCAGGTTCTTTTCCAGCAGGAAGAGAATCAGGAACGGCTCGAAGAGTTTCAGGTTCTTGAGGAAACCGTACGCGCTGAACTTGGCGTATTGGAGATCCTTTTTATATTGACCGGCCATGGTTTTTTCTTCGCGTCCGCGATACTGTCTACTCCATATTCCCCATTTTTTCAAAGTCATTCAGTGTCGCATAATATCCCTTGACTTTGTCGGGAATGGGAGTAGGCTTCAGTCAACATTATTGATTGACGAAGAAAACTGAATAATTGTCCTTCCCATATAGGGAAGTGAAAAGACTTCCAAGCCCTGTCCATTATGATGTGACGGGGCTTTTTGTCTTTAAGGGCACGAATCGATGCAATCTGTCTTCGCAAAAACTGAACTCTTAGATGATCGAAAGAGGGGGGAGCCGGAAAAGTTACCCAAACAATCGAATGATTCGAGGTATGATTGATGAAAGCAGAGATGGTAGGGAAGATCCAGTATGGAATCGGGGGCCTTATTTGCGGGGCCGTTGTCGCAATGATCATCGGGTTTGCATGGGGTGGCTGGGTAACCGCCGGCACCAACCAGAAGATGAGCGGCGAGGCGGTCTTGGCGAGCCAGGCGGCGATCTGCGTCGCCCAGTACGTGAAGGAGCCGAACAGCCAGGAAAAGCTCAAAGAATATGAGGCGATCGACAGCTATAAACGCTACGAGTTCATCGAAAAGGGCGGATGGGACAAGATGCCGGGGCAAAAGGAAGCCAGCACCGGAGTCTCCAGCGCCTGCGTTGCAGGGCTTGATGCTCTGATCAAGAAATAGGACGATACAATAGACGATCAACAAAGGAGAACGAAGATGTCAGAAGGAAAAGTAAAATGGTTTAATGATTCAAAAGGATTTGGTTTTATCGAGCAGGAGGACGGCGCCAAGGACCTGTTCGTGCATCACTCCGCGATCCAGGGAGAGGGTTTCAAATCGCTGGCCGAAGGCGATCGGGTCAGTTTCGATGTGACCCAGGGAGCCAAAGGACCCGCTGCCGAGAATGTTCGCAAGTTGTAGGACCTTGTTTGAGGGTGTTGACCGCTGAGAGGTCTCTGGACCTTGATGACGGGCAACACCATCTCAATAACCGACGAGATGCTGCGATGCGCGTATTGAGTCTATTCTACTGGATGTTAACGCAAAAATGATCACAGGGTCTTCGTGGTGATTGCCACCCTTGTAGACCGGATCTTAAATGAGGGACTCCAGTTGACAGACAAGACGGCATAGGCGGCTCTCGTCTATTTTTGTGAGAGCGGTTCAATCCGGATGATGATCCCGATGGCAAGTTGAAATGGCTGAAGATCTGTTAGACTACTGGGTCAGACTTATAAAGAGAATTTTTCCCGCCAATGCCTGGATAAATTCTCTTTTCTCAAATGATGATTATCTCATACAGGTCGATTGGAGCCCCCAAAATGATTCGGAGAGCCCAACCAAGCGTTCAAAAATAGCGATCATCATCAAAGAACAGGCCATTAACGATTATCTCGACAAGAGCAGGGGAGATCGTGAACTATCCGACATCAGGTTGGAAGAATTTATTTGCGAACGGTACAATCATTTTATTTCCGAGAACCATGGCGATACCAACCAGCATGCATTGACGGAAAAGTGGTTAATCTCCAAGGATGTCATGAATCGCGACCAGGGGTTATCAGCCAGAGGAGAGATTTGATGGGAGACAGGGGCGGCAAGAAGGATAAGGAAAAGGGTCAGAAACAAAACGCCGAGAAACAGAAGCAAAAGTCGAATAACAAGCTTGATAAGCAGCCCAAAAGAAAGCCTTGATGGAAATCACGGTCCGCGGAGAGCTGCGCCGATCGGCTTTCGGCTTCTAAAGCTGCAAAGGAGACATCAACGGTGACGACGCACTATAAATGCAGGAGAAGAAGCCACTACATCAGTGAAGTTTGTCAGGACACAACCTGTGAGTGGCGTCTCATGAACGAATCGTTTTTTAACTGCACCTGGGTTGCATGCAACTTCGGCCCTTTCACTCTGGAAGAGGTGGGTCTGATGATGGGGGTAACCCGCGAAAGAATAAGACAGATCGAAGCAAAGGCCATCAAAAAATTACAGCACAAGAAAAGAAGCGAGCCGTTGCGTGATTTTTCATCGCCAGAGAGCGAATGGGGAAATCGGCAGATCATCGCCCCTTAAAGCCGGATGCGATGCTATTATCACTCCGGCAATAGTATCTGTCGAAGTCGTCGTTCCGGCGAAAGCCGGAATCCAGACTTCGGAAATGCTTAAGGTTAATCAGGAGGAACGCACTTGCTTTTCGACTTTATTCTGGGAAAGTTTTCCAACGACCTGGCCATCGATCTGGGAACGGCCAACACCCTCGTATATGTCAGAGGCAAGGGGATCGTACTGAATGAACCCTCCGTCGTCGCCGTCCACAAGAACGCCAAGGGCGAGAAGAAGGTCCTGGCCGTGGGCACGGAAGCTAAGAAGATGCTCGGACGGACGCCGGGAAACATCGTCGCCATCCGCCCCATGCGGGACGGCGTGATCGCCGATTTCGACATCACGGAGGCG
>JAJFTY010000119.1 GCA_021372695.1 Deltaproteobacteria bacterium
ATGCCGATCCAGACGGAGCCGCCCAGGAAAAAAATGAGCAGCCCGCAGATCGTTGCCGATAGAGGTCCCATATCAAGTTGCATGATTTATAATCTCCAAGAGCTGCAGGAACCGGGCATGCTTCGGTGGCCTGAAAACACCTCGCGCATTCCTGTTCTGTCCGCGCTTCCGATCTTCCGCGCCTCCGACCTTTCCGGATTCACATCAGCGCCCCAGATCATCCGATTCCTCGAGGATCCGAAGCCCTTCCGTGTCCTGGCGCAGCATGGCGAGGCCCTTCAGGAACTCGGCCGCAAACTGCAGGGTCAGGAGCAGGGACCCGACAGGGAGGAAGACCTGCGGGATCGCGAGATAGGTTTCCGAGATCTGCATGGACCGGGATTCGCTGACGACGGAGTCCCAGAAGAACTCCCAGGTAAAGAGCGTGAGACCCGCGCAGAAGAAAAAGCCCACCGAGAAGCACACCATGTTGTAGATGACGTGGGCCCTGCCCTTGATGAAGTGTGGCACGAACATCATCCGGATGTGGCCGCGCTCGCGCAGCGTGTAGGCAAGCCCCGCGAAGGTAAGCATGGCCATCAGGTAGCCCGTGTATTCGTCGGCGACATACAGGGTGCTGTTCAGAAAGCTCCGGAAGATGATTTCGCCGACGGAGATGACGAGCGCCACGGTCATCAGGATCCCCGCCACCCAACCGCCGATGCCGGACAGATTGTCGATCAGGATGATCAGCTTCTTCATTTCTCTCTCAATGTCTGTCAGCGTTGATGAAACGCCCAATGAAACAGGGACCACGGATCTCATCACGAGCCGTGGTCCCCTCTGTCACCTTACGTCGAACATCGAATCTTTAGCGGCCGACCTTCTTCAGGAAGTCCGCGTAGATCTTCTTGCCCTCGGGCGGCGCATCCTTGACCCAGTCGGCGCGAATCTTCTGCGTGATCTTCTCGAGATCCGCGATCATCTGCTTGGAGGGGGCCACGGTCTCGATGCCGTTCTTGTTCGAGATGGCCTCCATGTCCTTGTCCCACTTCGGACCGCGCTCCCACATGACCTTCTCCATCTCCCTGCCGGCCTTCACCAGGGCGTCCTGCTGGGCCTTGGGGAGTTTCCGGAAGGCGGCCAGGTTGACGGTTACCATGTTCGTGGCGATGGTGATGTTCAGGGGCTCGAAGTATTTCAGCACTTCCCAGAACTTGGCGTCCACGGCGGTGGGCGTCGAGGTCATGACGGAGTCGATGACGCCCGTCTGCAGAGACGTGTAGACCTCGCTGAAGGGAAGCGCCAGCGGGGTTGCCCCGACGGCTTCCATCACGAGGGCGCCGTTCTTGTCATAGGTGCGTGTCTTGAGGCCCTTCAGGTCGGCAACGGCCGTGATCTTCTTCTTCGTCCAGAGACCGGCTCCCGGCCAGGGGGCGATGTAGAGGATCTTCTGCTTCCACTTGCCCTCGGCCGTCTTGTCGAAGGCGGGCCGGGACAGATCGATGAGCATCTTCAGCTCCTTGAAATCCCGGACGAGGAAGGGCAGCGTCACGATCTGGAAGATCTTCTCGTCACCGGCCACGCCGCTGATCAGGATGTCCGAGACGGGCACGAGGCCGTCACGGACGACCTTGAGGAGCTCGGGGCCCTTGTATCCCAACGCGCCGCCGCTGCTGACCACCAGCTCGAGCTCACCTTTGGTGGCCGTCTTCACCTTCTCGGCGAATTCCGTCAGCCCGACACTGTGGTTGTTCTTCGGGGGCCATACCGAGTTTGCGTTCCACGTGGTCTTCGCGAGGCAGGGCGTTGCCAGAAACGCCGCCGCGACAACCAGGACAATCGTGAGCGTCCAAATCTTCTTCATAGATCGCCTCTCCTTTTTTGAAATTACGGTTCGGTGTGCGCTTGAAACGTGATGGGTCAACGTCAAAGTGGCGCTGATTATAGAAGGTTGCCCCGGCCAAATCAAGGGCAAACTGAAAAGAAATAGCCTTTTACAATCATTGGGTTGAGTTAATATCGGGCAGGCCGGAACCGGGGACGTCGTACCATTTTGGTAACGGGTCGAAGGGTGATCCCGGCCGAAAAAGATCCTTGATAGGCAGCGCGGAAGAACGCTTCCTGCACGCACAGCATGCCGTAGCCGGATAGCCGTCTCCGTAGGGCGAACGATGAGGCGACTTATCGAAGCGAACGGAAAAGCGCCCACGCCGAGAGGATGGCCAGGACCGGCCAGATCACAAGAAGATCAACCCGGATATTCGCCTCCGGGGTCCGGACGAGGACCAGCCATTCCCAGGCCGCGTAGAGCCCCCACGAGCCGGCAGCCGCAAGAAGCCATCCGGGATGGCGCCCGGCGCCGAGGGCGGTAAACCTCAGTGCGATGTACCCTGCGAGGAAGAGGGCGGCCATCGCCAGTATGCTCAGCGGCTTTCCGACGAACAACGATGCGAGGAGTTCCATGGTTTGTCACCAACGCACGGCCGCAAAAGGCGATGTCGTGCTGCACCCGAAGGCGCCTGCCGTCATCACGCACGGCTCCCTGATACCGGTGTGCGGCAGCCCGGTCGATCGGTTACAACCGGTCATCCGCCGAGGATCACGGCTTCCGGAATGGTGTAGAAATAGAAGTCATTGACGCCGATCGACCAGTTGTCACCCTGCTTCTCGAACTTCACCTTCTCATTGGCATCGGCGCTGGTCACGGCGCGGCCGTCGAAACGGAGGATGCGCAACTTGTCCTTGTGCAGCTTCACGTCGAAGCCGGGTGATGCAAGGTGAACCTCCGCCTTGCCCTGCCCGCCGCGGATTACGCCGAACGAACATTGTGCGGAGCCCTTCGGATCCGTGCCGACGGAGCACGGCACCGCGCCGGTCGAGTGATACGGCGTTCCCGCCACCTTGGCGTCCCCACGGCCGGTGATGCCGACCGACAGGGTGTAATTCGCCGTCTCGTTCC
>JAJFTY010000133.1 GCA_021372695.1 Deltaproteobacteria bacterium
GATCAAAACTGCATCGAGCCGCGGTTTCACCCTCATAGAAGTCGTGGTTTCCCTGATTCTGGTCGGCATCATGGCCGCCGTAGCCGGCATGGGAATCGTGCAGGCGACCCAGGCCTTCATCTTCACCCGGGAGGCGGCGGAGATCAGCCAGAAGAACCAGCACGCCATGAACCGGCTCACCAAATCGATCACCAACTGGACCAGTGTGTCGAATCCCACAAGCACTTCATTGACCCTGACGAGGAACGACAGACTCTCCGACGGGCCCGTGACGGAAACCTATTCCTACAGCGGAGGCACCCTGTCGCTGACCGTCGGCGGCGCAACGGACATTCTCTGCGACGGCCTGACGGGTTTCAACCTGGAGTATCTGCGCACCGACGTGGGAGGGGACAGCTTCTGGAGCCCGGGTCAGCAGGTCTCCGATTTGAATATGGTCCGGGTGACGATGACCCAGGCGGGGCAATCGGGAACGAACGCCAGCACCTTCGCCTCCCGGGCCGTGCCGGTTAACACGGCCAGGGGGGACGTCCAGGCCCTGCAGGCCAAGTACGGGACCGGATCGGGAGGGTGTTTCGTCGCCACAGCCGCGTATGGCGATGACAAAAATGCAGCCGTCGTTCTGCTGCGCCAGTTTCGGGATCGCGTCCTCACCCGGAGCGAGGCGGGAAAGCGGTTCATCGCCTGGTATTACCGCGAGGGTCCGGCTCTGGCCGCTTTCATCGGCCATCATCCGGCAGCCCGATGGACGGCACGCCTTCTGCTGACCCCCGTCGTGGGGACGGCGTTCCTGATCCTCTACTTCCCCCTCGGCCTGATCCTGATCCCCGCGCTGACACTCCTGCTCCTCCGCCTCGGATCCGCCTTCGTCAACCGGGCTCGCAGCGGACGCACGCTCCAGCCACTCTCGACACGCGGCAGCATCCTGATCGGCCTCATCGTTACGATGGTCATCATGTCCGCCCTGGGTGCCGCCATGGTCCCGATCTTCAGCGCCTCGACCATCGGCAACGTGGCCTCCATGTTCCAGCCCCGGGCCAATTACATGGCGGAATCCGGATTTTCCTATGCGGTGAAGGAGTACCTGCGGCTCGATACGGAAGCAAATCTCGCGGCCAATCACAACAAAACCTTCACCCTCACGAACGGTGATTCCTTCAAGGTCTTCATTTACCCGTACTGGTTCAAAGCAAGGGTTAAGACGGGAGGCACAACTCTGACTGTGGACCACGCCTTGGCGGCGGCCTCCGGTGCGGACAGCTTTCCGTCAAGATTCAGCGATGCGGAGGCTTTTTCAGGAAACCGCTACCTCCGCATCGGAGGAGCCGGATCATCCGACTTTAGAAGTTACACATCCACCTCCTACGACTCGGCCAACCACACCATCACCTTCTCCGGCCTCTCGACCGCGAACATTGCCGCAGGCCAGCTGGTCTATCCGGCAGCGCTTGCCGCGGCTCAGGTCATTTCCCCTGAGGGCTTCAGTTCATCGAGCCAGACTCTGCGGGTATCCGGTACGACAACGGCGCTTGACGATTTTCCGAAAGACAGGGGTGTCATCTCGTTTTCCGTTTCCGGCACCACCTATACGATCGCCTATGATCACGTCGTGTGGGACGGCGTGAGGGCCTATTTCATTGGCCTTCACAACATTCCCAGTCCGACGCTGAAGCCTATACCTGCATCCGGCCTCACTATCCCTTCAAGTCCGCCAGTGTATGTCGCGCTTGAAAGGCACGCCGAGATCAAATCCAAGGGGATCGCCGGGACCGAAGGCGGTGGATTCTCGGCCGAGAGGATGCTCTACTACGATCAGTCCCTGGTCAAGGTCGACACCTGGAAGAAGACGACGACGGCCTGGCAAGGCCCCGCTCTCGCCGCCGCTAGAACGGACCTCATAGGAACCAGCGAGTATGAGGCCTCCGTCGGCGCCCTGAAAGTGAAAAGCGCCATAGATTCTGTTAGCTATATGGGAGCGGGGGTCAGCAGTTCCCAAGTCCGCGAGTACGTGTCGGGCATCGCGGTGCCGCAACTTCAGACGATCTGGGCCAATTCTGGTTATACCCTGAGTTACGACCTGCAAGTCAAGGTGCGTTTCTCAGCAGTGGACGAGAATTTCACTGGGGCGAGCACAAAAACCCCTGGCTCATACATGCCGGGGCTTGCCTTCCGCCTTTCTCCCGGAGCGTCAACGACCACCATGAAATACTACGGAGTGTCACTCATGCGAGGCATCCAGGGGCAGTCTGGCTCCAGCGACCCCACCCGTGACCGTGATGGCATCTCCGATTATCTCTTCAAGTCCTGGGACTCCAACTCTGACGCGACGGCACCCAATTCGACCCAACTTGCCTGCCTCAGGCAGTCGAACGCCGACTTCCAATGGACGACTTGGTCCTCCACGCCACCCAGGGACGGCCGGCCCTACGTACTCCTCTGGCAGCGTGGCTATATTGATTTAAGCAGCGGCTGGAGCACTACGCAAGAGACACAGATAGACTGGCTGGCTTTCAAAGAGACTTGCGCCGAAACGGCGACCACGCTCTACCGTTACGGAACGGGCAGCACGGCGCCGCCGGCGGGATTCACCGCGGGATGGTATGACGGCGCCATCGCCGGCGTCGCCACTCCGACGGGCGGGAACGTTCTTACGGCCATCCGGCTGGTGGACCAGTCCAATATCCTGGCGACGACGGAGAAGGAGGGGATTACCGTTCTGGGAGCGCAGGCCAATGATTACAACCAGCTCCCAGCAACGGATGCCGGCTGCTATGTCGGAACGGTCAGGGATCGCGCAACCGGCCTCCCCGTGGGCCCCATGTCCGTGACCACCACCGCGGGGCGGAGTTATGCGAACCGTCCCGTGGCCTACATCTTCCCGGGAACGGGCGAAACGGGGGCACGGACGCATGACTTCCTCAAGAACAACAATTACCGCATCTATCCCAAACCGTGGATCACCCTCATGGTCCAGCTCTTCGAGATCAAAGGCGACTTCGACTGCGACGGCTCACAGGACGACAAGGTCAACGTGCTCCAGGTCCACTACGGCGATCCCGACGGCCTCGCGCCTCCTTCTGGGCAGGCCTATGGCGATTCTAAGAGCATATACCGCCGCGCGGAACCCCGGGGCACGATCCACTGGCCGGAAGAGGGGAATTTCCTGACGGCAACGGTCTGGAACGAGAAAGTACCTGCGTCCAGCACGTCCAACTTCTCGTCGCAGGTGGTGACGGCCAATTCGGGGACGGGCTGGGGTCCCAGCGGGGCCTGGGGAAGCTCGTACAACAAGAAAATTGTGGACAGGGCATATGACGCCGCGGCTTATGCGGATGCCAGCCAGAGGGATTGGCCCACCGTTTATACGGACTGGTACAAATCTCCGTCCAGCGGCACCCTAAACGAATTTGAAATCGGTCTGCACACGATGGGGATAGACGCTCCCAATGACCGGGCGTTCTTCGATGACTTTGCCATCAATATGTATGAAAAGACAGCCACTGGCCTTCTACCCGGTCTCAGAAGCGAGTAGTGCCGTGAATGTCGTTGTCACTCTGGGATGTTTGTGAGTTCCGTAATTGTCGGCGATCAAACGCAGACTAAGGTCGGCGGTGAAAGACGGGTGCGGGAGACAGCTTGGGAGCTCAAAGATGCAGGAGATAAGTGCACTAAAGCACCTCTGTGGCATTCTTTGGATAGCAACTTACCTGCTGGCTATAAGAAGAGGCTATCTCGACAGAAGTTACGGCATTCCAGCCATAGCGATCATTATGAACATCGCATGGGAGATTTACGACGGCTTCTTCACAGATCGTTCCATCATGAGGGGATATGGAATCGCTTGGCTCGTGCTGGATCTTTTTGTCCTGTATCAGATGATCGCCTTTCATAGCAGACTCCGACAGACGGCCATGCTCAAATATTCGGCCATGAGTATTCTTGGAATAGTGGCATATTTCATGGTATTGATCTACGATTCCCGTTATCAGATACGATTCTTCATCACCGCTTTTTTTCAGAATGCAGTGATGTCCCTACTTTTCATTCATATGATCCTCTCGCGGAAAGACTTGAGAGGGCAGTCGTTTTATATTGCGCTCTTCAAACTCGCGGCAACAGGTACTGTCATTCTCGGCATACTGATTCATGACGGCATGACAGTAAAGCCGATCTACTACCCAATTTTCCTGACCATCTTGGGTGCTGACATCATCTATGCCATCCTTTGTCTTTCATACGCAAAGAAGAGCTCTGTGACCGTCTGGACGAGGATTTGATGAAGAAAGGCAGTGCAGGGCATCGTAGGATCACCCCCATCGGAAAAATATGCCCGCCGCAACGGCCAGGACGATCGCCGTCCGGATGACGGCCTTGTAGAGTCTCTCGGGTTTGAGCCGCAGACAGCGGAAAATCCCGATGCACGCCGTGGTGACCGCGACAACGGCGGCCACGACAATCTTCAGCGCTTGCTGCATCGGAGCCACGCAGATCCACACCAGATCCAGGGTCAGGCCTGCGAGGGAAAAGAGAGGAAGCCGGTCTCCCCAGGCAAGGTGAAGGTTCCGAATTCCGAAGGCCCGGTCCCCTTCTGCGTCTTCGATATCCTTGAGCGGCACAACGCACAGGCAATAGACGAAAAGCGCGACAAAGACGGCCCAAAGAAGACGATCCGCGCCGTTCATGAAACAGCCGAGCATGAGCGGCGTGATGAGGCCCAGGCTGATGGTCGGCGTCGAAAGGGCCGGGTGCTTTCGAAAGCAGAAAGGCCTCGCCGAATAGAGAAGACCCAGTGCCGGCAGAAGCTCGAAGAGGAGGAGCGTCAATGCCGAGCGTGCGATCAAGAACGGGTATGCCACGGCCAGCAGAAGCAGAAACAGGGAGTAACCCAGTGCCTTTTCCGCCGTAATCCGCCCGGCGGGGATGGGCCGCCACGGCTTGTTGACCGCGTCGATCTCACGATCCGCCCAGGAGTTGAAGCTGTAAATGAAATTCGTCGAGATGCACGTGACGAGGGCTGCCGCGACGAAATCCCGCAGACCGGCCCCTCCTGCCAGTTCAGCGCCGGCCATGTACGAAAAAAAGGCAATCAAGGCGGCGTCCGCCCGAAACAGCCGCAGATAGTCCAGCATCCGTTGTTCCTCGACACTTCAAAAAGGTCGCTGGGGCAGTGTCCAGAATTCCCGGACGGTCAAGGGCTTCGCCACGCCCGCATGAAAATAGATGGGCCCCAGCACCGCCCACTGAAAAAAGAGCAGCGTCAGCACGACGACCCAGAACCAGCGGCTCAGTGATGCCGGCTCACTGTTGCGCCACAGGGTTGCCGCAAAAGCCGTCGACCAGATCGGAAGGGAGGTCAGGACGATGTCGATCGGATGCGAAAACCAGCCGGACTGCGCCATGACCGCCATGTAGACCCCCGCCACCGCCACCGCCGCGATCGCTGACAACAGGAACGGTCGCGAACCGCCTCGGATGAGGCCCGCCCTGCTCGCCAGCACAGCCGAAACCAAAGTCAGGATGTGAGCAAAGACCACCGCCAGGAAGGGGTGGTTCAACAGAGTGGAGTGGACAACAAAAACGGACTTCGAGGTTGGGGATGTACCGAGCCAGCTGATGGCCAGCAGGTTGCCGATCAGATAGACGGCCGCTCCCAGGGCCAAGCCGCGCCACCAACTCCTGCTGTAAAGGTAACCAACCCCGGTCATACCAGCGAAGATGACGATGATTTCCGCCCTGAGCGGCAGGTTCTGCTGGTAGGTGAAATAGAACGTAAGGATGTGCGTGATGATCTGGCTGAACGATCCCGTCAGGTAGTCGATCAGCAGGGGTTTCCCCTGAATCATGGCCATTGCAGCCGGGATCAGCAGTAAAACCGCACCGTACATCAGCCAGAGCAGCTTCTCGACGGCCACCTTCAGAATCAGATGCGTTATCGATATGACGGCCAGGATCGTCGAAAGATACCAGAGGACATGATGAAGTGCGACGAAATAGGAGAAGTAGGAACGGGCAGCGATGACATGGGTTTCCAGATAACACCGGAGCAGGGCCGTCAGAAGAAAGAAGAAAGGGGCGGCCAGTCGGATTCCGAACCGTCTTTCTTCCATTCCGTGTTCAAGAGCCCGGACGATCTTCTTGAAGGTCACTTCCGCTCCTCATGCTGGGCATCCCGATCCGACCATCTCAGCAGCTTCGTGGTTCGGGGCCGGACGTTCATTCCGCTTCGCTACGCCGCCTCTTCTCGCATCGATGCCGCTGGATTCAACGAGGAATCCTTCTCATCACGAGATGAAGGATGCAATCCAGACGCACGCGATCGCGACGGCGGCCAGAAACAGCACCATAAAAAAATACCTGGCAAGTCTCTCCGAAGGGATGACGGCCACCACGATGAACAGAAGAAGGCCTGCCATGGCAAAGACTTTGAGCCAATTCAGACGGACCAGGAAAAGGCTGCACAGACAGATGGCGGCCGGAAACAGGGCCGCGGCTCTTTTACCGTAAGCAACGGCAAAGGTTCGATCGCCGATGCAGCGGTCCACGCTGTAGTCCATGATCGTGCTGAACGCGTGAAAGCCCATGGCGCAGCAGGTGAAATAGTAGGCTTGAAGGGGAACGGCCGCTGCATCGTCCACGAAGCTGTACCCCAGGCCGAAAGGCGCGAAGAATCCCATGATGCCGGCAGACATCACGTCGAACGGCGGCCGGGTCTTCAGCCTCCAGGGCGGAACCGAGTATACGTAGGCCAGCAAGAGCAGGATCACGGCAAAGTAGATATTGGCCAGGTTTGCAGTTGCCGCGGAAACGGACAGAAACGCGATTCCCGTACCGAACGCGGTAATCCGGATCATCCGGCCATCCGGGAACTCCATCCCGATGCCTTCGATCCTCGTCTTTCGCGGATTCATCTGATCGGATTCGCGGTCATGGATATCATTCAGGCCAAAGGTGAAGAGGCAGACGGGGAACGAAAGCATCAGCATCTGAAGGACGATCAGCGGTGTGAACCGGAATGCGGGATCCGCAAGCCCGTGCTGCCCGTAAGCCAGCCCGATGCAGAACACCAGAGGCAGGGCAATCCAGAACGAAGGACGGCTGACTTTCAACAGGACCAGAATGCTCCGCCTCATGCTCACCGATCCGCGGGGGATGCCGATTGAAAAGGAAAAGAGTTCGACTGCACGAACGGAAAATGAATTTGGAGGAGCGTTCAACCCATTCAGCCGCCGGAGCGGGCTTTCAGGAAAAGGTCCGTAACTTCGGCTAATTTCGTCCGGATCTCGGAGATATCGCCCTCCCCTATCTTGTAAGTGGACCAGATCGTCTTGCTCTTTTCCTCTCCGGGCGCGCCCTCTTCAGACTCGTTTCTGACCGCTTCGAGCGTCACCGTGTACTGGTAGGTCTTCCCCGGCTGCTTCACGGCCTGGACCGAGATGGTCAAAGAGGGCCGCCCGGACGTCTTCTGCCAGAGTTCATCCTGCAGGATCTGGACGCCGGCTTTCTGAAGTGCGATGGCCAGGGTCTCGCGGACTGATTCACCGGTCAGTCCCTCCTTCTGGATCTCCGGATTCGGGACATCGGCCAGAACGCGAAAGCCGCCGATCCCTCTCATCTCGTCGCCATAGATCAGGTTCGTCACACCGATCGTCACCTTCGTCGGCAGATCGAACTTGACCGCCAGAAAGACGCCCAGCAGTAGCAGAAGAAGGAATGCGATTGAACGGTTGCCCATGGTTTCAGCCTTTGGCGAGAGCCATCCATTTTCTGATTAGCCTGAAATACCAAACTCATCAATTTCCCACAAGATTCGGAATGAAGAAGGCGCACACCATCCCGTGGGTTGCCCATCTTAATCCGGAGCAGTTCAATAGTCAAAGAGATTTAACCGCGGCGGTTCACATTGCAGCCCGACCGGAATGATGATAAGAGTTGAGCTGAATTTTGGTTTGCGAACGCGAAGATCAGCCTGCGCAGCGGAT
>JAJFTY010000136.1 GCA_021372695.1 Deltaproteobacteria bacterium
CGGAAGACGACGCAGCAGGAGCTGACCTGGATAGCCGAGGAGTTCTACGCGGGATCTCTCAAGGACCTGCTGGCGGACCTCGAGCGCAGGGCGAGCGGGCCGCAGCACCGGACGCACTGGGGCCGCCGGATCCGGATCGCCATGGACATCGACGTGCTGCGGGAGATGGTCGCCGGCCGAAAGGCGGTGAGCGCATGAACCGGGAATTCGTCGAGGTCATGAACGACCTGCGATCCGAGCGGGAGAAGCAGGACGCGAAGTGGGGCTCCCAGAACCACGGGGACAGCATGTGGCTGACGGTCCTCATGGAGGAGATCGGCGAGGCGTGCGCGGCCGGGCTCCAGATGCGCTCGGACGCGGAGATCGAGCAGGAGTTGATCCAGGCCGCGGCCGTCCTGGTCGCCTGGCTCGAGTGCAAGAAGCGCAGGAGGATCCCGGGATGAGCGACCTCGGTGACGACTACCGGGCGATGCGGGAGTACAACGCCCGGCACAAGGCGAAGGTGGAGGAGGCGCGGATCCAGTACTCCCGCGCCGAGCTGGAGGCGACGGGCGCGAGGATCGAGCCGGGTCCCGACGAGCATTCGATCCGCGTGACGTTCCCCAACGGAAGGCGGTTCAACTTCTGGCCGTACTCGGGCTGGTTCGCCGGCCCGACGAGCGGGAGGGGGTTCGGGAAATTACTTCGGGCGGCGGGGGTCAGATAGGAGGAGGCATGCCATGGGCGATCCTGATATTGCTGGTCCTGCGGGCGCTGTTCCCGTGAGGCCCGAGAACCCAGACGCGTTTCCGCGTCCGACCGGATGCCATCCGTCCTCTAGTGGGGAAACAGGATCAGAAGGGCAACCCGGCATGACACTCCGCGACTGGTTCGCCGGGATGGCGCTCCCGGAGACGATCCGCCAAGCGAAGGCATCCTCCGATGCCGAACGCGAGCTAGGCGGACGCGGGGATACATTCGTGCAGCAAATTAAGTCAGCGACAACATGCGCATACTCATACACCGATGCGATGCTCGCTGAGCGGGCGCGGAGGTCGGAATGAAGGCCCTGACCATCTGGCAGCCCTGGGCCTCCCTGATCGTCCGAGGCCCGAAGCGGATCGAGAACCGCTCCTGGGTACCCCCCAGGTGGCTGATCGGGCAGCGCATCGGGATCCACGCCGGCAAGAAGGCCGTGGCCGTCGATGGGCTCATGATGGCCGAGTACCCGGAGCTGGCCGAGCTGCTCCGGGATCCGCTGCCGCTCGGCGCCCTGGTCGGGAGCGCGATCGTCGCCGGCGTCGAGACCGGGGCGGGACCCAGGAAGGACGACAGGTTCTTCGAGGGCCCGGCCGGCTGGATCCTCGAGGACGTGGTCCCCCTCCCGGATCCGATCCCGATGCGGGGGGCGCAGGGACTATGGGATCTCCCAGATGACGCAGCATCTGCGATTCAGATTTCGTGCTCGATGGGAGGGACGAGGGCATGACGAGACCGGATGAGGGGGTACAACTCCGTGCGGAATTCGAGGCGCTCTACAAACAGAATGCCATCGAGAAAATAGCCTCTGAAGTTGGAGGGGAATTGTTGATGAAGGCTCTCTCCGAAATCGCCTTCCTAAAGACCTGTGGCGTGATCGAGCTCATGGTCCGCAACCCGAATATTGACTCATTCGTCAAGGATAAAGAATCTGAACTCGCCGCCCTGAAGGCGAGGGTGAGGAACGTCCTGCACCCGTTGGTCGGGGATTGCGAAGGGTACGACTGCGGCCCCATATGCCATCTCTACCGCGACTGCGCGGAGAAGGAGGGTGCTCCATGCCAGACCCATCCGTCGCCGAGGACATCCGAGAGAACCGGGGGTTGCGCGCCAGGCCTCCCCGACCCAGCCGGGACCTGACTTCCGAGGCCCGCGCGTGGGTGGCCGAGAACCAGCCGGTCTACCGGCTCCTTCGCCGGTGGGCCTTCGAGGACATGATGAAATATGGCCGGTGGGCGATCGATCGTCTGTTCTCGAACGCCAGGTTCCTGTGCCAAGCACCGAAGCGGAAGGGAAAGTATTTTTGTGACAACAGTTTGAGAGCACCCGTCGCCCGCCTCCTCTGCCAGGACAACCCGTGGCTGGTCGGAGGGGTCGAGTTCCGAAAGAGCCGGACGGACTGGACTCTGGGCCGCCCGATCGGGGAGCGGAACGCGGCGGGGTGCGCCGGGGAGCGCAGGCCGTGAGCGACCACCTGAAGATGATCGAGGAGATCGAGCGGGCCGTGGACGCGGAGGGGTTCCGGCTGACGGAGTGGGAGGACGACTTCGTCCAGGGGCTGAAGTCCCTGGCGACCCTGACGGAACGCCAGGACGAGGTCCTCGAGGAGATCTGGCGTCGATCGACCAGGTGATCGAAATTAAATGTTTACAAAATCCGGATGGTCGTTATAGTGGCTCTCGGTTACGGAGCGTTTGATGAGCCTTTTCCAAATCGGTCCCCCTCGGCGCGGGAAGATTCCACCTCACCGTGGACGCTTCGTAACCACCGCCCGGGGGGGATCTTTTTGGGGGCGGCCATGAAGGTGCTCGTTGACCCGAATCTATGGGACAGCAAAAAACTCTTCAGATTCGGGAAGCGAATCGGCCTTTCCCACATCCACGCCGCCGGCCATCTAATCAAGCTCTGGTGCTGGGCCGTCGAGCACCAGATCGACGGTGATCTGTCTGGTATGTCGGCGGAAGAGATCGCCACATTCTCTGGATGGAGTGGAAATCCAGATGATTTCTTGACAGCTTTGACCGAAGAAGGGTGGGTAGTAAAAGGGATGATAAACGATTGGAACGACCATCAGGGCAAATACATACAAAAAGTGCTCAGGGATAGGGCGCGGAAACTCCGTGGAAGTGCCGCGGAAGTTCCGCGGAGGCAATCCCCCCCCGTGGCCGTTGCCGTTGCCGTTCCCGTTGCCGGTCCCTTAAAGGA
>JAJFTY010000141.1 GCA_021372695.1 Deltaproteobacteria bacterium
ACTACAGACCTGAGGGACGGTGATACATTCAAGATAATTGTCGAAGGTCTTTTTGTGGGGAATACCTTCAAGAAGTTCGGCGACATTTTGTCAGCCGAATTCGTTAATGACGGTCGGAGATACATGGCCTATCGGTATGAAGTGAACGGATCGGCGGACTACTACGATGCCGGGGGAACACCGCTCCGAAAAGCATTTCTCAAGGCCCCCCTTAATTTCAGGAGGATCAGTTCGTCTTATGCCGGCAGACGCCTTCATCCTGTGCTCAAGAAATACAGGCCGCACCAGGGTATCGATTACGCCGCAGCATCGGGAACGCCGGTTTCCGCATTGGGTGACGGTGAGATCCTTTTCGCGGGATACCGGGGAAGCTACGGAAAGCTGGTCATCATAAAACACCGGAACGGTTACAGCACGTATTACGGGCATCTATCGAGCATCAGCAAGGACGTCACGGGAAAGGCGCGAGTCGCGCAAGGCGAGGTCATAGGTTTTGTCGGTGCGACCGGCCTCGCCACGGGCCCTCATCTCCACCTGGAGATAAGGGTGGCGGGAAAACCCGTAAACCCTCTTTCATTGCAGCCTCTCTGCGGAGAACCCCTGCAGGCTGTCCACAGAAAACGTTTCAGAGAACTGGTCGATTCGATGGATCATCGTCTTGAGACGACGCAGATCACGAACGGCACGCCGCTGCGCTCCATGATTGCCGTTCAAACAAGGGTGCAAGGGGGCTGAACTCATGGCATATGAACGCTTTCTCATTCCCACGATTGCCGCCGCAGGCTGCTTTGTCGTTCTTGCAGCGCTCAGGATCGCTATTTTCAAACTTTTCAGGCACTGGAGCTCCAAAACGTCAACGAGGATGGACAATATCGTCGTTGCCTCCCTGAGCACACCTTCGTGGTACTGGTGCATCGCCATTGCCCTCTCCGTCGGGGTGGAAATGTCGGATATACCCGGACACTATGTCCGATACATCAAACTCACTATCGATGTTCTTATTATCCTGTCGATAACCATTGCAACGGCGAACCTCGCGGGAAGGCTCTTCACGAATTATGTGCAAAGGGCCGACCTGCCCATTCCGCCGACGGGGCTGATGCACGGAGTCATCAAAGGTACGATCGTCATAATAGGCTGCCTGATTGTTCTTAACACGCTCGGGATTTCCATCGCACCGCTGCTTACCGCCCTTGGCGTTGGGGGCCTCGCCGTGGCCCTGGCTCTTCAGGATACCCTTGCCAACCTCTTCGCCGGGATCCACATCATTCTTGAAAGGTCGGTCAGAATAGGTGATTTCGTCAAACTGGAGTCCGGTCAGGAGGGTTACGTGGAAGACATCACCTGGAGAACGACACGGGTGAGGATGCTCCCCAATAACATGGTCATAATACCCAACAGCAAACTGTCGAAAAGCGTCGTCACCAATTACTATCTCCCCGAGAAAAGACTCTCGCTTCTGATCCCGATCTCCGTCAGTTACGCGAGTGACCCGGCGGCGGTGGAACAGATGCTCGTCGATGAGGCGAAGAGGTCTGTCGGAGAGATCCCGGGTTTGCTTGGCGACCCCGAGCCTTTCGTCCGTTTCATACCGGGGTTTGGAGAAAGCTCCCTGGATTTCACCCTCATTTGCCAGATCGGTGAATTTGTGGACCAGTATTTTGCCCAGCATGAACTGCGCAAACGCATCTTCGAGAGGTTCCGCAGGGAAGGGGTGGAGATCCCCTTCCCGCAAAGAACGGTCCACATCAGAGAGGAGACGTGATGGAAGAAGAGGGGCGAAGAGACCGCGAAGCCGGGGCACTCTTGTGATCGGCTGAGGGAGGTCATGATGGAACGATACATTTGCATTCATTGCCATTTTTACCAGCCGCCGCGGGAAAACCCCTGGCTTGAATCTGTTGAGATCCAGGACTCCGCCTACCCATTTCACGACTGGAACGAACGCATCACCTCGGAGTGCTACGCGCCCAATTCGGCCGCACGGATGGTTAACGGGGATGGGCGTATCACCGACATCGTCAGCAACTATTCGAAGATCAGCTTCAACTTCGGACCGACACTGCTCGCATGGATGAGTGAATTCGCGCCCCCCGTCTATGAGGCAATTCTGGAGGCGGACAGGCTCAGTATTGCTTCGCACTCAGGTCATGGGAACGCTCTTGCCCAGGTCTACAACCATATCATCATGCCGCTCGCCAATTCCCGCGACAAAAGGACGCAGATACACTGGGGGATCAAGGATTTCCAGAAA
>JAJFTY010000161.1 GCA_021372695.1 Deltaproteobacteria bacterium
CATTTCCTGATCGGCGGTGATTGGGGCAGCGAAAACGCACTTCACGCGCATCCCTACGCGGTCGAGGTGTGCCTCGAGGGGACGCGGCTGAACGAACACGGTTACCTCGTCGACATCACGGCGATCGAAGCCGCGCTGGACCGGATCCTGGCCCGGATTTCCGGGAGCACGCTCAATGACCTTCCGGACTTTGCGGGCCTGAACCCCAGCGTCGAGCGGCTGGCCGAGCTCTTCTGCCGGTCAGTCAGCGCGGAGATCGCGGAGACGGCCCTGTCGGCCGTCTCCGTCAAGGTGTTCGAAAGTACCAACGCGTGGGCTGCCTGCCGCCGGGAACTCCCATGAATGCCAGCCTCATCATCTACGGCAGTCTCGACCAGGTCTCGGGCGGCTATCTCTACGACCGGCTCCTGGTCGAGAACCTCCGGAAGCGGGGGGCGCGGGTGGAGCTCCTCCCCCTCCCGCCGGGAAGCTACCTTCGCCACCTGACGGACAATCTTTTGCGCGCCTGGCCCCGGGCCCTGGAGGCGATGTCGCCCGATCTCCTCCTCCAGGATGAGCTGTGCCACCCCTCGCTCTTCCGTATGAACCGGCAACTGAAGAAGCGCTGGAAGGGGCCGATCGTCGCGATCGTGCATCACCTGCGAAGCTCCGAAGCGCGGCCCGCCTGGCAAAACCGCCTCTATCGCCTCGCGGAAAGACGTTATCTCCGGACCGTCGACGGCTTCGTCTTCAACAGCGAAACGACCCGCGCCGTCGTCCGGGAACTCCTCGGCGGGGAACCCTGCTCCGTGGTGGCCTATCCGGGCAGCGACCACGTCCCCTGCATCCCCGCCGACAAGGTGGCGGAACGATGCCGCCGGCCCGGGCCGCTCCGGATCCTCTTCACGGGAAACGTGATTCCCCGGAAGGGGCTTCATACTCTGGTTTCGGCCCTGAGCCTGCTGGCGGGCGAAAGCTGGGAGCTGACCGTTGCGGGAAGCCTCTCCGCGGACGGCCCTTATGTCCGGCGAATCGCGAACCAGATCGCCCGGGCCGGCCTGGGGGAGCGGGTGAGGCTCCTGGACACGGTGACACCTGCGGAGCTGACCGGCCTGCTCATGAGTCACCATTGCCTGGCCGTTCCTTCGTCCTACGAGGGGTTCGGCATCGTCTATCTCGAGGCGATGCGGTCCGGGGCAACCGTCCTCGCTTCGATGGTGGGGGCCGTTCCGGAGGTCGTCGCCGACGGGCGCGAGGGATTCCTCGTCTCCCCCGGCGATGTCCGCTCTCTCGCGGCGGCCATCGGACGGTGGATCCGGGACCGGGACCTGCTCCTGTCGATGAGCCTGGCAGCCTGGGAGCGTTCCCGGCACCACCCGACCTGGGCGGCCAGCGGGGCCCGGGTGGAGACGTTCCTCGAGGAGGTGACCGGTTGGAAAAAGCATGGGATGACGGGAGGTTTCAACCATGGCCATCCCGGGTGACTACTCCTCTATCCGGTATCTGGCGGCCAAGAAAAGCGTGGACGACCGCGCCCTGAACGGACATGTGCTGCTGCGGCTCACGATCGCCCTCGCGGATTTCGGAGACCGTCCGGTCGAGATCCTGGAAATCGGCGCAGGCATCGGGACCATGCTGGAGCGGCTGGCTGGCCGGGGCATCCTGAAGAACGCGCGTTACGAGGCGATCGACATCGCGGCCGATCACATCGCCGAGGCGGTCCGTCGCGTTCCGCTCTGGGCGGCCGACCACGGATTTTCGCCGGCGGCGGATCCCGACCCCGCCTGCGCGTTTCGCATCGAGCGGGGCGGGTCGCGCATCTCCGCCTGTTTCGAGGCGATCGACCTGCACCGGTTCTTGGAGCGGGAGCAGGGGAGAAGGGACCGGGACCTGGTCGTCGCCCATGCCTTCCTGGATCTGGTCGACATGGACGCCGTCCTGCCCGGCCTGATCTCCCTGACCCGGCCCGGCGGCCTGCTCAGCCTGACCATGAATTTCGACGGTCTGACGGTCCTCGAACCGCCCGTCGACCCTGCGCTGGACGGCGAAATCCTCGCCCTCTATCACGAGAGCATGGACGGCCGCGTCGTCGACGGGAAGCCCTCCGGAGAGAGCCGGACGGGACGCCGCCTCCTGACGCGGCTCCGCGGGCTGGGGGTCGAGATTCTGGCCGCCGGGAGCTCCGACTGGGTGGTCTTCCCGAAGGGCGGAGGTTATCCCGGGGACGAGGCCTATTTCTGCCATTTCATCGTCAACGGCATCGGTCTCTCCCTGAAGGGCCATCCCCAGCTGGATCCCGAACGGTTCGCCCGCTGGATCGCCATCCGCCACTCGCAGATCGAGCGGTGCGAACTCGTCCTCATCGCCCATCAGATCGACCTGCTCGGACGAGCCGGCGACCGATTTCCCCCCGAAAGGCTACCAGGAAATAACCCTTGACAAGACTTTCGGTTCTGCTAGCCTTTTGCCAAACGGACGAAAGAAGCGTTCATGAGAATTTTCGAATCGCTCCATAGAAGGAAGACACTCTTTCTCGTTTTCCTGATCGTCATTTTTTCCGCCTTCACGGCGGACGTCCTCGACCTGCGCGAAGAGCTTCGTTTCATCTCCTGCCCCAGCGGCAGCCTGGACAACAACGTTACGACCGGGATAACGAGCACCGGCGATTTCGCGCCGGAGTCGGTTGTCCCCCTTTTCTCCGTTGATCAGAAGTCATCAGTTACCGTCTCATTTTTATACCGATTGCCCTACGCCCTCAGGGCTCCTCCCGCCCGGTCCTAGCGGACCGCTCGTTCGGATTCCACGAATTCACAAACACCGTTGCCGACCCATCGCTGAATGAGGTCTTACCCGTCGTTCACGACAGGGATGCCTGTATACGCACAGCTCCCTGACCGGCGGGGTGCAGGTCAGGGGTTCGGTGACCGTTCTTGAGTCAAGAGAGGAGAGATCGAAATGGAAGGTCCCTGGTTAGGCGGAATTGTCATGTTGCTCATGGTGGTCGGGCTCGGCGTCTGGATCTGGTGGGCGATGCGGCAGGATAGGGAACAGTAGAGCCTGATATTTCAGGCCTGAAATAAACTCGTGAAAATAGCACAGCTTTCGCATGAGGAGGAAGCCGTCATGGGCACGAACAAGGTGTATCGTCACCATTGCGCAAAATGTAACGAGGAGACGACCTGTGTGCCGAGTCGTTCTCACTCCCGGCGGGTGGCAGCCCGCACCTGGAAAATATTCATCTTCTTCATCAGCGGTGGGTTCATCTATCCTCACCCCCTGCCGTCCGACGAAGATGAAATTGAGGTCACCTGCACGAAATGCCTGACGCATAGCACGGTCCATGGCTAGCGTGCCCTGAGGGGCAGGCATCGCGAATGACGACCATGACGGCGTTTCCCTGTCGGGGAAGCGCCGTCATGATCCCCTCCTCCAGGGGGTTTCGTGGTCAGGGGTTCGGTTCGGTGTCGAACCGGCGCAGGCTTTCCGGAAGATTGGCGGGATCGACGGTCTCCGCATCGTCGGGCGTCGTTCCCTCGAGGAAGCACTCGTAGAACGCCCCTTTCTGCGCAGGTTTGGCCGGGGCGCCCGTTTTCGGATCGACCTTCATGAAGACGATCCCCTCGGGCACGGGGAAGAGTTCGATCGGTGTTCCCTGGAGGGCCTTCTCGGCGAAGTAGAGCCAGATCGGGGCTGCCGCGCGGCCTCCGACCTCCTGCCGGCCCATCGGCCGCTCCTGATCGAAACCGACCCAGACTCCGGCCACGAGCGACGGCGTGAACCCCATGAACCAGGCGTCCCGCGTGTCGTCGGTCGTTCCGGTCTTGCCGGCGACCGGCCGGCCGAGCTTCCGCACCCGCTGGCCGGTCCCGCTTTCGACGACGTCCTGCATGACGTGGCTCGTCATGAAGGCGATTCGCGGATCGATCACCTGCTCCTCTTTCGGCTGCGCCTCCTCGAAGACGTGCCCCGTCCGGTCGACGATCTTCCTGATGAAGTAGGGCTGCACCCGCTTCCCGCCGTTCGCCAGGACGCCGTAAGCGCGGACCAGTTCCTGGAGCGTTACGCCGGAGGTGCCGAGGGCCATCGAAAGGTTCCGGGAGATGGGCGAGGTGATCCCCAGGTTGGCCGCGTAGGCCGCCGCGTAGTCCACGCCGATCTCCTCGAGGACCTTGATCGTGATGATGTTCCGGGAGTGGATCAGCGCATTGTGCAGCGTGGTCGGCCCCAGGAATTTCATGTCGAAATTCTGCGGCTTCCAGACCCCGTCGGCCTGCTGGGGATCGGGATAGATGATCGGGGAGTCCACGATCACCGTCGTCGGGGTCATTCCTTTGTCGAAGGCCGCCGTGTAGATCAGCGGCTTGAAGGCCGATCCAGGCTGGCGCCGGGACTGGGTCGCGCGGTTGAACTCGCTCCGCTGGAAATCCCGCCCGCCGACCATCGCCCGGATGGCGCCGGTCTTCGCCTCCATCGCCAGGAGCGCGCCCTGGACCTTCCCCGGCTCGTATTTCTCCCGCTCCTCCATCTCCTTGAGCCCCTGCTCCACGGCGTCGCGCGCCGCCTTCTGCATCTGGATGTTGAGCGTCGTGTAGACCTCGAGCCCCTCCTTGTAGAGGACGTCGCTGCCGTACTTCTCCTGGATGTAGCGCCGGATGTTCTCGATGAAGTAGGGGGCGATCTTGTCCTTGGGCTTGATCGAACGGAGTTTGACCTGGGTGGAGAGCGCCCGGCTCTTCTCGGCCTCGCTGATGTAGCCGTCCTCGAACATCCGGTTGAGGACGTAGGCCTGGCGCTGGTAGGCCCGGTCGGGATGGAGATAGGGCGAATAGTTGTTCGGGGCCTTGGGAAGGCCCGCGAGCAGGGCGGCTTCCGGAAGCGTCAGGTTGCGGGAGCTTTTCCCGAAATAGCCTTGGGCCGCGGCCTCGACGCCGTAGGTTCCGTGGCCGAGGTAGATGTGGTTCAGGTAGAGGGTGATGATCTCTTCCTTGGTCAGGTACCGGTCGATCTTGTAGGCGAGGAGCGCCTCCTTGATCTTCCGCATGTAGCTCTTCTCCGAGGAGAGATAGAGCGATTTGGCGACCTGCTGGGTGATCGTGCTCCCCCCCTGGACGATCCTGCCCGCCTCGAGGTTCTTGAAAAAGGCGCGGGAGATGCTCTGCATGTCGAAGCCGCCGTGCTGGAAGAACCGGGCATCCTCCGAGGCGACGAAGGCCTGGATCACCATCTTGGGGATCTCTTCGTACTTGATGACCTTCCGGTCTTCAAGATAGAACTCGTCGATCAGTTCGTTGTTGTCCGCATAGACCCTTGTCGTGATGCTGGGCCGGTAGTCCTTGAGCGCCGCGATGCTGGGGAGCTCCTTCAGGATGACATAATAGATCAGGCTGGTTCCGGCCAGGGCGGCGCCGATGAAGACGACGAGGACGGAAACGATGATGACCCCCCAGAGAGAACGCCGGGACGATCTCCTCCTTCGCGGGACAGGGCGCTTGGCGGTCATGGTTGATTTACTTCCTCTTTTTCAGCGACCTCCGCCTCTTCGGGGGCCTCTTCCGGCGCGGGTTTCTTCCTGCGGGCGAACTTCGCGACCACGATGCTCACCTCGTAGAGAATCATCAGCGGGATCGCCATCAGGATCTGGCTGATCGCATCGGGAGAGGGGGTCAGGATGGCGGCGACGATGAAGATGATCAGGATCGCGTAGCGCCGCTGTTTTGCAAGCATCTTCGACGTGACGATGCCCATCTTGGCCAGGAAAAACATGAAGACGGGCATCTCGAAGCAGAGCCCGAAGGCGAGGAGGAATTTGAGCGTCAGGCTGAGATACTCCCGAAAGGAGATCATCGGCTTGAGAAAGTCGGTGGAAAAGCTCACGAAGAAGCTGAAGGCCGGCGGCAGTGCGATGAAGTAGCCGAACAGGACGCCGCCGAGGAAGAGGATCGTCGAGAAGAAGACGAAGGGGAAGACAAATTTCTTCTCATCCTTGTAGAGCCCCGGGGAGACGAAACGCCAGATCTCGAAGAGGGTGTAGGGGGCGGTCAGGAACAGGGAGGCGAAGAACGCGATCTTCATGTGGATGAAGAAGGCCTCGGGAAGTCCGGTGAAGATCATCGAACTCTGCGCCGGCATGGCGTCGACCAGCGGCTTGGTGATGATCCGGAAGGACCAGTCCTTGAACAGGTAGCAGACGCCGAAACCAATGCCCAGGGCGATGAGGATGCGGATCAGCCTCGTCTTGAGCTCTTCGAGGTGCGATGTCAGCGGAAGTTTCTCTTCTTCGGGTTTTTCGTTTTCCATAGATGAGGAGGCTTGCGTGGGTGTCGGCAAGGGTCAGGCCTGGGGTTTGGGATCGGTCGGTTTCGGGGTATCGCTCCCTGAAGAGCCGGCCGTGTCGGGCGGGGTGGCCGGGGGCGCTTCCTTCTCGTCCTCTTTCCCGTAGAGCAGGGAATCCTTGAGTCCGTCCATGTCCTTCTTCAACTCGTCCGTCTTCAGCGTCTCCTTGATCGTGTCGGTGGCGCTCTCGGTCACCTTGCGGAACTCGGAGAGGCCTTTCCCCAGTGCTTTTGCGATCTCAGGCAGCTTTTTCGGACCCACCACGAGCAGGGCGATCACCGCAATCACCAGCAGCTCCGGCATACCGATGCCAAACATACTCCCACCTCTTTTTTCTGTCGAACCTCCGGGACGCTTCCCGGACAGGATACCAGAAAGCTCAACCTGCCGCAGGTTTTTTTGCACCGTTCGGAACGGAGAATCATGGGTCCTGAAAATCCCGGAGTTGGCCTTATAACCGCAGTCGGAAATGTTTGTCAATGTTTATTCCGGAAGGGCGCAGACCGGAAATCTTTTGCCATTTAAGGGTTTTTGTGCTAAACCGCACCCCGATCCGAGACGATGAGTTCACCCCAGGGAAGGTGGCTGATGTCGAAGAACACGGGGATTGTGAAGGACAGGCGCTATTTCCGGCACGGAAGCGAATTCACCCATCCGGAGACCCCCCAGCGGCTCGTTTCGATCTACGAGATGATCGAGAATCCCGACATGGCCTGGAAGTACACCATGATCGAGCCGCGGTACGCCACCCGTGAAGAGCTGGAAAGGGTCCACCGGCCCCACTACATCGACTTCATCGCCCGGACGGCCGGGCAAACGATGACGATGCTCGACCCCGATACGGTCGCAACCGCCGATACGTACGATACCGCGAGGCTGGCGGCCGGCGGGGTGATGAACGCCATCGGAAGCGTGGCCTGCGGGGAGACGGACAACGCCTTTGCCCTGATCCGGCCCCCCGGACACCACGCCCAGCCCGCAGAGGCGGCTGGGTTCTGCATCTTTAACAACATCGCGATCGGCGCCCGTCACGCCCTGGCCAAGTGCGGGATGGAACGGATCATGATCGTCGATTGGGACCTCCATCACGGGAACGGCACACAGGAGATCTTCTACGAGGACCGGCAGGTCCTCTACTGTTCCACCCACCAGTCCCCCGCCTATCCCGGGACCGGCGGTCTCCACGAGACGGGGAAGGGGTTGGGCGTCGGCTACACGATCAATGTTCCGCTTCAGCCCGGCGCGGACGATGCCTTCTATGTCCGCATCTTCCGGGAGATCATCTGCCCGGTTGCGCGGATGTTCCGCCCGGACGTGATCCTGGTATCCGCAGGGTTCGACATCTACATCGCCGACCCCCTGGGGGAGATGAAGGTGACACCGGAGGGGTTCGCGTGCATGACCCGGGTCCTGCTCAGCCTGGCCGACGAGTGCTGCTGCGGCCGGCTGGTCGTGGTGCTCGAGGGCGGGTATAATGTGACGGGGTTGACGAAGTCCGTGCGTGCGGTCCTCCTGGAGCTTCTCGGGGAGACGCGGGCGTCGGATGCGACCCTGGACCGGCTGGCGGCGAACACCGACGAAGGGTGCAGCCGCCTGATCGCGCGGGTGAGGGACAAGATCAGGCCCTTCTGGCCGGTCTTCTAGCAGCCGCCGGGATGAATATGGAAGCACGGCGATGGGGACAGACGGCAATCTGTCCCCATCGCCTTAAACCGGGGACAGAATTACAGATAACGTGGCGTATTTCGAATCTGTCTCCGAAAAATGAGAGCTTTGAGTTTCTACCTTATTGTTGTCACCCCGGCGAACCCCGGATCGGAGTCCGGGGCAGGCGCCGGGGTCCAGAAGGTTTTGAAAAGACTGGATACCGGCTTCCGCCGGTATGACGGTTTGCCCAATTTCAGGAGTAATTCAAATCTCCTGAAACGTGGACAAAAAAGTTGAAGAGGTGATGCATTTGGAGAAGACGAAGATCAGCAAGGAGCAGGTGGCCCATGTGGCCCACCTGGCGAGGCTGGAGTTCAGACCCGAGGAGATGGAGAAATTCACCTCCCAGTTGAACGACATCCTCCTCTACATGGACAAGTTGGGCGAGGTCGACACGGCCGGCGTCGAACCGGTCACCCATGCGATTGCCCGAAAGAACGCCTTCCGGGCAGATGAGGTCGTCGAATCCCTCCCCATCGAGGCTGCGCTGGCGAACGCACCCGAGGCGCGCGGGGGGTGCTTTATCGTCCCGAAAGTGATCGATTGAGGGTGCGGCTTCGGACCGGGGGCGCATCCCGCAATCCCCGCCTCTACCGGCGGGGATCAGGGGCGCAGTCAAACAACGGGAGGATTCCTTGCCGGGAAGCACCGCCCGGAGGCGGGCTTCCAAAGGCCCCATATGCTGCGTTGCGCTGCCCCCCTCGTCATTGCGGCGTACGGAAAAAGTACGCCTCATTCCTCGGGCGTTGCGCGCCTTGCCTCTGGAGCCTTTTGCGAAGCCGCACAGTGCAGGCGACGAGTTGAAGGGAAATCAAGCAAAGGAAATGACTTAAGATGGAACTCTATCGATTGACCATTCATGAACTGCTGGACCGGCTCCGGACGGGCGAGACCACCTCGGAAGCGATCACCGCCTCGGTCTTCGGCCGGATCGACGCCGTTGAAAAAGAGGTCCACTCCTACATCACGCTGATGCGGGAGACGGCCATGGCCGATGCGGCGCGGGCGGATGAACTGATCCGCAAGGGCGACATCGGCGCACTGACCGGGATTCCGATCGCATTGAAGGACGTCCTCTGCACCGGGGGCGTCCGGACGACGTGCGGCTCCCGGATTCTCGAAAACTTCATCCCGCCCTACGACGCGACCGTGGTCGAGAAGCTCCGGGCGGCGGGCGCGGTCTTCACCGGCAAGACGAATATGGACGAGTTCGCAATGGGCTCCTCCACGGAGAACTCCGCTTTCGGCGCGACGCGGAACCCCTGGGATCTCGAACGGATTCCCGGCGGCTCGAGCGGCGGCTCCGCGGCGGCGGTCGCGGCCGACGAATGCATCGCCTCAATCGGCTCCGATACCGGCGGCTCCATCCGCCAACCCGCAGCCCTCTGCGGCGTGGTCGGGATGAAGCCGACCTATGGCCGCGTCTCCCGCTTCGGCCTGATCGCCTTCGCCTCGTCGCTCGACCAGATCGGCCCCTTCACGAAGGACGTGGAGGACTGCGCGATCATGATGAACGTGCTCGCCGGCTACGACCCGAAAGAGTCGACCTCGGTGCCCGAGGAGGTCCCCGATTACCGGCAGTTCCTGGGCCGGGGGATCGCCGGGTGGAAGGTCGGCATCCCGAAGGAGTACTTCATAGCCGGGATCGACCCCGAGGTCGAGGCGGCCGTCCGCGAAGCCATCCGGACCGTCGAGGCGGCGGGGGCGACCTGTGTCGAGGTCTCGCTCCCACACACCGAGTACTGCCTTGCCGTCTACTACGTGGTCGCCCCGGCGGAGGCCTCCTCCAACCTGGCCCGCTACGACGGCGTGAAGTACGGCTTCCGCTCGACGGAGGGGCGCGACCTCCTGGAGATGTACAAGAAGAGCCGCGCCGCGGGCTTCGGCGCCGAGGTGAAGCGGCGGATCATGATCGGCACCTACGCCCTCTCGTCGGGCTACTACGACGCCTACTACAAGAAGGCCTCCCAGGTGCGCGGCCTGATCAAGCGGGATTTCGACGAGGCGTTCGCCCGGTGCGACGTGATCCTCACCCCGACCACGCCCACCCCGGCCTTCAAGGTCGGCGAACGGACCGACGATCCGATGCAGATGTACCTCTCGGACATCTTCACGATTTCGACCAACCTCGCCGGGATTCCGGGGATCTCCGTCCCCTGCGGCTTCACCCAGGCCGGACTCCCCATCGGGGTGCAGTTCCTGGCTGGCCATTTCCAGGAGGGGCGGCTCATCCAGTTCGCCTCTGCCTACGAGAAACAGGCCCATATCGCACAAAGGAGGCCTCAACTATAATGGAATTCGAACCGGTCATCGGGCTGGAGATCCACGCCCAGCTTCTCACGGATGCGAAGATTTTCTGCGGCTGCTCGACGAAATTCGGGGCGGCCCCCAACAGCCACACCTGCCCCATCTGCCTCGGCATGCCCGGGGTGCTGCCCGTACTCAACCGGAAGGTCGTGGAATTCATGATCCGGATGGCGCTCGCCACCAACTGCCGTGTCAACCGGGAGTGCAGCTTCGCCCGGAAGAACTACTTCTACCCCGATCTTCCCAAGGGATACCAGATCTCCCAGTACGCCGCGCCGCCCGCCGAGCACGGCTTCGTCGAGGTGGAGGTGAACGGCGGGAAAAAGCGGATCGGGATCACCCGGATCCACATGGAGGAGGACGCGGGGAAACTGATGCACGACGAGCGCACCCCCGTGAGCATGGTCGACCTGAACCGGACGGGCGTCCCGCTGATCGAGATCGTGAGCGAGCCGGACATCCGGAGCGCCGAGGAGGCCGCGGCCTACCTCCGGCGCCTCCACGAGACCCTGGTCTACCTCGAAATCTGCGACGGGAACATGGAGGAGGGGAGCTTCCGCTGCGACGCGAACGTCTCGCTCCGGCCGAAAGGGACCGAGCCCTTCGGCACGCGGGCGGAGCTGAAGAACATGAACTCCTTCCGGAACGTCCAGCGGGCCCTCGAATACGAGATCAAGCGCCAGCAGTACGTGCTGGAGGCGGGCGGCGAGGTGGTCCAGGAGACGCGCCTCTGGGACGACACGGCGGGCGTGACCCAGCCCATGCGGGGCAAGGAGGAGGCCCACGACTACCGCTACTTCCCCGATCCCGACCTGGTTCCCATCGTGATCGACGAGGCCTGGGTTGAGGAGGTGCGCAAGAGCCTGCCCGAGCTGCCCCTGGAGAAGCGGGAGCGGTTCGTCCGGGATTACCAGATCTCCGCCTACGATGCGGGCGTCCTCACCGCGAGCTGCGCGCTCGCCGACTACTTCGAGGAGGCGGCCAGACTCTCCGGCCAGCCGAAGATCGCGGCCAACTGGGTCATGGGCGACGTGCTCCGGCTCCTGAACGAAGAGAAGCGGGATATCCGGGAGTGCCGCATCACACCGGCCTCGCTGGGTGCGATGATCCGCCTCATCCAGGCAGGGACGATCAGCGGGAAGATGGCCAAGGAGATCGTCGAGGAGATGTACACAAGCGGCAAGACGCCCGAGGCGATCATCGCGGAGAAGGGGCTCGTCCAGATCACCGATGAGGCGGCCCTCGAAGCCACAGTCGCTTCGATCATGGAGAAGAACCCCGAGCAGGTCGCCCAGTACCGGGCCGGCCGGGAGAAGGTTTTCGGTTTCTTCGTCGGCCAGGCGATGAAGGCGACGCAGGGGAAGGCGAACCCGAAACTCATCAACGACATCATCAGGCGGATGCTCGCGGGCGACAAGTGATGGAAGAGCCGGTCCGCACGATTTGCTGGAAAGACGATGCCGTGGTCCTGCTCGACCAGCGGGCCCTGCCGCTCACGGAGCGATACCTCACCTGCAGGGACTACCGGGACATCCTCGCGGCGATCCGGGACCTCACCGTGCGCGGGGCGCCGGCGATCGGCGTCGCGGCGGCCATGGGGATCGCCCTCGGCGCCCTCAGGCTTTCCGGCGCCTCTCCCGAGGATTTCAAGCGTGCCTTCGCCGCGATCTGTGCCGAGTTCGCAGCCACGCGGCCGACGGCCCGGAATCTCTTCTGGGCAATCGAGCAGATGAAGCGCTGCTGTGCAGCGGCCTTGGACTGCGGGCCGGAGGCCGCCGCGGGTGTGGTGAATTCCGGCGATTTCCACCGGGGAGTTCGCGAGGCCCTCATTGCCGAGGCGATCCGGATTGGCGCAGAGGATATCGCGATCAACCGCCGCCTCGGGCAACACGGACGGAGCCTGATCCCGGAGAACGCCCGGATCATCACCCACTGCAACGCCGGCGCCCTTGCCACCGCCGGCTACGGGACCGCCCTGGGCGTCATATTTGCGGCCCAGGAAGAGGGTAAGACCTTCCACGTCTACGCGGACGAAACCCGCCCCGTCCTCCAGGGGGCGAGGCTGACCGCCTGGGAGCTCATGCGGGGGGGAATCCGCTGCACGCTGATTGCAGACAACATGGCGGGCGCGCTCATGCAGCGGGGCGGGGTCGACCTGGTCATCGTGGGGGCGGACCGGATCGCCGCAAACGGAGACACGGCGAACAAGATCGGGACCTATCCGCTCGCCGTCCTCGCGCAGGCGCACGGAATTCCCTTCTACGTCGCGGCGCCCCTCTCGACGATCGACCCGGCACTTCCGGACGGCAAGGCGATTCCGATCGAGGAGCGGGACCCCGGGGAGATGACCCATCTCTGCGGCGTCCGGACCGCACCCGAGGGGATCGCAGTGTGGAATCCCGCCTTCGACGTGACCCCCAACCGCCTGATCGCGGCGATCGTGACCGAGGCGGGCGTGATCCGCCCGCCCTTCGCGGCAGGCATCCGTGAATCCCTGAAGAACCAGGGCCAGACCTCGCCGCCCGAACGGGCGGCCAACCGGCCGGAGAGTGAAACGTGAAAGATAAAAATTTACTTTTGTTCGACTTTGACGGGGTCCTCCTGGACTCGCTCGACCTCTATTCGGCGGCGGTGATCCGCTGCCTGGAGCGGATCGGGACCCCGATCGTGAAGAGCCGGGAGGATTACCTGGAGCTCTTCGATGGGAACTTCTACGAATCGATGGCGGAGCGGGGTGTGGACCTGGCGGCCTTCTCCCGCGCCGCCAAGGAGATCATGCCCGGGATCGACTACGACTCCATGGCGCCTTACGACGGCCTCATCCCTGTCCTCGAAGCCCTGAACCAAAACCATCGGCTCGTGGTCATCTCCTCGAACGGCTCCCGGACCATCCGCAAGATTCTCGAACGGTGCGGATTCGATCCCTATTTCGAAGAGATCCTCGGCTCGGATTTCCTCCTGAGCAAGAAGGACAAGATCGCCCACGCGCTTGCGAAGTACGGCACCCAGGCGGAGCGGACCTTCTACATCGGCGACACGGCGGGGGATGTCTTCGAGGCCCGGGCCGCCGGCGTCCGGACCGTGGCCGTCACCTGGGGCTGGCACAGCCGGGAGAGGCTCGTCGCCGCCAACCCCGATTTTCTCGTCGACTCACCCGAGGGGCTTCTCCGGATCGGGTCGGGCTCTGGGATCTGAAACCCGACCCGGGACTCCTCAAACCCGCCAACAGCATGCCTGCCGTCCTTTCCCGGACGGACGGATGGTAACTTCCGGTTACCACTATCCTCTCATTCAATCGTCATTGTCGATGCCCCCCCGATTGACTATTCTCTGTATCCCGGGTGAAGGACGAGGAGTCGCTCTTCCCGGATCTTACATCAGGAGGGTTGGATCATGAAAAAGTGGCGTTGTACCGTATGCGGATACGTCCATCAGGGGGAGAAACCGCCCGAGAAATGTCCGAACTGCGGCGCACCCCGGGAGAAGTTCGAGGAATACAAGGAAGGCAGTGATGTCATCCACCTGCCGTACGGCCTGAAGGTCTCTTACGGCAGCGTGCCCGAAGTCAACCCGTTCTTCGGCGACTACGCCTCGCTTGCGCCTTTCGTCTACAACCTGCCGGTGGGTAAGAGCATCCCTCTTCACAAGCACCCGACGAGCGACGAGCTCTTTTACATCATCAAGGGGAAGTTCCGGTTCCGGGTGGGGGAGCGGACGCTTGTGGCCGTGCCGGGCGACCTGGTGCAGGGAAAGATGGATATCCCCCACACGTTCGAGAACATCGGCGACGAGCACGGGGTGTTCCTGTCGGTCAAGGGGCCCAAGCCGGTCACGACCGTTTTTCTGTAGACGTGATGGGCCGAATGACGGCGCTGGGCCTCGCCGGGCCGGAGCAGGGGAATCCCCGTTCGCTCGAGTGAGGAGCTCGATACATACGGTTTCCGGAGCGGTCCCCGCCGTGCTGTTCACCGGTTTGTGACGCGGGATTGGAAAGAGAGGTTGAGCGATGGGAATCAGCTCACGTGCGCGACTCTTCGTGTTGCTGCTGGCGGTGATCCTGTCGGCGCCGGCGGGACTTCGGGCGCAGGCAGCGGAGGAAGGCGCTGCCGCCGGGGAAAACTACGCATACAGCCAGGAGCAGCTTGACCGATTGCTCGCCCCGATTGCGCTCTATCCGGATACACTGCTTTCCCAGATTCTGATGGCAGCCACTTACCCGCTGGAGGTCGTGGAGGCGGATCGCTGGATGAAAGTGAACCCTAGTCTGAGCGGTGACGCACTCGACGAGGCCTTGAAGCAGAAGCCGTGGGATGTGAGCGTGAAATCGCTCTGTCACTTCCCCCGGCTCTTGGCCACCATGAGCGAGAAATTGGAGGACACCCAGTCTCTGGGAGACGCCTTTCTGGGCCAGCAGGATCAGGTCATGGATACGATCCAGAGGCTGCGGGCCAAGGCGCGGGCCGCCGGGAGCCTCGTTTCGACGGACAGGCAAAGGGTGTACATGGCAGACCAGAATATCGCCATCGAGCCCGTTACCCCGGACGTGATCTACGTTCCCGCCTACGATCCATGCTGGGCCTACGGTCCATGGTGGTATCCCGTCTGCTATCCCCCCTGGTTCTGGTGGCCCGGCTTTGCCGTCAGCGTGGGTTTCTTCTGGGGTCCGCCCATTTTCGTCGGCCCCCTAGACTTCTGGTGCGGGTTCTTCTGGCCTCGTCACCGGCTCTTCGTCAATGTGAATAAGACTGTCGTGGTCGGCAGGCTCGGAATCACCCGGTTGCATGGCGGTGCCGAAGTCTGGGAGCACGACCCGTCCCATCGCAGGGGGGTGGCCTACCGCAGCGCCGCAACGGCGGAGCGGTTCGGACAGATGCCGCGACCGGGTGTGGAGGCGAGGCGCGCCTTCAGGGGTTTCGCACCCGAGGGCAGAGGGGCGGCTCCGCTGGCAAGACCGGAAGGCAGGCCAGTGGTTCCGCCTTCCGCCGGGCGCGGAGGGGCTGAAGGAATGAGCCGTCCGCCCGCGGAACGAAACGTGAGGCCCGAAGGCAGGGCCGTTCCCGGAAGCCGGCCCAGCGGCGAGATGTCCGTTCCCCGTCCGCCGAGCGTCCCACAGCCCAGGACCTTCAGCCCATTCGAAGGCTTCGGGCACAGCGGTCCTGAAGTGACGCAGCACAGCGAACGCGGTTTCCAGAGCATGGGCGGCGGCGCCCGAGGCGGTGGTTTCGGCGGCGGCGGCGGATCCCGAGGGGGTGGATCCGTTCAAGTTCCCAGCGGCGGCCATGGAGGCGGACGGGGCAGGTAAGCAGATCGAGCTCATTTGGCGGATCGCGGTCTGAGGGAGGGAATAACATGGTACCGACCATATACAGGAAACGAGCCGGTTTGATGAAAGGGGCGGTCGCCATTGCCGCAGCCCTGATTCTTGTTGGATTCGCCGGGGGCAGCAGCCATGCGGCGAAGGTGAGCGAGAAGACCTTCCATTCTCCGGAAGAGGCCTTCACCGAGATGGTGGCAGCCATGAGGGAGGGCAATGAAAGAAGGCTCTCGGCCGTTTTCGGCGCCGAAAGCAAAGCGCTTTTCCCCGCGGCCGAAGGAACCCGGGGAGAGACCTATGCGGAGTTTCTCAAAGCATACGAAGAGAAGAAGAGGGTGGAGATGGCGGGCGACGGGAAAGCCGTGCTCCACGTCGGCAACAACGACTGGTCCTGGCCCATCCCCGTTGTCAAGGCGGGGAAGCTGTGGCACTTCGACACCCGGGCGGGCAAGAAGGAGATCCTCGCCCGCAGGATCGGCCAGAACGAGGTGGCCGCCGTCCAGGTATGTCTTGCCTATGTCGACGCCCAGCGGGAATATGCCCAGGATCAACGCGCCGCCAAGGGAGTCGCGGAGTATGCCCGGAAATTCGCGAGCGCCGACGGCATGAAGGACGGTCTGCACTGGGAAGCCAAAGAGGGGGCAAAAGAGAGTCCTCTGGGGCCCGCGGTGGCGCAGGCGTGCAGGGTGAGTTTCTCGGGAGAGCAACTGGGCGGCAGTCCTCCCAAACCTTACCACGGATATTTCTACAAGATCCTGACCAGGCAGGGGGCGCATGCCGCCGGGGGGACTTACGATTACGTGGTGGACGGCAAGATGATCGGTGGGTTCGCCCTGGTTGCCTATCCGGCAGCGTACGGTTCGACCGGGATCATGACGTTTATTGTAAATCAGGACGGAATCGTGTATCAGAAGAACCTGGGAAAAGAGACGGTCAGAAGTGCCGAGGCCATGACCAGCTTTGATCCGGACAAGAGCTGGACCCGGGTGGATTGAACCTTCCTCATCCGGACGGTCGCGGATGAAACGCCGCTGCGAAGTCGCCCGGGCACGCGACCCCAAACAGCCTGGAGAATCGGCAGAAGGACGCCCCCGGGCTCATGGTCCGGGAGCCCGGGCCGTAAGGATGTGTGAGGAGGAGATCGGAGTGGCTTCTGCGGCTTGGGCAGAGGCGAACCGACAAGGATGGCGGATCATAACGACAACCCCATTCCCCCCGGGGACACGATTGCCTACGAAGCCCACGGCAACCTCTACCTCAACATCACCAACCGCTGCAGCGCGGCCTGCACGTTCTGCATCCGGAACTTCTCCGACGGGGTCTACGGCTACAATCTGCGCCTTTCCCGGGAACCTTCGGACGCAGAGATCATCCACGAGCTGGAATCCCGTCACCTCCCCAAATATAAAGAAGTCGTTTTCACCGGCTTCGGCGAGCCCACGTGCAGGCTGGATACGGTGCTGCGCATCACGGCGTGGCTGCACGAAAGAGGGGTTGCGGTCCGGCTGGACACGAACGGCCACGCTGCGCTCATGCACCCCGGCCGGGACGTCGTGGCGGAGCTGAAGGCGGCGGGCCTGAGCGCCGTGTCCGTGAGCCTGAACGCCGAATCGGAAGAGAAGTACAGCCGCTTATGCCGGCCGGCCTACGAAGGGGCCTACGCGGCCATGGTCGACTTCACGAAAAAGGCGATCGCGGCCGGCCTCCGGACACGCATGACCGTCGTCGGGCAGGCGCCGGGTGTCGACAGCCCTGAATGCGAACGAATCGCGGCCGGGCTCGGAGCTTCCTTCAAGGTGAGATAAACTCAGAGGTGCCCTCAACCCATCAAGGCTGCCAGTACTGTATCTAGATCCGCCGCGCAATCTCCTTGAAGCTCTCTACCGCCGCTTCAAGGTTCTCGACGATGTCGTTCGCGAGTTCGTCGGGATCGGGCAAATTGTCCAGGTCCGCGAGGCTCTTGTCTCTCAGCCAGAAGATGTCCAAGCTGGTCTTGTCCCGGCCTGCAATCTCGTCATAGGTGAACTTCCGCCACCTGCCTTCCGGATTCGTTTCCGGGTGCCAGGTTTCCTTGCGGGTGTTGCGGTTTTCGGGCTGGTAACAGGCGATAAAATCTCTCAGGTCCTCCAGCTTCAGGGGGTTCTTCTTCAGGGTGTGATGGATGTTCGTGCGGTAATCGTAATACCAGATTTCCTTTGTCCAGGGAGACTTGGCGGCCGGTTTGGCATCGAAGAATAGGACATTCGCTTTCACGCCCTGGGCATAGAAGATTCCTGTTGGCAGGCGCAGTATCGTATGGAGATCCATGGTTTCCAGCAGTTTCTTCCGGACGGTCTCCCCGGCCCCGCCTTCGAAGAGGACATTGTCGGGAACGACCACGGCGGCCTTGCCCGTGGTCTTGAGCATGGTGCGGATGTGCTGGACGAAGTTGAGTTGCTTGTTGCTCGTCGTGGCCCAGAAGTCCTGCCGGTTGTAGGTGAGGTCTTCCTTCTCCTGTTCCCCTTCCTCGTTGGTGAAGGTCATGCTGCTCTTTTTCCCGAAGGGCGGGTTGGTGAGGACGTAATCGACGCGCAGGCCCGAATCGGCCACCAGGGAATCGGTGGAGGAGATGAAGGTCTCCGAATCGATGTCGCCGATGTTGTGCAGAAACATGTTCATGAGGGCCAGGCGCCGCGCGCCCGCCACGATCTCGTTGCCGTAGAAGGTCTTGTATTTCAGGAACTCCTTGTCTGCCTTGTCGAGGCCGCAGCGGTCCACAACGTAATCGTAGGCGGCCAGGAAGAACCCGCCGGTGCCGCAGGCTGGATCGGCGATGGTCTTCCGGGGTTCGGGCCGGATGCATTCGACCATAGCCCTGATCAGGGAGCGTGGCGTGAAGTACTGTCCCGCCCCGCTTTTGGTGTCTTCCGCGTTTTTCTCCAGGAGGCCTTCGTAGATCTTTCCCTTGATGTCGGCCCCCATGGTGCTCCAGCGCTCCTTGTCGATCATGTCGATGAGGCGGAAGAGCTTGGCCGGGTCCTGGATCTTGTTCTGCGATTTGGTGAAGATCTGCCCGAGGATGCCTTTCTGCTTCCCTAACTCCCGCAGCAGTGAGACATAGTGAAGTTCCAGATCCGCGCCGCGCTTGGCCGTGAGACTTTCCCAATCATAGGCCTTCGGCATCAGCAGCGACCGGTTGTAAGGCGGTTTGGAAAACTCATCGGCGAGCTTCAAAAAGAGAAGGTACGTGAGCTGTTCCAGGTAGTCGCCGTATCCCACGCCGTCGTCGCGCAGGGTGTTGCAGAAACTCCAGACCTTGGAGATGATGCTCGATGCGTTGTCGTTCATTATTTTCTCTTCCTCAGCGGCATGAGGCCGCGCATGATGTCGATGTTGCCTTTGTATTTGTCCCTGTCCTTGACGATCAGTTCCAGCCTTTCAAGCTCCGCAAGGTCTCGCATGAGCGTCGTCGAAGAGAGGCGGGCATACTCCCTGGCCAGGATGCCGGAGCCGTCGATGAGTTCCTCAGGCGTATGCCACTGGTCCACGGGAAATTGCAGGGCCAGGGTTCGGCGCCGCTTCACGATGGCGCGCGTCTTTCCCGTGGCCTTCTTGCTGTCGAGGGTGTCATAGATGAGCTTGTGCCAGGTCGTCTCCAGGAGGTTTCTCTGCACCACATCCAGGACGTTGCTCAGGCCGTCCCGGAAGCCGAGCACCGCGTATTGGATGAAGTGGGACAGGTCCCGCTCCCGGACGCAGCGATCGAGCTGCCGGTAGTATTCCTGGCGCGTGTCATTGTAATGGTTACACAGGATATGCGAGGCGATGTCCGGCAGCCCGGCCCGCAGGAGAATGTAGAATTCGACCAGCCGGGCCGTGCGGCCGTTGCCGTCCCCGAAGGGGTGAATCATGGCCAGGTAGACATGGGCCACGATCGCCTGAAGCACCTGATCGGAGAAGGACTGCCGGCCGTCTTCATAGCGGAACGTCTCCTTCATCCATTCGCAAAAGCGGATCATCAGGGGGGCCACGTCAGCTCCCAACGGGGGACGGTAGGTCCCCACGACGACGTTGTGCCCCGCAGCCCTGAACTTGCCTGGGACGCCCTGAAAGTGTTCTCCAAGGTCCTTGCCCACGAAATAGTTGAATCGTTCGATCAGCTCGCAAGACAGGACAAAGGCCTTGTTTTCCGCGATCACCTCGATACGGATCTGGTTGAGGGCATCGATGACGTTCTTGACCTCGATCTCCAGATACTCTTTGCTGGGAGGGAGCTTTTCCCCGGCGTCGATACGGGCCACCTCCTCCTCCGACAGGGTGTTGCCTTCAATGGCCGTGGTCGCCCGGGCGCCTTTCCGCAGGGAGACCGAGAGCAACTGTTTTCGATACTCCGGCTTGATCGGTGCCGACGAGATCGCCTGGATGATCGCTTCGCTCTGTCCCAGCCGGAAGATCGTCTCCTCGTCGAGGTGCCAGGTCTTTTGGAAGGGAATATGCTCGTATTCTGGCATACATCGTCACCCACATTTCACTGACATTAAAAGGAATTCGCAAATTCTGTATAGTAATTGCTGGAGGATATGTCAAGAAATATGCCGTCAGTGCAGGGGATATCCATGGGTGCATTCTATTTCTTATTGGGCCTTATCAAGTCATTTGCGAGAAATAAATAGAATGCAATGCCTTCCGATGGGGCCGGAGCCGCAGATCAGGTCAAGGTCTTCCCGCGACGTTTCGGGACGACGCCACTCTTCTCCCTGCACCCTTTCTCTTCGTGGTTCCTTTCACAGCCGACTGCGCGGCCTTCTCCGCTCGGATGCGCGCCAGCAGCTTTTCCGCCGGTTCATCGTTCGGATCCTGGGGAACGAGCTTTCCGGAAAAGGCCTTCTTCAAGATGCTCTGCCGAAGGGCCTCGGCCTGCTTGAGGCTCTGGGTGATCGCTTCTTCGATCTTGTCTGCAACGGAGAGACGGGATTCGATTTCCTGGACGACTCGATTTTGCTCTTTGTGTGAGCAATAGGGGATATTAAGATTTTCGAGGATATTCAAATTGATGTTCTTTTGTGCTGTTGCCGGGGCAAATTCTTCTATTGTCCTCTGATTTCCCCTAAAAAATAAAAATATGAACTTCGACATCGTCAGGTTAGCGTTCGGCGAAAAACCAACGACGCTATCAGGGAAGCACGAATCAAAACCCAAAAATGCTGCCTCTGCTATGTTTGCCGCAATCGTGATGCACAATGTTCCCTTAGGCCATAATTTGCTTTGGGATAAGCCGAACTCCGAATAAGTGTTGCCATATGACTTAACAACTTCTTTCACGGCTTTAATTTCGCCTGTTTGTACAAAAGGATATGGCCCACCAAAAAGTCTTTTGTCATTTCTCGGTCTGTGTTTCGATTTGCCTCTTCCCAATTCACCAATATAGTCAAGCTTCGTCCAAAGCCATCCTTCTGGCAATGTTGGCATTTTCGCCAGATCCTTTTTCGTCAACTCTGCGACAGGTTTCCGTTTCTTCCCAGTCGCTTTTATCTCTTTTTCCCTTTGGGTCTTGATCTGTTCCAGAAGTCGCTCTGCGGTCGGCAGGTTCTTTTGTCGTCTTCGCCATTCTTCCGTCAACTTGCCTTCAAACGCCCATTTGAGGACGGCTTGGCGGTAAACCTTGAGTTGCTGCTGGGCGGTCTTGAGGGCTTCCACGCCCTTGTCTAACTCGCTGAAGAGTTCTTCGATCTTGGCGACGATGCGGTGCTGTTCCGGGAGGGGGGGTAGGGGAATTTGTGTTTCGGAAATAGTTGAACGACTTAATTCTATCTGATTTGTAGACCCATCGCACATTTCTCCGATTTGTTGCTGCACATATGGCCCGCTTATCCAAAAATGAGCATATCTTGAACAGATATCAGCGTGCATTCTAACAATAGTGACGTGACTATCTACAACTTTTGGACAATCAATGTCCGTTTCCTTCACGCGGTACGCTCGGCCTACGGTTCCCGTCCCAGTGCTGTTCCAGATGATGTCATTAACTTTAATATATCTGTCTTCTTCCCAAAAAGGTTGCTGTTCCGCTGCGATATATTTGAAATATTCTCTTATCAATCGATCCCAGCGGAGAGATTTTTGATTAATAACAGGTAAAGCACTTTTCTTTACATACTTGGGGGATTTCCCACGTTGTATATATATTGCTAAATCGCCTAGAGAACATGAAACCCAAGTAGCAGGTATGTCCTGGAACGAATAATTCTTATCAATCATCCTACGCCGCCAATGCCTCGTTAATCTCGTCGATCATCTTGTCCGTCTTGTCTCCGAAGAGTTGCCACATTCGCCCCAACCCTCCATCGGCATCAAAGGGCGCAAGGTCCAGGTCGTCCTTTTCGATGTGGATGGAGGCGGCGATATGCTCCTTCATCATCCGGAGCCACGCCATCTGTTCCTCCGTAAATTTGAGCGGCCCGGCCTGCTTCTGGAAGACCCAGGTCTGGAAGTTCCTGTCCACGGTCCTGTCGTAGGGCGTCAGGGCCGCATCGATGCCGGTGATCCGGCGGAGGAGGGAGACGAGGGCCACAAGTTCGTTGACGGGATTCGTGCCGCTGACCTTATCCAGCCGCTCATAGGCCTTCCAGATGCGCAGCGGGGCCAGGGTCGGCTTGTCCAGTTTCAGGCGCTCCAGCAGTTCCCGGATCATCGCGTAGGTCAGGTCCTTGCGCCGGTGCGGCTGGTTGTAGAAGATCTGGAGGGCCGCGATCTCGTCCTTGTGGGCCGTAAGGTAAGCCTTGAAGTCCTGCACGGCCTGGCTCGCCTGATCCTCAGCCTGCCTGTCCCACCCGGCAAACTCGACCTCGTCAGGGTTGATGGTGTCGATGATCTGCTCGTGCACCTTGCGGACATTTTCGATGAAGGTGTTCAGCTCGCCCGTGAAGGGGCTTGCCGCCTTGGAGATCAACTTATCCCTGGCAGCAGCGAGTTGGCTTTCGGTCGGCTTGTCGAGGGGCTCCAGTTTGAATTGTTCCCGGGCGGCCGATTCGATCCGGTCGGGATCATAAGCGTTGAGGAGATCCTTGACCACCTCGGCGATGGCCTTTCCCTTCGCCTTTTCCTTGAATTGTCCCGATTCCTTCTCATTCATGATCTTTGCCAGGCGGCCAAGGCGGCCGGCCAGGGTGGTGAAGAGGTCCTCATCCCTGGCGCCCACGGCCACGGCGGCAAGCAGGTCCTTGAGGGCCACGGTGGGCTTGCGTTCCAGGGGGCGGCTGTCCGTCTTCAGGGATTTCGTGACGCCCACGGCATCGACGATGATGAAATGGTCTTTCGTGTAAAGGGCGGATGGCGTCACCTTGCGCAGGTCGTCCAGGGCGATGGTCCGGGTTCCCCGCCCCTTCATCTGCTCGAAGTAGTTGCGGCTCTTGACGTCCCGCATGAAGATCAGGCATTCCAATGGCTTGACGTCCGTGCCCGTGGCGATCATGTCCACGGTGACAGCAATGCGCGGATGGTAGTCGTTGCGGAACTGGGCGAGGACCGATTTCGGATCTTCGTCCGCAAAGTAGGTCACCTTCTTGCAGAAGGCGTTTCCTTCCCCGAACTCCTCGCGGACGATCTGGATGATGTCGTCGGCGTGGCTGTCGGTCTTGGCAAAGATGAGGGTCTTGGGCACTTCCTTTCTCTGGGGGAAGATCTCCGGCACGTGTTCTTTGAAGGTCCTGACGATCTTGCGGATCTGGTTGGGATTCACCACCTCTTCGTCCAGCGTTTTGGCCGAATAGGCGACGTCCTCATCCAGTTGTTGCCAGCGCTTCTTGCGGGAGAGCTTCTCCCGGACGTCGACGTATTCCCCCTTCCAGACCACGGAGCCCTTCTTCGTGACCTTCGTTTCGATCAGGTAGACGTTGTAGCCGACGTTGACACCGTCGGCTACGGCCTCCTCATGGGTGTATTCGCTGACGATGTTCTGGTTGAAAAAGCCGAAGGTCCGCTGATCCGGCGTGGCCGTGAGCCCGATGAGGAAGGCGTCGAAGTATTCGAGGACCTGCTTCCAGAGGTTGTAGATGCTGCGGTGACACTCGTCGATGACGATGAAATCGAAAAATTCGACGGGGAGCTTCGCGTTGTAGCCGACAGGCACGGGCTCGCGCTTTCTCCAGTCGATCTCGCCGGGGTGGATCTCTTCGGCCCCTTCCTCCAGTTCCTCGCCCTTGAGAATGGAGTAGAGGCGCTGGATCGTGCTGATGCAGACCTGGCTGTCGGTAGCGACGTAACTCGATCTCAGGCGCTGGACGTTGTAGAGTTCGGTGAATTTGCGGTTGTCGTCGCTGGGCAGGTAGGCCATGAACTCCTGTTCGGCCTGCTCGCCCAGGTTCCTGGTATCGACCAGGAAGAGGACCCGTTTGGCATCGGCGAACTTCAGGAGCCGGTAGATGGCCGTGATGGCGGTGAAGGTCTTTCCCGAGCCGGTCGCCATCTGGATGAGGGCACGGGGTTTGTTGGCCTTGAAAGAGGTTTCCAGATTGTTCGTGGCGTTGATCTGGCAATCCCGCAGCCCCAGCGTCGGGAGTTCAGGCAGGTCGAGCAGCCTCTCTCTGAGGGATTTCGGTTTCTTCGACCATTCCCGAAAAGTCTCCGGCCGGTGGAATGCGAAGACCGGCCGTGATCGGGGTTTCGGATCGCCGTAATCGGTGAAGCGGGTTAAAGTCCCGGTGCTTTCGTAGACAAAGGGCAGGGGCTTGTTGTCGAGATGCTTGAGCTTGCTCTTGGCATACTCGACGGACTGTTCCTCATGAACCGTTAACCTGACGCCCTCCTCTTCCTTCTTGGCTTCGATGACGCCGATCGGTTTTCGGTCGACAAAGAGGATATAGTCGGCAGGACCGATGTCGGTGTAATACTCGCGGACGGCAACGCCGGCGCCAACGCTCAGATCGATATGCTTTTTGCCTTGGATGGTCCAGCCTGAAGCTTCAAGGAGGTGGTCTATTTTGTCCCTGGCGATCTCTTCCGGTGTCTGGTTCATTTGCCCCCTCAGGTGACAAGATGGAAACCTGGTGTGCCGGGTCCATGGTACTGACGCCGTCGGATACTATCCACATTTCTTGAATAGTTTCAACAAATTTGTGCTTAGAGAGGTTACCTACATACCAGCGCAAAGTAAACTACTCTGACCCCCATATTCCCGAAGCACCCATCCTGAAGTTTTATGCACGCTGGATGATGATTTATCCATACGATATAATTAAGATTCTACCGATGGTCGCAATCATTTTGGCGTTGAAGATGCCCGGCAAAACCGCGTCACCTCGCCACCGTCGGGATGCCGCTATCCGCCGCCTCCACCCGGCAGGGCACATACCGGTGCATGGGGGTCCCCAGCCAGTCGCGGTGGGTGTTCTTTGTGAGGCGGTTCACGTTCGCGCCGTATACCTTGCCGTCGTAGACCATGCCGAAGCCATGGGGGATGACCACGTGGCCCGGGTGGGCCGTCTCCGTCACCTCCAGTTCGATCTCCTCGGAGCCGGCTTCTGTCGTCACCCGCACCATCTCGCCGTCCTTCAGATTGAGCGCCCCGGCGTCCGCGGGATGCATCATTACGGTGCAGTCGCGCTTGCCTTCGTTCCAGGCGGGATTACGCATCAGGGTGTTGGCGTTCATCTGGAAGTGCCGGCCCGCCATGAGGACCAGCGGGAAGGCCGGGTCCGGCTTCAGCGCTGCCTCCTCGTGGGCCGAGTCGAGCGCCTCCAGCTCCGCCCGGAGTTCCGGAATCACGAGGTCGATCCTGCCGTCCACCGTCCGGATGGCGGCGAGGTTCTCTTCCGGGTCGACGAGGCCCACCCAGAGCCCCTCGGGATGGTCGATGACCTTCTGGAACAGCTCCTCCCCCATGCCCAACCCCGGCATGAATCCCGCGCGGGCGGCGCTCTCGCGAAACGGCTTGGGGGCGACCTGCATCATCCCCCACAGGGCGGCCTTGTGCACCGATCCCATGACCTTGCCCAAAGTCTTGCCCAGGATGAACGGCATGGCTCCGAGCGCGGCCGGTTCCGTTGCGGCATACCCCATGAGCGCGAGGCCGAAGGGGGCATGGCCCTCTTCCGCCGCCCTGTAGAGGCTGTCGGGGATGGGCGGGATGAGGCCCAGCCGGTCCGCCAGGCGCAGGTGGATCTCCCCCAGCTCCAGGGGCTCGCCCTCGGGTGCGATAATCGGCCGCCGCATCTGGAAATAGATCCCGGGGAAGGTGAGGGGGAAGAAGGTGCCGTCCCAGGATTCGTAGGCGGAGCGGGAGGGCAAGACATAATGGGAGAGAGCCGCCGTCTCCGTCATGGCGAGCTCCGCCGTCACGAGGAGATCCAGGCGCTTGAAGGCTTTTTCGTAGGCGGTCGTGTCCGCGTAGGAGCGGAGGGGATTCGACCCGGAGACCATGACCGCCCGGAGGCGTTCGGGGTGGTCGGAGAGGATCTCCTCGGGCATGGCGTTCGGCGGAAAGCAGCCCACGACGGCGGGGAAATTCGTGGCCACGGTGCGCCACGTCTTGGGGTCCCGTTCGTCGGAGTGGGCGCCCAGGGGCATCATCTGCCCGTGGAAGACGTTCCCGCCGCGCACCCCGATCCGGCCGCAGATCGCCAGCAGCGTCACGGCCAGGGATGAGGAGACGGCGCTGTGCCGGTTCATCATGATCCCCAGGTCGTAGCGCAGGCAGGACTTCCGCGTGGCGAAGAGGCGGCAGATCTCGCGGACCCGGCCGTAGTCGAGGTTGCAGGTGCGGACGGCGGCGCGGGCGTCGAAACCCAGGAACAGGCCGCGGATCTCGTCGAGGCCGGCTGTGTGCTTTGCGATGTAGTCCCTGTTCTCCCATCCCTCCTGGAGGATGATCGCGATCATGGCCCGCATGAGGAGGGCATCCGTGCCCGGCCGGATGGGCAGGTGGACGTTGGCGATCTTGGCCGTCTCGGAGAGGCGCGGGTCGATCACGACCAGGAGCTTGTCCGGATCTTTGGCGATCCGCTGGAGCTGCTTCGGCGCCTGGGGGATCTGGTGGCTCTGCATCCCGTTCCAGCCGAAGACCAGCAGCATATCCGTCTCATCGGCATCGATCTCGGTGTGGACGTTCTGGCGGCCGTAGATCCGGCCGTTCACCCAGAAGAGGCCCGAGAACTCCTGGGTCAGGGGGCTGTAGTGGTAGCGCGATCCCAGGCCCCGCATCAGGCGGACGCCGAAGGCCGCCTCGAAGTGACAGCCCTGCCCGCCGCCGCCCATGTAAGCGAAGGAGCGGGGGCCGTGGCGGTCGACGATCCCCCGGAGCTTTGCCGCGATCTCGTCGATGGCCTGCTCCCAGGAGATCCGCTCGAAGGCGTTTCCGACCCGCTTCAGCGGGTGTGTCAGGCGGTCGGCATTGTGCTGGTGATGGGCGATGTTCATCCCCTTCCGGCAGAGGTACCCTTCGCTGCGGACGTTGCTTTTGTCCCCCCTCACCTTCACGATGCGGTTGTCCTCGACCTCGACCTCCAGGCCGCAGTTCTGCGCGCAGAGGATGCAGCCGGTCTTGTGGATGGTTCCCATGGGGTCTCCTTTCCGTCAGTGCCGTCGATCCGACTCTCAACAGAGGTTTGCATGAACCGGGGAGGCTTCCGAAGCCCGCCCGCTATTTCCCGCTTTCCGATTCCCCTTGGCGCGACGCTTTATTAGTTCGGCAACAGTATATGTCAGGGTCGTCATTCCGGCGAAAGCCGGAATCCAGCAGTAATTTGACTGGATGCCTGATCAGAGCCTGCCCCGGACTCGATCCGGGGTCCGGCATGACGTTCTATCTGTTTGGTTGCTGGTGCAAATAACCTTGAGGATTACGAGCCGGAACCTTCAGCAGTTCATCCCGGATGGTCACGCCGATCTTTTCCAGGACATAGGGTTTTCTGACGTAGGCGCCGGCCCCGAGCCGCTGGGCCTCCCTGACCCGCTCCGTCTCGGAAAAACCGCTGACCAGAATCGCCTTCTGCTTCGGATGGATTTCCAGAACCCGCTGGTAGGTTTCCAATCCGTCGATCCCCGGTGCCATGATCATGTCCAGGACCAGGATATCCGCCTTGTTCTGTCGGAGATACGCCACCGCCTCCTCACCGCCGGAAACCGCGTGGACCCGGTATCCCAGTCTCGTCAGCAATCCGGAGGCAACATCGCGCTGCTCGGCAATGTCATCCACGACGAGAACCGATTCTCCATGTCCCATGTATCGTTCGATCGGCTCCTTCTGCTGCGGCGCGATCGCCTGTTCCCGCGTGACCGGGAAATAGAGGGTGAAGCTGGCACCCTGTCCGACTTCCGTTTCGACGTCGATGTACCCGCTGTGATCCTTGACCGTTCCCCAGACGATGGCCAATCCCAGCCCGGTCCCGCTCCTGCCCATCGTTTTTTTCGTATAAAAGGGCTCGAAGATCTTCTCCCGGCTCTCGGCGGGGATGCCCATCCCCGTGTCGGATACAGTCAGGATGGTGTAATCGCCCTCCCTGATTTCGTCATAGCCCCGGACGGCCCTGTCGAGATAGCGGCTCTCCGTCCGGATCACGACCTCTCCGCTTTCACCGCCGGAGATCGATTCCGCTGCATTCACCACCAGGTTCATCAGCGTCTTTTCCAGATGGATGGCGGATCCCTTGATGTTCAGAAGGTTCTGGCCGCACTCCGTTCTGAAGGTCACACCGGGATGATGGTCTCTGATCTTCTCGAATACCGGGGACTTGAGAAAGCTGGACACAACGCGGTTGATGTCGATCACGTCCGACGTTGCGACGCCGCGCCGCGCCAATGTCAGAAGGTCCTGGATGATGGCGGCTCCCTTTTCCGTGGACTGCAGAATCTTTTCCACGTGACCCCTGGCCCGGCTCCCTTCGGGGATCTGTTCCAGCAGCAGTTCCGAGTAGCCGCTCAAGATCCCCAGGACGTTGTTCAAATCATGGGCGACGCCGCCGGCCAGCTGCCCGAGCGCTTCCATCTTCTCGGAACGTTGCAGACGCTCCGTCAGCCTTTGGCGCTCCTGATCGGCGTGCTTGAGCTCCGTGATGTCCATGATCGCACCGACCAACCCCGCAGTCCGGCCATCGATGCCGACATAGGCGGCTTTATGGAAGATAATGTCGTGTCGGGTGCCATCCGCATGGAGGAATGATGTCTCGTAAACCTGTGGACCGCTACGACGGAATAGATTCCTGTCTGCGCGCTCGTAGATGTCAGCCAAGTCTGGGGGGAAGACTTCACGGACGGACTTACCGACGATCTGCTCCTTGGATAAGCCGATAAAATTCTGAAAGGCCGCATTACAGCCGAGATAAACCGCCGCTTCGTTCTTGTAGAAGATCGGGATGGGGACGGCGTCGAGCAGTTGCTGCGAGAAATGCAGCTGTTCCCGCAGCACCTTCTCCGTCTTGCTGAGGTCGTTGAACAGCTGCGCGTTGGCGATCGCACCTGACATCTGCATCCCGATCTTCTCAGCCAGGAGAAGATCCTGCTCATCGTAGGCGTCCGGCCGCCGGGATCTCATCAGCAGATTCCCGATCACCTTATCCCGGGAAATCAGGGGGACGAACATCACCGAGTGTATGCCCGCCTGGGTTGCAATGATGAGACTGGGGAATTTCTCGACGAGGCCTCGTGGATCTTCCGACTGGACGATGATGCCCCTCCGCGTACGGAGGACCTCCTCCATGATCGTTCCCTTCAGAGGAAAAGAATCCCCCACCTTCCGGCCGGGCAGGTCCAGGCCGGAAGCATAGGCGACATCCAGCATGCCGTGCCGGGCATCGTACAGGCTGACGATCAGGCTGTCGAAGGTCAGCAGTTTCCTGATTTCGGCGACCGTTCGTTCATAGACCTCGTCGATCTCCAGCGTGGAGCCGAGCAGCCGCCCGATATTGGCAATGATGGCCAGTTCGTTGGCCAGCCTTTCGGCGGCCTCCTGGCTCTGGCGGATCTCCTCCGCCTGCCTGTTCCCTTGATCGTTCATCGCAAGATCCCCTTTACGCGAGATGGTTTTTTAGGATGAAACCATCGCCGCAAACGGATAATACCTTCCTGCAATGAATGTCAATCCCCATGCGCGACCCAGCCACGATTTCGGAAATCGAAGGATTCGATGACCTGACGCTCTCTTCGGTCCGGGGCGGTTGTATTTATGATTGAGATGCATGAACGGCGGTGGTAATCTCTCCGCAAAGGTTGGAAACATGAACGCAATCGATCCCGGGCAGTACGAACACATCGTCTTTTTTACCGGCGCGGGGATGTCTGCGGAAAGCGGCGTTCCCACCTACCGGGGCCGCGGCGGCATCTGGGAGCGGTACCGCTGGGAGGAGTTCGCCTGCCAGGAGGCTTTCGAGGCCGATCCGGAAAAGGTCCTGAAATTCCATGAATTGCGGCGGGCGGCGGTCCTGGCCTGCCCACCCCACGCCGGACATGCGGCCATCGCCGCCTTGGAGAAGCGGCATTCCGGGGTCACGGTGGTGACGCAGAACATCGACGGGATGCATCAGCGGGCGGGCAGCCGGCGCGTCCTGGAGCTGCACGGAAGCCTCTGGCGCCTGCGGTGCCGCAACCATGGCATATCCGAAGATGTCGGCGAAAAATACAGAAGCTACCGGTGTGAAAAGTGCGGGAGCTGGCTGCGGCCCGATATCACCTGGTTCGGGGACGCCCTCAATGAAGGGGTGGTGCGCGAGGCCGTCGCGGCGATCCGCGGCTGTGACCTTTTCGTGAGCGTGGGAACTTCCGGAGTGGTCTATCCGGCGGCGGGGTTCCCGCGATTCGCCAGGGAGAACAACGCTCGTTGCATCGAGATCAATCCCGAGGCGAACGAGACGTCATCACTTTACGACGAAGCGATCAGGGACAGGGCGGGGCATGCGCTGCCGGGACTCTTCGGGTGACGAAACAGGACCGTTTGACGCCCGGTCTACTGCCCGACGATCTTGTGCCCGGCCTTCTTCCAGGCGTCGACGCCGCCGCCGAGGGCCTTGACATTCCGATAACCCATTTCCAGGTATTGCGCTGCCAGACCGGCAGACGTGTGCTCGTTCGGTCAGGAACAGTAAAAGATGATGGGCTGGTCCTTTTCCAGCCCGGCCAGCCGGGATTCAAATTCCTTCAGGGAGACGGCCCCCTCCAGCATCATGGTGCTGCACGCCTTTTCATCGGCATAGGCACAGACCAGAAGGGCTTTGCCCGCGGAAACTTGAGCGTGTGCCTCCTGCGGCGAGATCCGGGCGACATCGATCTTTGCGCCTGCCGCACTGACCTGTTCTGCCGCAGTCGCACAGGGCGCCGTGAGAAACAGCCCCAAGAACAGCGCCGCCGCGCGCACGATTCTTCCCATTCTCTTCACCTGAATCATCTTGGACTCCTCGTAACGCTGCACATTTCCCTTGGTGTAGGTGTAACAGCGGGAAGGGTTTGGGATCAATCAGGGATGATCTCGATGATTTTGGTAGGAGAATTCTAACCCGGCAGACCGTCTTGTCAGGAGAGTTTGCCGGCGGGAGCGACCCTCATCTGGGGAACCATGATCCGCTCCAGGTCGAACCTCTGGCGTTCGAAGGCGTCTGAATCTTCTGCGGTCGACAGTTTGATCATGTCCCCGAAGGAGATGACGACCCTGGCAAAGGGTTTGGGCAGAAAATATCTGTCCCAACTGTTGAAATACCAGGCCCTGTCGGCAGAGGTGTAGAAGGGGACGATGACCGCATCGGCGGCACGGGCCAACTGAATCACCCCGGCCTTGACGATTCCCGCCGGCCCCTTGGGGCCGTCAACGACATGGGCGGCCAGCCCGAACTGACCCAGGCGATCGATCATGGCTTTCAAGGCCTGTCTCCCGTCGCGCGAAGAGGAGCCCCGGACCGTGTGCCAGCCGCTTCTCTCGGCCACATCGGCGATGATCTCCCCGTCGGAGCTTTTGCTGATCATCAGGGAGGGCTTGAGGTGTCTGTAGGTCTGGAAATGGCGGATGGCCGCGAAAAATTGCTGATGCCAGGTGCACAACACAACCTTGCCGCCGTTTCCGAGATGTTCCATCCATTGTTTTTCGTTTTCGACCTGAATCCTGAAGGTAGAGCTGTAGAGGCGAATGAAGCGGTAGAGAAAGGCATGGAAGAACTTCGTCTTCAGGATCTTTCTAAATCCGGACGCCATGCAGGGAATCTCCTCTTCTCACGGGAAGCGGGCAATCTCGCGGAATGTCCCGACAAGAAAATGATAGACGAGAGCCGCTATGCCGTCTTGTCTTGACACCCATGGCAGCATCTCGTCGATCACGAAATAGTGCTGTCCCGTCACCCATCCCTGATCAGGTGACGGTTCAACGCCCCGCAAATGATGGCTTATATCTTGCGAACATTCGCGGCAGCCGGACCTTTGGCGCCCTGGGTTACATCGAAGCTGACCCGGTCGCCCTCAGCCAGTGATTTGAAACCCTCTCCCTGAATCGCGGAATGATGAACGAACAGATCCTTGCCGCCATCCTGCTCGATAAAGCCAAACCCCTTCTGATCATTGAACCACTTCACTTTTCCTTCTGCCATCTTTCGTTCTCCTTTGTTAGTTGGTCTTCGCCCCAAATTCGCACTTTTGCGTCTGGAAACAAAAAACCCTGTCACATCATAATGGACAGGGCTTGAATCATTTTTCACTTCCCTATATGGGAAAGAAGATCAATCGGTTTTTGTCGATCATTATGTTGGCCTTACCCTATGCTCATTCCCGACAAAGTCAAGAGATATTATTGCCGGAGAAACGGAATTTCCCGTTGGTCCTTTCCGTTTATCATGTTAAGATCCCTCATAAAAACAAAGGAGGTCGCCATGTGGGTCTTCACCAAGCAGAGTTTCGTGTGCATCCTTGCGTTAGAGAACAGCCCGGCCGACTACATGATCCAATCCCGCTTCCCGGGACACATCGAGGCGCTCTTCCCCGACGCCGAGGTCACGGAAGCACCCTATGGCATCTACCGATACCGGGCCGCCGTGCAGAAGCACATTGTGGTGAAGACGCTCCTCAACAACGTGGAGCACATTGATTATTTCCATTTCAAAGACGCCATTCCCGATAAACGCTATCAGGCGGCCCTGAGAGACGTCTGGGACACGCTGAACAAGCACGACGTCGGCCCCGGCAAGCCGCACGATCCCGAAGCGTTCATGCCCTGAGCGTCCATCGAAGATGTCCGTTTCCCGGCCGCGATCGGGAAGGCCGGGAGGGGATCGTCTTCGTCATCTCCCTGGGCCGGCCAATGCCGTGGCTGTGATCTCGACGCGCGCCCCGGCCGGCAGCGACTTCACCTCCACGGTCGTGCGGCCGGGAGGATTGGCCGTGAAGTACTCCGCGTACACGGCGTTCATCCGGGAAAATTCACCGAGGTCGGTCATGAAGACAAAGGTCTGGACCACGAGGTCTAGGCCGGAGCCCGCCTCTTCGAGAATGGCCTTGATGTTCTCCAGGGTTCGCCGGGTCTCCGCTTCGATGCCGCCCGGAACGATCTGTTTCGTCACCGGGTCCATCCCCTTTTCTCCGGCCACGAAGACGAACCCGCCCGCCTTGATGCCTTGGGAATAGGGTCCGACCGGGGGGCCTGCCTTGGAGGTCTGGATCACCTGAATCATCTTCTTCTCTTCCTGTGCCATCGGAATCTCCTTTTTTCCGCGAAACAACTCCCGGGGGGCGGCTCGTCGGCGGCACCATCGGCTATATGACTCGATTCCCTATTTCCCCTTGAAATTCGCCTCGCGCCGCTCCATGAACGACATGACCCCCTCCATCGCGTCCGCGCTCTTCAGGATGGGCAGGAGGTCGGGCAGGAGACGGGTAAAGGCCGCGTTCTGCCCCTCGATCGAGGCCGTCCGCGCCGATCTGAGGGCCGCCATCACCCCGAGCGGTGCCCGCTTCGAGATCTCCGTGGCGAGTTCGATCGCCCGGTCCAGCTCTTTGCCGGGCTCGGTCAGCTCCTGAACGAGGCCCATGCGGTATGCCTCTTCGCCGCTGATTTCGTCGCCGGTGAGCAGGTATCGCATCGCGTTCCCCCAGCCGATCTCCAGGAAGAGCCTCACCGTGCCTCCGCCGACCGGGTAGATGCCGCGCTTGACCTCCAGGAGGGCAATCTTCGCATCGGTCGATGCCACGCGGATGTCCTGGGCGAGCAGGAGTTCGAAGCCGATGGTGTAGCAGCGGCCCCGGATCGCCATGACCACGGGCTTCCGGCACCGCGTGGCCGTGTCGAGGCCGAGAGGATGGATGCAGCCCTCGGGAATTCCCCACTTGCCCGTCGAAAGCACGGCAGCCCACTTGTCGAGCTCCAGCCCGGAGGTGAAGTGGTCGCCGTGCGCGAAAAGGACGCCGCAGCGAAGCTCCGGATTCCGGTCGAGTTCGCCGTAGGCGGCCGCGAGCTCTTCGTACATCTCCAGGTCGAAGGCGTTTCGTTTCTCCGGGCGGTTCAGCCCCATCAGGAATACGTGGCCGCGCGTCTCAACGGTGATCCTCGTGTAATCCATTCCAGTGTAACCTCCTCTCGAAAACAGGTTGAAGTCGTCATGATCTTCCGAAACGGCCTTGCTCGGCCGCTATTCCGCTGCCAGCGTCCTGCCCAGGTCGAAAGCCTCCTGCATCACCTTTTCATTGGACCGGATCTCGCCGGCGGCCATAGCGCTGCCATAGACCATCCCGACGATGGGCGATTCCGTGTAGCCGTAGGCATCCTGAAACGTCCTCAGGGCGTTGACGCAGCCCGAGGTGAAAGGATCCACGTCGCCGTAGGTCATGGCGATGCCGATCCGCTTGCCCCTGAAGGGGTCCGCTTGATAGGCGGGAAGTGCAAAGCACCGGTCCATGAAGATCTTGGTCTGCGCGGAGACCGTGAACCAGTAGACGGGGCTGGCGATCACCCAGGCATCCGCTTCGATGAGCTTGGGATAAATCTCCTGCATGTCGTCCTTGATGCAGCAGCCTTTGCTGTTCTTCTTCTGGCAGCCCATGCAGGCGTTGCAGGGGGCGATCTTCCTTCCGTGCAGGTAGATGGTTTCCACGTGGGCTTTTCCCGATTTCGCCCCCTTGATGATCTGATCGGCCAGAATCGCACTGTTCCCTTTTTTTCTCGGACTTCCCAAAAGCACCAGAACCTTTTTTGCCATCGCTATCCTCCTAACGGTGTCGTTATTGGTCCGCATCACCTGAGATTCAGATCCGCTATCGCCTTCGATCCCTCCGCCCTGTCGCGAAACGGTCCGGCCATGACCCGGTACCATGTTTCCTGAGGCGATACCTTCCACGGGACGACCTCGATCTGCTTCCCTTTCAAGGTCACACTCTGCCTGTATTGCGTGGCACTCCTGAGACTCGCAAACGTCTTCAGGTGAACCCGATATCCACCATCGGAATGGGGGACGATACGCAACGAATCGGTGATTTCGGGGATCTTGATCTTCTGATTGACCCGGATCAGATGGGGATTGGTGATGCCCGGGTTGAGCTGCATAATATGGTCGATCGCGGTTTCGTCAGCCCCTTTCAGGTATCGATAGGCCAGGGCGTACAGGTTGGCCCCCTTTTGCACCTCCACGACCTCCTTCACGCGAATTTCCGTGTCGGAGCGTGCCGCGGCTGCGGGCGGCGGCGCCGCAACCTGCGGCCTCTCGGTCGCCTTCGGGCCCGGGATCACGGGAACTCTTTCACCCACATCCGGCGGTTTGACGGCCGCCGGGGGGGCCTGAACGCCCTCTTTTGCGGGCGGTGGCATCGCTGCCGGTCGGGCTTCGACCGGGGAAGGCCTGGCGCTCTCCCCGGTGGCCTGCCGTGCAACCGGCGGCTTCACCTCCCTGGGCGACGCCTTGACCGTGTCCTTCACGGCCGGCGGGATCACCGGACGATCCGGCCCTGGGGCTTCGAAGAGGGGCTGCAAGTGGCTCCAACCGAAGAACAGGGCCGCCGCCAGGAGGGCGAACGTCAGAGCGATGGCGGCAGCGGTGCGGGGCAGAAATCGCCGGAAGCCGGACGCGAGAATGCCAATCTCCCGGTCGTCGAGGATCTTCTTCTTGCCGCGGATCTTCTTCACCGTGGAGGGAGAGATCTTCTTCTCGCCGAGGCGGCATCCCAGGGAGAGGGCATTGCTGCACAGGGTGTTGAGCGCGAGCGGAACTCCCCGGGCCTGCCGGCAGATCAGGGAGAGGGCCTCCTCCGTGAAGACGTCGGCGCTGCCGCTCCCCACGATCTCCAAACGGTGATCGATGTACTGCAAGGACTCTTCTTCCGTCAGGCGCTTGATCTCACAGACGATGACGATCCGCTGCTTGATCTGCCGGATCACGTCGGAGCGGAGTTTCTTGCGGAGCTCCGGCTCGCCCGCGAGCACGATCTGGAGCAGCTTCGACGTGCTGGTCTCGAGATTCGCGAGCAGCCGCACCTCTTCGATCAGATCCAGACCGATCTTCTCCGCCTCGTCGATGATGATGGCGACGTTCTCATCCCTCTCCCGGCAGCGGATGAGCTCATAGTAGAGCGCATGCATCATGGAGCCCTTGTTTTTAGGCCCCGGCGGCAGCTTCAGCCCGAGGAGCATCTCCTGCAGCATCGGTTCGAAGGCGGCCGGGCATTGCGGGAAGAAAAGGGTCCTGACGTTCGAATCCAGCGTGCCGATCAGGTGATGGATGAGGGTGGTCTTGCCGACGCCGGCTTCTCCCAGCAGGAGCACGAAGCCCTTCCTCTCGTTGATCCCGTAGAACAGAGAGGCCAGGGCTTCCTTGTGGCTTTCCGACGGAAAGAAGAACCGGGGGTCGGGAGCCGCAGCGAAGGGATTTTCCGAAAACCCGTAGAATGTCACACTGTCGGTCATATGAACGCCTCTGCGCGAAATGATATGGTTTCAGCAGCCCGTCTTTTTCGTATGCTCTGCGATCGCCTCGACGATCCGTGGCCAGGCGCCGCCGTGGGGGATGTCGTGGCCCATGCCCTCGATCAGCAGCAGTTCGGAGCCGGGAATCGCCCGGGCCGTATCCTGGCCCGCCTCCACCGGGACGAGCGGATCGTCGGTTCCGTGGATAACCAGTGTGGGCGCCTTCACGGCGGCCAGAGCCGGCCTCCTGTCCGCCTGCGTCAGGATGGCGAGGAACTGGCGGCCCGTACCCTGCGGGCAGAAGCAGCGGTCGAAGCTCCGGGCCATGAGCGCGCGGACCCACGCTTCATCGATCGGGAAGCCGGGTCCCGACAGGACCTTGCGGACCCCCATCTGGTATTCGATGAACCCCGCGCGGTCGCCGGGCGGGGGTGTCATCATGACCTTCATGGCTTCTGGCGTCGGCTTCGGCAGTTCGGGGTTGCCGGTCGTGGAGTAAATGGAGATCAGGCTCCGTACGCGGGCGGGGTGCCGGATCGCCATCGTCTGGGCGATCATTCCCCCCATGGACATGCCGCAAATATGGGCCCGACCGATTCCCAGGGCGTCGAGAAGCCCTGCCGCGTCATCCGCCATGTCCAAAAGCGAATAGGGGACGGAGACCTTTTCGCCTTTCATGAGTTTCCCGAAGATGACTCTGAAATCCGGCACGCCTGCGCTGTCGAACTTCATGGAGAGGCCGGCATCCCGGTTGTCGTACCGGATGACATGGTGGCCGCGTCTGGCGAGCTCCCGGCAAAGTTCATCATCCCACCAGATCATCTGGCCGCTGAAGCCGATGATCAGAAGAAGCGGCGCATCCGACGCCTCGCCGAAGGTTTCGTACTCGACCTCTATTCCATTGGCTTTGGCCCGTGCCATCTGTTGCCTCCATCCCGTCAATTCGAACGTGCGGAGTAGTAGATATTCCCCCAGCCCGTATAATAATCGCTGCCCGGTCCGTAGATGCCCTCCCATTCCCCTGCCGCCGGCGTGGTGGCGCTGCCGTCCCCGTTGGTGTCCCCGCCGCGGGCGTCGTCCCTGATGGACGTGAATACAACGCCTGCCGTGCCGGCACCGTGTGAATGGAGCAGTGCGCCGCCGGAGCTGATCCCGAGGCTTCCGCCGCTCGCCTGAAATTTTAAGACGACATTATCGGCCAGTGTCAGACTCGCGCCCCCATCGATGATGAGGTACTTGCAGGAGGTCGGATCACCGATGATGAAAGGGACCCTTGTCGCCGACCAGGTGACGGCGCTCTTGAAATGGCCGCAGCCCGCCACCTGGATCCCCTGGTATCTGTTCGGCATCGGAGCTGCCGCGCCGCTCGAGAAGACATTGGAGTCGTCCATACTGAAATTGACGTTGATGCCCAGCGGGACCTTGTTGTCAAAAAAGCTGCTTGTCGAAATCACCGTGCTTGACAAGGCCGTCCTGGCGTCCAGGGCGGGGTCGGCGGTAATCGCGTCCAGGTCTCCATTGTGGGCAAAAATCGTGTGCGTGACGGAAGCGCTGACGCCGTTGACGAAAAGGGCGGGCGTGTTGTTGTAGCCGCCGTAGAGAAACATGCAATAACCGAACGTCGATCCCCCGGCATTGAGGTTGATGCCGCCCCAGTCTCCGGCCGTGGGCGCCGAAGCGGCCCCATCGCCGTTGGTGTCCCCGCCGTGGGCGTCATCTTTGACGGAGGTAAAAACGATCGGCGCCGTTGCGGTGGCGTTCGCATTGATGTTGCCGCCCGCATTGACCGTGATCCCGCCGGACGGGACGAACTTCAGAACGACGTTGGGCCCAAGCGTCAGGCTCGCGCCCCCGTCGATGGCGACGTAGCTGCAGGAGGTCGGATCGCCGATGATGAAAGGGACCCTTGTCGCCGACCAGGTGACGGCGCTCTTGACATGGCCGCAGCCCGCCACCTGGATCCCCTGGTATCTGTTCGGCATCGGAGCGAGAACGACGCCGCTGTCGAAGGTATTGGAGTCGCCCATGCTGAAATTGGCACTGATGCGCAACGGAACCTTGTTGTCGAAGAAGCTGTTTCCGGTAATCACCGTCCCTGTCAGGGCTTCCCTGGCATCCAGGGCAGGGTAGGCCGTGATGGTGTCCTGGTCCCCATTGTGGGCAAACACAGAGCGTGTGATGGAGGCGCTGGTCGTGCCGATATCGAGCACAGGCGTATTGTCGCCGCCGCCGTAGAGAAAGGAACATCTGTCGAAGCTCGATCCGTTGGCGCGGATATTGATCCGCCCCCAGTCGCCGGCCGCGGGGGCTGTCGCAGCCCCATCGCCGTTGGTGTCGCCGCCATGGGCATCATCCTTGATCGAGGTAAACGCATCGGTGTTGGCGGTCAGGGTCCCGTCGACCGTGATTACGCCGGACGGGAAGAATTTCAGAACGACGTTGGCCCCAAGCGTCAGGCTCGCTCCTCCGTCGATGGCGAGGTAGTTGCAGGAGGTCGGATCGCCGATGATGAAAGGGACCCTTGTCGCCGACCAGGTGACGGCGCTCTTGACATGGCCGCAACCCGCCACCTGGATCCCCTGGTATCTGTTCGGCATCGGAGCTGCCGCGCCGCTCGTGAACGCATTGGTGTCGTCCATACTGAAATTGACGTTGATGCCCAGCGGGACCTTGTTGTCAAAAAAGCTGCTTGTCGAAATCACCGTGCTT
>JAJFTY010000170.1 GCA_021372695.1 Deltaproteobacteria bacterium
CATTGAACCTCTCGGCCAACTGGACCTCGGAGAGCTTTTCCCCGGGTCTAATCTGCATCTCTATGATTTCACGACGAAGGGTTCTGTAGACCTGATCTCCGATTGTCAAAGTCGGTTCCAGCACGGTGGCTCCTCCTTTCGGAATTGGCATTCTAGTAAACTAGAATACTAGTATCTCGTAAAAGAACGATTGTCAAGAAAAAAAGATGGGCAGGGAACTACGCCGTGGACGGAGAGCAGGGATACCTGCCAGGCCGCTTTCGAAAAACGGGGATTGGGGAGGCGCCTCCCCCGTCTCCGGCCGGTCGATCACGAAAGACCATGACGCGGGAACCGGCCGAAAAGTCGCCAGTGCCGGTCTGCAGGATGACCAGCTCGTTGGTGAAGAGCTTTCCAGCGGGCAAAACCCGGTTCGCCGATCAAGTCTGGCAAGATGAAACCCCGGCACCCTGTCCGACTCTTCCAATCACTGCAACCGACGGCGACAAAAAAATGCGCGGCGTTCCGATTGCCTGCCTCTGACTGTCAGAATCGGCTCTCGGCAAGGCACCCTATATTGGTCAGATTTTTCTTTCCATGCAGGGCCGCTTTCCTTATCTTCAGCCGCAATAAAAGCAGGATCTCATCAATTCAATTCAACTATCCACGAATAGCTGACGAAGAGACAGGGAAACGGGAAAATCAGGTCACGAGGCTGGATTTCGCTCCAGACCAGGCCCCTCTTTGCGGCCAATCGGGAGGTGATCATGAAGACATGGGATTCACGGGCTCTTCAAAATCTCTAGGTTTTGACAGCGATTGCCGCATGCTGCATCACCTGATCCGAAAGATGGCCCCGGCGCCGAAAAACAAGAGGATGCTCGCCCCGAGGAAGGCGGCGGTGTAGCTGCCGGCCCAGTCGAAGATGTAACCCGCGGCCGCGGGTGCCAGGCCCGAGCCGACGTTGACCACGGCCGAAATCGTCCCGTAGACCACCCCCAGGGCCGATACCCCGAAACAGCGGACCGTGAGGGCCGGGACCTGCGGCACGTCTCCGCCGAAGGCGAAGCCGAAGAGAACCGCGAAGGCGAAGAGGGCCGCGTCCGTCCGGGCCAGGGGGAGCAGTGCCAGGCTCACCCCCATGATCAGCAGGCAGAGGATCATGGAGAGCCGGGCCCCGATCCTGTCCTGGACGAACCCCATCAGGATCCGCCCCACGAGGCTCCCGAACCCGACGATCGACAGGGCCATGGCCGCGGCCAGGGCCGAGAGCCCCACGTCCATGGCGTGGGGCGCGATGTGGACCACGATCACGCGGGAGGCGATCTGGGCGGACATGGAACCCGCGACGATGAGGCGGATCTCCTGGGTTCCCATCACCTGCCTCAAGCTCGTTCGCGGCGGTTCCGGGTCGATGCCCGGACCGTTTGCCCCCCCGGCGGGCCGCCAGTCCGGGGGATTCCTGACGAGCTGGCTGACGAGAAGCAGGATCGCGAAGCTCGCCAGCCCCAGGATCGCGAAGGCGCTTCGCCACCCCCAGACGTTGATCAAGGCGTTGGCCACGGGCGCCGCGATCAGGGTGCCCAGGCCGCTGCCCGCACTTGCCAGCCCCAGGGCAAGCCCCCTTTGGGCCGTAAACCAGCTCGCGATGACCGTGAAGATGGTGGGGCCGTAGGTGCTGATGCTGACCCCCATCAGGCCATAGAGCAGGTAGAGCTGCCACGGCTCCGAAACGAGGCCGCAGAGGGCCAGCGGCGGGCCCAGCCCGAAGGCGGCCAGGGAGTAAAGGGTCCGGGCTCGGAAGCGGCTGATCGCCCAGCCCGCCGGCACCATGGTCAGCGCGAAGACGAGCAGGTGGAAGGTCATGGCCAGGGAGATCGTGCCCCGCGAGCAGCCCAGCCCCTCCTGCAGGTGCCTGACGAAGATGCCGAAGGAGTACTGGATCCCGAAAACGACCGTCCAGACGAGGAAAAGGGCCGCGACGACGAGCCAGCGGTAGTAGCCGCCCTCGCGGCCGGAGAGTTTTTCTGTCACGAAACCCGGTTGCTCCTTGACCTTTACTGGCCCCTTCGGACAGCACCTCAGGCTAAAAACCTCTTGAGCAGCGCGAGCGCGCCTGCCATATCGCCCCGCTTCGTCTCGAAGCTGTCGGGGTCCCCTCATACCCCATTTCCCTCAGGGAGCCCAGGATTTTTCGCACCTCCTCGCCGAAGCGCCCGGCGTGGGAAAGCCGCCCGTGAACTGCCGTCAGGGGGCCAGGACGGCCGGGCCACGGGCTCTCCGAAAGATGTTGACAATCTCCGGCACAAGTGTTTGATTGGGCCGGCTTTTCTTTTGTCTTTGCCGGAAAATGGACGGGGCGCGGATCGGAAACCCGCGGAGATCCTGCCGGAGGAGCCCCCGGAACCCTTGGGTTGGGTCAGTATCGTTTGGCCAAGGAAATCGGTGTTCCCGCTCGGCGCCTCGGGTGAAATTGCCGCGGGGAAGCGGGTCCAGATTGCGCGCCTCCCGCGCCATACGACATGACCGGTCTGCGGTTCGTCCCGCACCCGCTGGCCTTCGGCGTCAACAATATCAGAGAGGTATTCCCATGAAAGCGGCAATCTATGACGAATTCGCAAAACCGTTGGCCATCCGGAACGTCCCCGATCCCGCTCCACCGGAGCGCGGCGTCGTCATCCGCGTGAAGGCGACGGGGCTTTGCCGGAGCGACTGGCACGGGTGGATGGGGCACGATCCCGATATCCGCGTGCCCCACGTGCCGGGCCATGAACTGGCGGGAGTCATCGAGGCGACCGGAAGAGAGGTGACCCGCTGGAAGGCCGGCGACAGGGTGACCCTGCCCTTTGTCTGCGGCTGCGGGAAGTGCCCCCAGTGCGCCTCGGGACACCATCAGGTGTGCGACCATCAATTCCAGCCGGGGTTCACCCACTGGGGGTCTTTTGCCCAGTACGTCGCCATCGATTACGCGGATATCAATCTGGTGCCGTTGCCGGACGAGATCGACTTCGTCACGGCGGCGAGCCTGGGCTGCCGCTTTGCGACCTCCTTCCGGGCGATCGTGGAGCACGGGAAGGTCACCGGCGGACAATGGGTGGCCGTGCACGGCTGCGGCGGCGTGGGCCTCTCCGCCATCATGATCGCCAACGCCCTGGGCGCGAACGTGGTTGCAGTCGACATCAGCGACGAGAAGCTCGAATTTGCCAGGTCCATCGGCGCAACGGCGACCGTCAACGCCGCCAAGGGCGAAGACGTCGTGAGAAGTGTCATCGACCTTACCCGGGGCGGCGCCCACGTTTCCGTGGATGCGCTCGGCTCCTCCGTGACCTGCTTCAACTCCATCGCCAGCCTCAGAAAACGAGGCAAGCACGTTCAGGTCGGGTTGATGCTGGCCGATCACAGCCGGCCTGCCGTGCCCATGGACAAAGTCATTGCCAACGAGCTCGAAATTCTCGGTAGTCACGGCATCCAGGCGCACAAGTATCCGGCGCTTCTGTCCATGATCCGGGCGGGCAAGCTCGCTCCGGAAAAGCTGATCCAGAAGACGATCAGCCTCGAGGAATCGCTGGAGGCCCTCGTCAACATGGACAGCTTCAACGGAACGGGAATCACCGTGATCGACCGATTCTGAAGACTTTGCGGGCCGGGCGCACCGTCGGATACGTCATCCGGTCCGTGTCATGCCTCTGCGGCTGCTCGCGCACTGCCGTCCTGTGAATGGCGGAATCCTCTTCCCGCTAACGGCCGTCCGGACGTTCCTGCCACGAAAACCGCGGCTCCCCCGACGGAAAGGAGACTTCGCCGATCGGGTCCAGCACCTCGATCCGGGGATTGGCCTTGGCCTCCTCCAGAAGGGCCTCGCTGATCACGATCTCTTCGAGCATACACGTATTCTTGATCCAGACGACCTTCGCCCTGTCCGGAGAGATCCGGTTGCACGTCTTCAGGGCGATCCGGAGCGCATCCTCCTTGCTGCCGGCGACCATAGGGATCTTGACCGCCAGAAACTCCGTATGGGTGAGGGCGTTTACGTAGGTGTTGACGAAATCGATCTTGTCGAACAGGTTTCGGGTGATGATGTCGACGCATCCCACCCCGTTGGCGTTCCCATGGGTTTCGTCCGACAGATCGAAGATCACGCTCTTCTGAAAGCGCGGACCGCCCTGACAGCACCGGGTCAGGTACAACCCCGTGACGTTGGGGTCCTGGCCGTCCCCGCTGATGTCCTTCCCGATCTCCTCGACGACCAGCACGTCGAACTCGGGGAAGAGAAGCCGTCCCATGATCCTCTTGCTCTCTTCGAGCAGCGCCTTCTCCTTCTCCATGGAGAGGATCTCCTCCCGTGAAAACGACTCCATCCGACAGGTTTGTTCATAGGCGTTTTCGACGACGCCCAGGGCAAAAAGGACGCGGGTCCTTTCCACGACCGCCTTCGCCATCCGCGGGATGAGGTCCGCGAAACGGTCAAACCCCTGGTGGTGGATGAAATCCGCTCCGATCTGCTTGCCCAGCCCGATGGTGAGCATCTTGGCCACGCCGCTCTCGATCGGACCCCGGAAATCGGTGTGGGGCTTCACCCGGGCGACCACGACGATCCCGTCCGCCCGGAGCGCGCTTTTTGCGATGTGGATGGGAAGGCCCGGTTCGAGCTCCCCGATGGCCTCCACCTCCATGGAGGGGTCGAAGGGCACCCCGAGGCTCTCCGGCGTGACGCCGTAGGATGCCAGGATCGCCATCTGCCCGGCAGACGTTGCTCCGCCATGGCTGCCCATGGAGGGAACGACGAAGGGGTCGGCCCCTGCCGCGACCAGTTCATCGATGAGGCTCCTGGCGATCTGGTAGAGGTTGGCAATACCCCGGCTGCCGATACCGACGGCGATCCTCTTGCCCCGGACATGGGCCAGGTGCGGGGCCAGCCGCACTTTCACCTCTCCCGCGACATCGCGGATGTGGTCCCTCTCAAAGTGCTGCCTCACCCGCAGGAATCTCGGGAGTTCGACGGGCGCATACTGCCTCAAGTCCAGCGATTTCATAGTCCCCCCTCCCCCGGTCCTCCCCCTTGCCCGCAACGCCCTGCCCCCATGGCAGCGCCAAGTGTCCGCGGCGGATGGCTCTTTATCTGTTGTGGCATTTCTTGCAGGTGTTCTCGTCGGCCCGGTGGCCATGATGGCAGTCGTTGCAGTCGAGATCCCCGTAATGCGGATTGGCGTGCCAGTTGAGGATCAGGCTGTCCGTCCGCTTGGCGAGTTTCTCATACGGTCCGTGGCAGCCCAGACACTTGTCCATGCCGACCTTGGCCCCGGCAGCCACTTGCGCCGTTCCATGGCAACTGTCGCAGGCAAGCCCTGTCTTGACGTGCCGGTCAGCATTGAATGCGTCAGCGGCAAAAAGAACCTGTGCCGTCAGCACGCCAAGAAGAAGCAGTGATAACAGCACCCCGAACATCTTCCCGGACATCCTCCTCTTTCCAACCATTCTCATAAGCCTCCGATCATTCTGTTGCTCCGGATTGCTCCGGCAATTACGTGCAGGCATACGCTTCCTTTTCCTTTTTTCCCGGGCTCGCGACCGGTAGCGTGCAGGCGTAGAAAAAAACGATTCCGATCAGTCCCAGGAAGGCGGCTCCATAGAAAATGGTCTTGATTCCGAAGACGCCCAATGCCAATCCGCCTGCCAGGGGGGCCAGGACCGTGCCGAAGTTCATGGCGCCGTTGAAGATGCCCATGGCCAGCCCCATACCATAAAAATTCCCTTCCTGGACCAGAAGGGCTGAACTGGCAGGCAATGAAACCGCTCTGAACACCCCTATCGCGACGCTCAAGGCCAGAAGATGAGCGAAACTCTGGGCTGAGGGCAGGCAAAAGGTAAGGAGGGCCGTCATGGACCCGCCGAAGATCACCATCCAGCGACGGTTCAGCCGATCGGACATGTTGCCCATGGGTCTCAGAAGGAGCGCGGTGACCACCGTGCTGGCCCCCATGATGATGCCCATCTCCAGACCCGTCAGTTTCAGATGGTCATACATGAAAATCGGAATAAAAACCGCAAAAAGTGCAATGGAGAAAGACCGCGTGAGGATGAATCCCGAAAGGCCGATGAGTGTCCTGCCTATGCCAGAACCGCTCAGACGGGGTCGCGTCCGGGCCTCACTTCCCGGCATTTTGGGGGGAGAAGGCATCACAAAAAACAAGGCTGAAAAGAGCGAAAGTAAACAGAGAACAGCGAGACTCATGAAGACGCCCGAAAAGCCGGCAACATCTTTTATCACCCCCCCGATCATAGGACCTACGGCCTGGGCACTGAAATAGGAAATATCGAAGGTCCCCATGGTCCGGGCTTCTCTTCTGGCCGGCGCGATATCACCGATGAAGGCCAGAGCGATCGGCCTGACCAGAGCAGCGCCGATACCCTGGACCACCCTGAGGACAATCAAGGCCAGCGGTTCCGGCGCGAGGAGATAGCAAAGAGAGACCGCAAGGCAGGTGCAAAGGCCGGCGATGATGAGTTCGCGGCGTCCCCGATGGTCTGACCACCATCCGCTGAGCGGCGACATGACCATCTTGGCAACGGCGTATGCCGAAAAGATCAGGGCAATATGAAACCCCGTTGCCCCGGCGTTGACCGCGTAAACGGGAAAGAAAGGGTCAACAATGCCGAATCCAAGGGAGACCATGAAGTTGATGACAAAGAGTCCCCGGTAAGCGCTTCTTTTTTCGTCATCACTCACGGGTAAATTCCTTCTCTCCGCCAAGCCAAAATCGAATTCATCCTCAAAGTCCCGGTGGGCGATGAACCCGCCGCGCTGCGGAACAGATACGCCGTGGCACGGTCTAAAGGATGCTGATCAGCCCCCTCCCCCAATCTGATTCATGTCGGGAGGGGGCTGGTCAGTTCGCCCCATCGTTATCCTACTCCGTGTAAGCCGGTTCCCCGAGGATCGACCTCGTCAAATCCTGGGCCTTCTTGACCTGCTCCGGGGTTCCCCTGAAAACGATCCACACCGCCCCTTCGGCGCCGCTGACACCGCCGCCGCTGGACTGGAAGGCGGTTGCTCCGGTCAGGATCTTGATCGCCTCGAGCTCGGTCACGATCTCACCGGTGAGCAGCCACATGGAGGGGATATTGTAGCCGGGAAATGCCGACGGCGACTTGCCGGCGGGGGGAGGCAGCGTTTCCATCGGCTCACGCATCTTCAAGGTCAGATCCACCACATCGCCGGCCACCAACTTGTCGAGGCCGACCGGAATGATCACGTTGACCTTGCGCGCGATCGAGATGGGCCAGGTAGCCCCCAGCGTTCCCCCGACGGGGTCAAGGATGTTGGTCGCCGCCGTCTTGTTCTTGTAGTCCAGGGCATTGGCCCCCTTGATGACCACGTCGCCGGCCTTGAGTTTCTTGGCGGCCTCGGGAAGCGGGATGTCCAGGACCTTGCCCTTTTCCAGGACGAGGTGGTTGATCGGTTTGACATTGGGCAGGTATTTGGTCCCCTTCTCGGGCTCGACCCTGCCGGTCACAAAGGCCGCATGGTCCGACTTCTTCCCCGTGATCTCCTCCGCCACGTAGGCATTGGTCGTCCCCTTGATGATGATCACGATCCCGTTTTCAAGGGCGTTCTTGACGACCGGCATCTGCGCCACGGCCTTGCCGATCAGCCTCTTGGATTCGGCCACTGTCAGGATCACGCCGCTCTGGACGATCTTGTCCGGCCCCGGGTCCGCGTACAGAAACGCCGAGAACATCAGGGGTCCACCGATGGCGATCACCAACAGAAAGACAAACTTCCTCCACGCTTTTTTCATGTTCACTGCTCCTCCTTTCACCTAGATACGTTTTGCATTAAGGTACACAGTTCCACCAAAAACCACCGGATCGCCAGTGCTTCCCGGTCCTTGGCGATCATCGGGCGCCCGTGCGGCCCCCCCGGCCTCGCGGCCACGCCTATATCGTGATGCCTTGTTTGAAAATTCCGATCTCGAAATACCCGTTCATCTCGTTGCGGGTGCGGTATTGTCCGTTGACCGTCTCCATGACCCTGTCGTACAGGCCCGCCGCCGTCTCCTGGAGCCCCCTCCCCTCCAGCAGAACGCCGGCGTTGAAGTCTATCCAATGCGGCTTGTGCTCATAGATCGCCGTATTGGAAGAGATCCGGAAGGTGGGAGCGGCAAAACCGCCGGGCGTACCGCGTCCGGTGGTGAAGACGATGAGGTTGCACCCGGCGACGATCTGCGACGTGACCCCGATGAAGTCGTTGCCCGCGCTGCTGAGCAGCACCAACCCGGGCTTGCGGAACCGTTCGCCGGAACTGAGCACGTCGGTCACGACCGCCGTACCTCCCTTTTGGATGCACCCCAGCGATTTTTCTTCCAGTGTCGTCAGGCCTCCGGCCTGGTTGCCCTGGGTCAGGTTGCCGGCCGCCGATTCGCCGTGGCTTTCAAAATAGGCCTTGTAGTCGTCGATCATCCGGACGATCGCGCCGTAGACCTCCTGGTCCCGGGCCCGGTTCATCAGGAACTGTTCCGCGCCGAACATCTCGGGGACCTCGGTCATGATCACGCTGCCGCCCCGGCGAATGATCATCTCGCTCATCTCGCCCACCAGGGGATTGGCCGTGATCCCCGACAGGCCGTCGGATCCGCCGCAGTTGACCCCGATAACCAGCTTGGAAAAGGGGACCGGGGTGCGCCGGAAGGCGCTCACGGTTTCATGGAGCTGGCCGCAGCGCCTGATCCCCTCTTCGATCTCGTCGCCCACCTCCTGCATGATGAGGGTCTTGACCGTATCCGGGTCCACCTCCCCCAGGATCGGTTCGAAAACCGAAGGGGCGTTGACTTCACAGCCCAGGCTCACAAACAGGGTCCCGGCGGCATTGGGGTTGTGGGCGAGGCCCGCCAGGATCTTCTGCATGTTGACCAGGTCGTCGCCCGCCTGGCAGCAGCCGTAGGCATGGGGCAGCACGACGAAGCCGTCGAAATTCTCCGATGCGGGGAAGAGCACGTTGGCCCGGGCCGCGATCTTCTGCGCCGAGGCGTTGGCGCACTGGACCGTGGGGATAACAAAAACATAGTTCCTGATCCCGGCCTGGCCGTCCCTGCGCAGATAGCCCTGGAAATGGGCCTCTTCCTCCTGGCCGGTCCCGGCGCCCTCCAATTTGGGCTCATACCGGTAGGACGCCATGCCTCCCAGTTCGGAGCGCACGTTGTGGGTGTGCACCCACTGGCCCTGCCGGATATCTTCGGTGGCCACCCCGAAACGGCAGCCGTATTTCACGACCCCGGTTCCGGCTACGATCTCTTCGACCGCCATCTTGTGGCACGCCGGGATGTCGGCGAGAACCAATATCTCCCGTCCGCCGACCTTGACGGACTGCCCCTTGCGCAGCCCCGTCGGCGCGACGGCCACCAGGTCCCTATCGTTGATCCGAATCACGTCCATCGATGGTCTCTCCCCAGTTCCATAGTTGCACGACCGCCAAGCTCCCGGGGCCTGTCAAGCCTGCGGCTGCGGCGCCGCCTTCGCGTCGCGTCGGCGCTGGCGCGCCTCCTTGATGTGGGCATGGGCTCCCAGATAGTGTTCCTTCATCTCTTCATTCGCCAGCAGATTGGCCGCCGTATCCGCCACCATCACCCTGCCCGTCTCCAGCACGAAACCGCGGTTCGCGATCAAAAGTGCCATCCGGGCGTTCTGCTCCACCAGCAGGATGGTCGTCCCCGCCTTGTTGATCTCCTGGATGACCCGAAACACCTCCTGCACCACGACCGGCGCCAGCCCCAGGGAGGGCTCGTCCAGAAGCAGGATCTTCGAGTTGGCCATCAGACCACGCCCGATGGCCAGCATCTGCAACTGGCCGCCGGATAACTGCCAGCCCAGCCGTCCCTTGAATTCCGCGAGCTGAGGAAAGATGCCGAAAACGCGATCGAGGTCCTTTTGAATCTCTTCCCTGGACACCCGCTTCCTCGCCGTCGCGCCCAGCATCAGGTTGTCCAGGACGGAGAGGCCCGGGAAGATGTGCCGCCCCTCCGGAACACAGGCAATCCCGATCTCCGCTATATCCTCGGCCTCCATCCCCGTGATGTCCTGACCCAAAAACTCGATTCTCCCCTTCACCGGCTTCAGCATGCCCGTGATGGTCATGATGGTGGTGCTCTTGCCTGCGCCGTTGGCACCGAGCAGGGCCACGATCTCCCCCTGCTTGACGTCCAGGGAGATCCCCTTCAAGGCCTGAATGGCCCCGTACCAGGTTTCTATTCCTTCGACCTTAAGCATTTCCCACCTCCGTCCCCAGATAGGCATCGATCACTTCCGGGTTCTTCTCGACCACCTCGGCGGGCCCTTCCGCAATCTTCCTGCCGAAATTCAGAACCGTGATGTGGTCGGAAACATTCATGACCAGGCTCATGTCATGCTCAACCAGCAAAATCGTGATGCCCCGGGTGCAGATCTGAAACAGGAGTCCCACCAGCGCCTCGGTTTCAGCGCCATTCAAACCGGCTGCCGGCTCGTCCAACAGGAGAATCTTGGGATCGGAGGCCAGGGCTCGCGCCAGTTCCAGCAGCCGCTGCTGGCCGTAGGGCAAGCTGTTGGCCTGGGCAAATTCCTTGCCTTTGAGGCCGACGAATTCCAGCATCTCCAACGCCTTCGCCCTTATCGCGGACTCCTCGGCCCTTTGGGAGGGCAGCCGCAAAATGCTGGTAAAAAGCCCCGCCCGGGAGTGGCAATGCTGGCCGATGAGCACGTTCTCCAGTACCGTGAGCTCCCCGAAAAGGCGGATGTTCTGGAATGTCCGGGCTATACCGAGGGAGGTGATGATATGCGGCTTTTGGCCGCCGATGGCCTTCCCCTCCAGGAGGATCTCTCCGGCTGAAGGAACGTAGAGGCCGCTGAGCATGTTGAGGATCGTCGTCTTTCCGGAGCCGTTCGGCCCGATGAGCGCCTGAATTTCGCCCCGCCGGACTTGCATGTCCACCCCGTCCACCGCTTTGAGACCGCCGAAGTGCTTGGCCAACCCCTTGACGGTGAGCAGCACCTCGCCCGATCCCGCGCAATCCCGAGGGGTGAAGGTTTTTTGGCTTCCGCCGGAAATTTCCCGGGAGGAGGCGGCCGCGGCAACCTGCCGTGCCGCCGTCGAATCGGCATTCCACCAGGTCCGCAGCCGCAGGCTGACAGGCAGGCCCACCACCAGGCCGGCGATGCCTCTGGGCATGAAGATCATGATGAGCACGATGCCGGCGGCATAGACCATCATGTACGAATCCTTGAGGAACCGCAGCACCTCCGGCAACAGCGTCAGCAGTGTGCCGCCCACGATGGAACCGATGGCCGACCCGTTTCCGCCCAGCACCGTCATCACCAGCAGGATCACCGACTGTTCGAAAGAGAAGGTGTCCGGGCTGATGTAGTGCGAGCCGCCGTGGGCGAACAGCCAGCCCCCGACACCGGCGTAGCCCGCCGACAGTGCGAAGGCCATGACCTTGTAGTAGGTCGTGTCCACCCCCGTGGCTCCGGCCGCCATCTCGTTCTCCCGGATGGCCATGAAGGCACGGCCCACCCGAGAGTTTTTGAGGCGGATGGCGCCCCAGGTCAGAAGAATCAAAGAAACCGCTGCCACATAGAAAAAGGTGCCCGGGTCTTTCAACTCCAAGGAACCGATCCAGGGCGAAGGAATCTTCGTGATGCCGTCGGAACCGTTGGTGAGCCAGATCTCATTGACCAAAATGAGCTGGACGATAATTCCGAACCCGATCGTCGCCATCGCCAGGTAATGGCCGGAGAGTTTCAACGTAGGAATGCCCAGCAGCACCCCGCAGAGGGCTGCCACGAAAAACGCGGCGAACATCCCCGCCCACACGGGTAAACCCAGTTGGGTGGTGAGGATGGCCGAGGTGTAGGCCCCCACGCCCCAAAAGGCCGCCTGGGCCAGCGAGAGCTGCCCGGTGTATCCCAGGACGATATTCAGCCCCAGACAGGCAATCGAAAAACTCATGGCAAGGTTGATCAGGTTCAGCCAGTAGCTGCTCGTGATGAACCGGGGAAGGAGCAGAACAACGACGACGAGAACGGCAGGAACGAGAAGGCTTTTGATGCGTGTGTTCATCGGCGTACCCCCCTATGCCTTCTCGGCGATCTTTTCGCCGAAGAACCCCTGCGGACGCAGAAGGAGAACAAGGATCAGAATGATGAAGGCGAAGGCGTCGCGATAGGCGCTGGAAATGTAATAGGCCGCGAATACCTCGACCACCCCCAGAAAAATCCCCCCCAGGATGGCGCCGGGAACACTCCCGAATCCCCCCACAATGGTCGAGCAGAAAGCCTTGACCCCGATCATGGCTCCCATGTCCTTGGTCACGAAGAAAATGGGCCCGACCAGGATTCCGGCCGCCGCTCCGAGCATCGAGCTGTAATCGAAGGTGATGGCGATCATCGTCGCCACCCGGATGCCCAGGAGCCGCGCCATCTGCTTGTCCTGCGCCGTCGCCAGCATCTTTTTGCCCAGCGTGGTCTTTTCGAAGAAGAAGTACTGGAAGCCGAGAAGGGCCAGGGTGCACAGAATGATCACGATATACTGGGGATCCACGAACACCCCGAACATGTTCAGCGCCTCCGGGGAGGTCGGCCGCGGCATGGAGAACGGCTCGGCGCCGAAGATGAGCTGCGCGCCGTTCTTCAGGAAGATGCCCACGCCGATCGTGCTGATGATGACCGGCAGGAAGCTGCGATGGCGCAGGGGGTAGTAGGCGATACGCTCGAAGACGATGCCGAAGACACCCATGAAGGCGACAGTGATCACGCAGGTCATGGCAAAGGAGAGATGGAAGTAGGACATCAGCCACACGGCCACGAAGGCCGGGACCATGGCGAACTCACCCTGAGCGAAATTGACGACGTTTACCGCATTGAAGATCAGGACGAACCCCAGTGCCACCAGGGCGTATATGGAACCCATGGCCAGACCTGCGGCTAACATTTGAAGATTTGTAGACCAATCCATTTAAGAATCCCTCCTCCAATGCATCCGGTCCCGGCGTACAGCCAGACCGAGACCGGATGCATGCTGCGTTCTATCCATGCGTCGGGAGATGCCTATTTCGAACCCACGTTAACGATTTTCAGCAGTTTCTGCTGGCCCTTCTCAATCTGGACAATGCTCACCTCGCTCAGGCCGTCGCCGTTCGGCGTAAAGGAAAAGGTGCCCTGGGCGCCCTTGTATCCCTGCGTGGCCAGGATGGCTTCCCGGATCTTGGCCCGATCTTCCCCGGCCTTCTGGATGGCGTTGGCCAGGATCTTCAGACCGTCATAAGTCCAAACGCTCAGGCTGTCGAAATCCGCGTTGTACTCCTTCTTATAGGCATCGGCGTAAGCTTTGTTCTCCTTGCTCTGTCCCGGCACGAAATCGACCACGGCCCAGATCCCCTCAGCAGCCTCCTTGGCGAGGTTCAGGGCGTCTTTCGATGCGGCGCTGGGCGAGCCGAGGAACTTGAAAGGAGAGCCGATCTGGCGCAATTGACGCTGGAGCACCGCCGTGGCCTCCTCGTGGCCGTAGAAGATCAGGACCTGCGCGCCGGCATTCTTCATGGCCAGGAGTTCCGCGGTAAAGTCCTTCGCGCCCGTCGTGCACTTCTCGCGTCTCACCAACGTCAGCCCCGACGCCTTGGCGAATTTTTCCACCAGGTCGGCGCCGCCGGTTCCAAAGGCATCCGCATCGTGAATGAGTCCGATCTTGGTTAATTTGGTGTCTTCCTTGATGTATTTCACCATGGCGCCGGCGGCGACGGAGTCGTCGGGCCGCACGCGGAACAGCCAGGGGTTCCCCTGCTTGGTGATGTTGACATTGGTGGCGCCGATGATCGTGGGGATGCCGTAGTTTTTGGTGGCGTCCGCCGTGGCGAAAACCTGGGTGCTGTACAGGCAGCCAAGCATGGCCAGCACCTTCTCCTGCTCCACGGCCTTCTGCAGCGCCGCGAGCGCGCCGGGATTCGTGGACTGATTGTCGATGATGCGGAGATCGATCTTCTTCCCGTTCACCCCGCCGGCTCCATTGATTTCCTTGAGAGCCAGATTGATCGACTTGACTTGGAGAGATCCCCCTGCCGCGTGGACCCCGGTGATCGGGGGCGTAAATCCGATTCGGATGTCGTCAGCCGCGGCCGCCACGCCGAGGCCGAGCACCGCCACGACCAGGATGGACAAAAGAGTAACCCACGAAATTCGTCTTAGCTTGGTCATACCTTCCTCCTCACTGTTGGATTCATGTTTGATAAAATCGCGCCTTGGATGAACCGCTTCAATCTTTGCTACTTCCCTATGCCCACCAAGAAATTGACGATCGCCTCCTTTCCCCATTCCTGACTCAACAAAGCATAGCCAAGTCGATTAAAGCAAAGGCCCGTCTGGGTTAAAGCAACCCGAGGGATCCCAGCGTTGCTTAAGTGCCGTCAACAAACGAGTCCCGCTCCGATCTTTGAAAATACGATTTGGATCGGGTGGCGTTCTGCCGATGTCGATGGCATATCCATTCCGCTCGACGGCATTCTGCGCGAGACAGGCATGGTCATCGTCGCCGAGATAGAGACAGCCGTTGGCCACATCGATGAGCGCTGCGTTGGTTGTCATTTTATCGGGTTGGCTGCCGATCAATCCAAGCAGATCTCCCGGAGCGACGCCATATTTGACCAGCGGACCCGCATCACAGCAGGAACGGACCCAATCCGCCCAGATGGACGATCCATCTTGACCCTTGACGGGATCTATCGCTGCAAGGTGGTTGTCCGATGATATTTGTCGAAGGAGGTCTTCCTCAACTTGAATATCCTCCGGCAAACCTTCGAATGTACAGATCAACTTCCCCGGCAGCGCCCCTTTTTCCTTGATCCAGAGGATTGCGGAGGCATTGATGGTCTGCCGGTACAGGGCGAGCCCCACCCGGACCGCCTCGGCCGGGTCCGCCACGGGGATGGACCGGGTGATGCGGGCCTTTGGGGGCGCCAGGACCTTGAACGTCACGCTCGTGATCATTCCGAGGCAGCCGAACGACCCGACGAACAGCCGCGGCAGGTCGTATCCGGCGACGTTCTTGACCAGCGGCCGGCCGGCCTCGATCACCCGTCCGTCCGGCAGGATCACCTCCATGCAGAGCAGCAGGTCCTTGATCCCGCCGTAGCGGGCGCGCAGCGGGCCGTTGAGGTTGGCGGCCACGAGCCCGCCGAGAGTGGTCTCCTCCCAGGGCGAGACCAGGGGGAGAATCCGGTTTTCCGCTTCGAGAAATCCGCGCAGGCTCGCAAGCGGCGTGCCGGCTCCGGCCACGACGTACATGTCGTCCGGGACAAAGGTAAGGACGCCGTCCAGGGCCCGGCTCGACACGCAGATCTCCGCGGCGGGCGCCGGGCGGTCCGGCGCGGCGTTTCCGACGATGGCGACCCTGCCGGGAGGAGAGGACTCAGCCGCGGTTCGGATCTGATCCGCGATGGCCTGGACCGCCGGGAGGACCCGTCGTTGCGGGATGAGATCCGGCTCCGGCGCCGTGGTGGGGAACATCTTGCCGGGGTTGAACCGTTCTTCCGGATCGAATACGGCCTTGATGTCCCTCATCGCCGCAAGCTCGTCGGGCCGGTAGATGAAATTCATCAACTCGCGCTTTTCGACGCCGACGCCGTGCTCGCCCGATATGGTTCCGCCCAGGCGGACCGCCTCCTGCATGATGAGCCTGCCTGTTTCACGAATATGATCCATCAGCTTCTCATCGTTGGGATCGGCGATGAGGATCTGGGGGTGCAGATTGCCATCGCCGGCGTGAGAAACGTAGTAGGTCGGCACCTTCCTTTCCTCACAGATTTTTGCCATGCGACGCAAGGCTTCTCCCAGCTGCGATCGGGGTACGGTGGGATCCACCGCCAGAGAAGCGGGGGCGAGCCTGGCCAGGGCGCCCGCCACGCTCTTCCGCGCGAGCCAGATCGCGGCCCGCTCTTCTTCGTCCTGGGTGCAGCGCAGGCCGAAGGCCTTGAACCGCGCGATGATGGACGTGATCCGGTCGATCTGGGGCTGCAGGCCCGCGGGATAGCCGTCGACCTCGATGATGAGCGCCGCGCCGGCCTCGACCGGCAGGCCCGCATGGGTGTAGTCCTCCAGGATCTCCATCATCTTGCGGTCCATGAGCTCGAGCGTGGCCGGAACGATGCCGTCGGCGATGATCGCCGAGACGGCCGAGCACGCAAGGTCCACGGAATCGAAGGCCGCCATCATGGTCATCACCGCTGGGGGTTTGGCCAGGAGCCGGACTGTGGTCTTGGTGATCATCGCCAGAGACCCTTCGTTCCCGGTCAAGAGGGCCGCCAGATCGACACCCGGATAGTCGAGCGCCGGCCCCCCCAGCGTGAGGCATTGGGCGTCGGGAAGAACGATTTCCATCCCCATGACGTAGTTGGCCGTGACGCCGTATTTCAGGCAGTGGGGGCCTCCCGCGTTTTCGGCCACGGTGCCGCCCAGGGAGGCCGAACGGGCGCTCGCCGGGTCGGGAGGATAGTGGAGCCCCCTGGCGGCGACGGTATCCGCAAAGTACTGCGCGATGACGCCGGGCTGGAAGCGCGCCCGAAGACTGATCTCGTCGATCTGTTCGATCTCTTTCATCCGCGAGAACTCCAGGATGAGCCCTCCGGCGATCGAGACGGCCCCGCCGGAGAGCCCCGTTCCCGAGCCGCGGGCCACCAGCGGCACGCCGTGGTCACGGCACCACGCCACCGCGCGGACCACGTCCTGCGTGTCGGCCGGAAAGAGGACGACCCCCGGACATCCACGATCCACGCCGGCGTCGATTTCATAGGTGATCAGTTCCACCGGATCCAGGATCAGTTGATCGGTGGCGAAGAGATCCCGCAAAGAGGTGAGGTCATCGGCAAATCTGGTCATACCCGGCCCTCCTTGGCATAGGATTCTTCCATAACCTCGGCGATATGGGCCACCCGGATCGGGGGACCCGGTTGCTGGGCGCCCGCGATGAGCTGCATGTGGCAGCCCGTGTTGCTCACGACCAGCAGATCGGCCTTGGCGGCCCGGACGTCCTCCATTTTCATCTCCAGGATCGCATTGGCGCTCTGGGGGTGCACGATGTTGTAGACCCCGGCGGAGCCGCAGCACAGGTCGGGACGGCTCAGCTCCGCTAGCTGCAGGCCCGGAATCATCCGCAGCAGCTGGCGCGGCTGCTTCTTGATCTTCTGGACGTGGCGCAGATGGCAGGAGTCGGAATAGACAGCACGGGCCTTGACCACCCCGCCGGGCGGCTCGTGCAGGTGATCCAGCATGAATTCGCTGAAATCCTGCACGAGGGCAGAGAACCGGGCGGCCCGCGCCGCGGCGGCCGGATCTGCCGAGAAGAGTCCCTCGTACTCCTCTTTGAGGGTGGCGCCGCACCCCCCGGCGTTGCTGATGACCGCTTCGAAACCGCGGTCGAGAAAGGCATCGATGTTTTTCATGGCCAGGGTCCTGGCGAAGTCCAGGTCGCCCAGGTGGAGCTGGGCGGCCCCGCAACAGGTCTGGCCGACCGGGAAGTGGACCTCATAGCCGTTGCGCTGCAGGACGCGGATGGTGGCGCGATTGGCCCTGGCCAGAAAGGCCTCCTGGACGCAGCCGATGAAGAAAGCGACCTTGCCCCTCTTCGGGCCGATGGCCGGCGCGGGAACTGCATAATCGAAATATTCGCGCGATATGGGAGGCAGGAGCCTTTCCATCTGCCGGAGCGACTCGGGCATGAAGCGCAGGGATCGGAAGAGGGTCTGCAAACCGCTGTTCTCGTACAGCCAGAGCGCCGAAGCCAATACTTTCAGGCGTTCGCGGAAGGGCATCAGCTTCCTGAAACCCAGCCATTTGACCCCGCGTGCCAGCCAGCTCTCCCTGGTCTGCTCGCGGACGGTCGTCTGGGCTGCCTTGATCAGGTGGCCGTACTTCACCGCGGAGGGGCAGGCGGCTTCACACGCCCGGCATCCCAGGCAAAGCTCGATGTGGCGGGTGAAAGACGGCGGCAGCTCGTCCACTTTCAACCGTCCCGTGGCTACGGCCCGCATCAGGGCGATCCTCCCCCGGGGGGAATCCATTTCCGTGCCGTAAATGTGGTAGGTCGGACAGACCTGCAGACACATGCCACAATGCAGGCAGTGGGACAATTCATCCTGTACAGCCGGATCCAGCAACCCTGTCTTCAATGGAACCCTTTCCCCTATCCAAGTCGTGACGATCAGAACTCTGCCACTTTCCGTTTAAAAGTTCTTACGTAAATAGTCGATGCTCTTTTGGTGATTGAGATAGGCATTCTCCAGGGTATCGGCATTGGCAAGCTCGAATGCGACGTAAACTTTGCCGTTTTTGGCAAGCGTCGCAAAAAAGGTCTCAAAGGGAACATCGTTGCCGTTCAGGACCAACCCCGGTTTCTTATCGATAGAGGTTTTGAGATGGGAATACCCCATCTTTTTTACATTTTCCTCAAAAAAGGTTTTGACATCGCTGGGAGAATTTTCCGCGCGGGAGGTACAGAAAAAGTTTGCCGTGTCCAGTTGAAAACCGACATTGCCATTGACGCCCTTGGGGCCCAGGAGATCGGCCATACCGAATGTGTTGACGCCATCGCCCTTCACCCCTTCGAAGGCGTTCTCGACGAAGAGGGTGTAGCCGAACATGGCGGCTGTATTGCCTGCCTGATTGAGATTCCGGACGAGTTGTGTGAACTCTTCCGCAGTCCAGTACTGTTTCTTGGGATCGGCAGTGAATTCTTTTCCAAAGGCGGCTGTCCTGGCGAACCGGGGGCCATCAAAGAGCATCGTGTTGGCCAGTCCCCTCGCGAACAACTCAGGATAGTTGCTGTCCAGCGCGCCCATGCCCATGGCGTAAATCACCTCGATTCTTTTCTTTTTGGCGTAGGCGGCGACTTTTTTTGCATCCGCGTAGGAAAGGCTGGCATCGGCATCACGAAGCTCTATGAATGAGAATCCCTTCTTCTTGGCAAAATCAATCACTGTTTTAAGGTTGTCTACGGAGTTGGGGAGCCACTTGGCAAGGTTCTGACTGGTAAACCCGAATTTCAGCGTGGGATATTTGCCCAGAACAATGGGTTTGTCAGCCGCATAAACGTTGCCGGCAGAGAAAAGGACGCCAAGAAGCAGGGTGGTGATCGCCAGAACAAGCATTTTCCTCATCGAAGCCCTCGTAACCATGTTTGCCCTCCTTGTCAAATAGTGTGATATTTCCCCTGGTTTCCTTGAATCAGAAAAAATCTCTACCCTTCTCGTTTTTGACCATTGTTCGCTTTGGTCTTTTCCAAAAAGGCCATGAAGAACGGGAAGCCCCACATGAGCACGGTAACGCCTCCTAAAAGCGCACTGATCGGCCGTACGAAAAAGAGAGTCAAATCCCAGTCGGTCTTGATCATGCTCGTCATGAAATTCTGCTCCAGGATCGGTCCCAGGACCAGACCAAGCACGATCGGAGCCACCGGGTAATCGTTTTTTTCCATGAAGTAGCCGATGATGCCCAGGACGCCCAGCGTGATGATGTCGAACACGTCGTTGTTTATGGCAAAGGCCCCGGTTATGGCGAACATCAGGATGATCGGGATCAGAATTTTCTTGGGAACCCTGAGCATCTGGGAGCTCGTTTTTACCGCCAGCCAGCCGAAGGGGACCATCAGGAGGTTGGCGAGGATAAAGGCGAAGTAAACCCCGTAGACGATCTCTGGCTGCGTTTCGAAGATCATGGGCCCCGGGCGCAGCCCTTTCATGAAAAGTACCCCTATAACCACGGCCGTGATCGAATCCCCGGGAATCCCGAAGACGAGCGCCGGCACCCAGTCTCCGGCCAGACAGGCGTTGTTGGCCGTTCCCGAATCCACAATCGCCTCGATGGAACCTTTTCCGTACAGTTCCTTCTCCTTGGAAGCTCTCTTTGAGGCGGCATAGGCGATCCAGGCCGCGATGTCGGCGCCGGCGCCCGGAAGAACGCCGATGACCGTTCCGATGGCTCCGGACCTCCACATATTCCATTGATATTTTTTAAAAAGCTTTCCGACTCCCGCAAAAATACCTTTCGTCTTCACTCTGGCGATCGCGAAATCCATCTGCCTCTCGCTGACATTGCGCATGATCTCGGAAATCCCGAAAACACCGATCATGGCCGGAATAAAAGAAATCCCGTTCAGAAGATCCACGTTTCCAAATGTGAAACGGGGGGTGCCGAGCGTGATGTCTACGCCGATTGTGGAGAGGAAAAGCCCCAGACACATGGCAATGGCGCCTTTCGCCTGCGAACCTGCGGAAACCATGACCGTAGCACTGAGCCCCAGGGCGGCAAGCCAGAAGTACTCGAAGGTCGAGAAATTCATGGCGACTTCTGCCAGGAGCGGCGCCGAAGTCATCAAGACGATGGCGCCCATCAAGCCGCCGACAGCAGAAAACAGTATATCCGTGCCGAGAACCAGTTGCGCTTTCCCCTGCTTCGTGAGGGCGAAAGAATCCTGAGTATAGGCGGCGGAAGAAGGGGTTCCCGGAATGCGAATGAGGGCCGCGGGGATGTCGCCCGCAAAGATGGCCATGGCCGACATGGAGACGATGGCGCACAGAGCGGGAAGGGGGTCCATGAAAAACGTGAACGGAACCAGCAGGGAGGCCGCCAGTGTGGCGCTCAAGCCGGGAATCGAGCCGACGAAGAGGCCGTACAAGGAACAGACAACGATGGTCAAAAATGTCTGCGGCGCAAAGAGCATGCCGATTCCATGAAGTAATGCATCCATATTCTCACCATCCTGAATGGCTATTTTCGCATCGTCCGGTGAATCCCAAACGCCGTCCTCACCACCCCAGAAAGCCCTGTGGCAGGGGAACCCTCAAAATCTTCGCAAACACAGAATAGATGAAGCAGATGACAAGGGCCGAGACAATAAATGCTTTTATTGGCTTAACCTGCAATTTCCACATGAGTATGAAGAGAACCGCCCCGCCCGTAAGGATGAAGCCCAAATACTTAGCCGCGGCAATGAAGGCTGCAATGAGGATAATGACGAGAACCGAATTGAAATGATTCTTTTCTGCTATGATGATTACGTTTCCTTCCCTCAATTCTTCTGCGGTTTCGACGGGGGGAGGGGGAGGAGGCATTTTAGACTTACGCCAGCCTTCCAGGATGACAATCAGAGAGAAGATGATGAAGAGAGTGCCGAGAACCCGTGGGAATAGAGAGGGTCCAGGGTGTCCACCCGGCAGGACCGGCAATTGAGATGTGCCCACCCATATCAAAACCCCCAGGACAATAAAAAACACTCCGCCGATGTAGTCTTTGCTCCACATGGGTCTGATCCTCGAATGAAGCGGCGCTGCCGCGAATTTCCCGGCAGCGCCGCCGGGAAAGAGGTTCTGGCTAATCAATCATTTTTGAAGCTTTCATGATCTTCTGGTTGCTCACATCCTCAGCGGCCATGAACTTGTCAAACTCGGCGGCCGCCTTCCACGTCATGCCCAACCCGCTTTTTTCCATAAATTCTTTATACTTGGGATTATTGTACGCTTTCTCTACTGATTTTTCGAGGATAGCAACGACATTATCCGGGGTGCCCTTGGGGACCAGGACTCCCCGCCACACACCGAAGCTCCAGTTCAAACCCAATTCCTTGAGGGTGGGGACATCGGAGAAGAGGCTCACCCGCTTTTCCGCCATGACCCCGAGAGATCTGATTTTTTTGGCTTCAATCATGGCCCGGGCTTCCGGCAGGCTGCAAGTGGAAATCGCGATACCGCCCGCCAACATATCCTGAAGGGTGGGGGCCGCGCCGCTGCTGGGGACCCAGGGGATGGCGTCAGTGGAGATACCGGCGGCCATCAGCCAGCCCGCCCGGGCGATGTCCCAGCATCCGCCCTTTCCCGTTCCCGAGGCCTTCAGTTTGCCGGGATTCGCCTTGGCATAGTCCTGAAGCTCCTTGACGTTTTTCCACGGGGCATCTGCCCTGACGTTGATCGACGAAGCATCGAAATTGACCAGCCCAATGGCCCTAAATTCCGCAGCAGTCACCTTTGCTGTCCCCATCCAGTGAAGCATGGTAATATCCCCTGAGGCGAGGGTCATGGTGTACCCATCGGGAGCGGCGCTCGCGCCCGCGGTAAAACCGACGGCTCCGCCTCCGCCCGTCCGGTTCACCACGTTGACCGGCTGCCCCAGGTCTTGCTCCATCAGGGTCGCAACAATTCTGGCCACGGCGTCGGTTCCTCCTCCGGCGCCGTAGGGACAAATCATGGTCAAGGGACGGCTGGGAAATTTCGCCTGAGCGTACGCTCCCGGAATGGCGAAAGCCACGATCAAAAATGCCACCAAACTGACGCTGAACATCGTCCGAAGAAACATCTTTTTCTGCATGATCTCTCCTCCTCTTGGTTCGGTTAAGTCGGACTTTCAAGTTGTTGGAAGACTGATTCAGACCACTGGACCGCGTTTTTCGCCCAGGTGACGACCTCTTATGAGTTCGTCAGGATGCCGCGACACATATATGTTTCTCTCCGTATTCGCAACGCCCGGGTTTCCCGTCGTCAATCCCTCAACCATTCGGGAAGGTCGCCTTGATCCTTGTCTGCATAGATGCATTTGTAGCGGCAGGTCTTGCAAGTCCCTTTGAAATTGGGGAGGGCGGGCTCTCCCTTGACCTGCTCGACCAAAGCAATCGCTTTTTTCACCTGCTCTTCCGTGCCCTCGGAGACGATCACCACGGCGCCCGCGCACTCGCCGATCCCACCGGAGGCGACGTGTCTGGAGCTCACGTCTGCCAGGATTTTCAATGCCTCAAGTTCGGTGACCACCACGGCATTGGGGACCACGAACATTCCAAAGTCGGCCCCCATGGAATAGTCGAGCGTCTTCGCCCCCGTCCACGCACAGGATTCCTCCACGGAGGCAACGAATTTTTCGAGGCCTACGGGCACGATGTATTTCAGCCCCTGCGATACCGCGGTACCGAGCGTCGCCCCCATCGTCCCCCCGTCGAATCCAGAGGAGATGATGCCGGCCTTTCCGGTCGAGTCGATGGCGTTGGCGCCCTTGATGATCACGGTCTTGAGGTGAAAATCCTTGAGGGCCTCGGGGATGGTCTTGTCGACCCGCTGCCCCTTGTAAAGGATGATGGGGAAAGGCGTTCGCCTGTCTGCGTCGGTCGTGCAGAGGACCCGGTTGCAGATGGTGCCGGCCGTATATTTTTGGGGAGGAATATCTGCTGTTCCCAGGATCTCCTGGGCCACATAGCCGTTTGTGGTCCCACCGCAGATGATGGTGTATCCGCTTTCGCTCGCTTCCTTGATCTCCCTCATCGCCGCCACGCCCTTGGCGATGAGCCTCCTCGATTCGGAGGGGATGAGTGTGAATGCCGCTTTCATGTCATGCCTCCATTCGGTTTTCCAGACCAGATGCGTCGTGATGATGTCTGTTGTCCGACAACCATTCGCCGGACCGGAATGAGCCCGCTCGTGCCTCCCGAAAAAGAGACCGGGCCTTTTCCTTTATCCCCTTCCGGAGCAGCCGCCACAGGATTCGGCGGCGATGCCGCAGAGCCGCTGGGCCTTGCGCTGCTTCCCCTTCATGTCGACCAGGCGGGAAATCATGATCCGCTGCGCCTGCGGGGATCCGGCGCCGTGCATCGACTCCGGGAGGTACCCGACAGCGGCTGTCCCCAACGTGAGATTCTCGATCAGCCTCAGGATGCGCATCCGGTCCTCCACGGGGACGCCGTCAACGCCCTTGAAGAATTTCTCAACCCACTTTCCGACCTCCGGCGAACGGAGATCGGCCTCCGAGGGAAGGGTCACCATCAGGCCCCCGGCGATATCCTGGGCAAGGCGGGCGATTTCGTATGGGAAACGGGTGACGTTCTGTTTGTGGACGTTGGCCAGAAGCGTGTCGACGCAGTAGGTTCCGCTGGGTTCCCGATGCCCCTCCGACGCGCACGCAATGCATCCACAGTAGATCGTCTCGTTCAAGTGGTTCATTTCGACGATCTTGTCCTTGACGTGGGACGCTTTGGCCGTCCCGTTATATTCCGCGATAGTCTGCGACGCACCGATCAGCACATCTCCGACACCCGCCTTGCAGGCATAGCTCTGGCGGTGGTAGGAGGCGAATTTTTCCACCAGCGAACCGGCGAACTCGTATTCCTTGTACATGAAGACCCTCTCCCAGGGAACGAACACCCGGTCGAAGACCACCAGCGCCTCATGTCCGCCGAAGAACTGGTTGCCGATGTCCAGGCGGCCCGCTTCGAGTTTCCGGGTGTCGCAGGACTGGCGTCCGATGATATAGACGATCCCCTGTGTATCGCTCGGTATGGAAAAGGAAATCGCATAATCCTTGTCTTCCGGACGCATGGCGATGGTCGGCATGACAATGATTTCATGGGAGTTCACCGCGCCGGTCTGATGGCATTTCGCTCCGCTCACCACAATGCCGTCGGTTCTTTCCTCCGCCACATGCAGATACAGATCCGGGTCCGACTGCTGCTGGGGGGCAAGGCTCCGGTCCCCCTTCGGATCCGTCATGGCGCCGTCGCAGGTCAGATCGTTTTCCTGAACATAGGCCAGGAAGTTGAGGAAGCGCTTATTGTACGGTGTGCTGAATTTGGCGTCGATGTCGTAGGTGACGATGGACAGCGCGTTGAGCGCGTCCATCCCCACGCAGCGCTGGAAGCAGCAGGCCGTGTGGCCTCCCAGCATCCGTCCCATCTTGCTTTTCTTCACCAGATCATCCACGCTCTGATGAATATGGCAGAAGCGGTTGATCCTCTTGCCAGTCAGATGCGATACGGCGGTCATCAGCTCCGCGCACTCCGGCTTCTGGGCCATCTCGTACGTGGCTGCCACCGCGTTCATGGAGGGCCGGAGGATCGGATCGTCGACGACGTTGGTCAACTTTCGGCCGAACATGTACACTTCCAGCTTCAGTTTTCTCAGACTCTCCTCGTATTGCGCGGCTGTCATCATGGGGAAATCTCTCCTTTCATCCTGCTTTCGCGTTCATGCCGCCTTTACGTCCCGGCACCGGCCGACCAGCCGCTCCCAGTCGTTGTCCACTTGGGCCTGCATGCGTTCGCGCTCACCGGCCGACATTTTTCTGAACCGGCCCTGAAGGGCCAGATAGCCCTCCACCCCTTCCTTCCCGGGCATGGGACTCAACCGCCACGTATCTCCGTCGAATACCTCGTAAAGGGGAAACACCCGGCTTTGGACAGCCTGCCGGGCGACCTCGATGGAGAGCTCCGTGGCGTGCCGCCAGCCCGTCGGGCACGACGCGAACAGATGGATAAACCTGGAGCCCTTGATGCCTTTGGCCCTTTGGAGTTTTGCCTTCAGATCGTCCGGTGCGCCGATCGTGGCCGTGGCCGCATAGGGGATGCGGTGCGCCGCCATGATCTCCACCATGTTTTTCTTCCTCTGCCCCTTCCGGGCGGAGTCCGGGGTGGTGGTGGTCCAACCGCCGGCCGGCGTCGCCGAGGAGCGCTGGATGCCTGTGTTCATGTAGGCTTCGTTGTCGTAGCAGACAAAAAGGATGTCGTCGTTTCGCTCCACCACGCCGGAAAGCGGCTGGAAGCCGATGTCGAAGGTGCCGCCGTCGCCCGCAAAGGCGAGCACGGTCGTATGGTCGTTCCCCTGGAACGTCAAACCGGCCTTGATCCCGGCGGCGACCGACGCGGTGGCGCCGAAAGCGACCGAGACCACCGGCACGGTCAGGCAGGTGTAGGGATAGATCCCAATCAGGCTTGACCAGCAGCCGGCGGTCATCACCACGATCGTATCCTCGCCGAGCGCCTCCAGCGTCTGTTTCATGGCCACGGTGGCGCCGCAGCCGGGACAGCCGTAGTGGCCCGGCACGAACAACTCCCTTGCCGATCGGATTTCTTCACTCATGGCAGCACCTCCGCCCAAAGCGACATCCCGGATTCGACGGCCTCTCCCTGTCCGGTCATGGCCTGTCGCACGAGCGGGATGATCGTGTCCACGGTGACGTCGTTTCCGCCCACGCCCGCCACAAAGCCCGTGATCTTCAGCTCCGTGCGGCGTCCGAAGAGACCCGCCTTCAACTCCTGGGCCACGATCCCCTCCGCGCCGAAGGAAACGTCACGGTCGATGACGACCAATTGTCTGACCCCGGCAATCGCCCGCTCCACCGCTTCGACGGGAAAGGGCCGGATCATGGCCAGCCGAAGACTGCCGACCTTCAATCCCTCTTCCCGCAGCCGGTCGACCACCAGACGAACGGTGCCGGTGGCCGTGCCGATGGCGACGATGCACAAATCGGCGTCGTCGGTGCGGTACGCCTCCACGGTCCTGTGCAGCCGGTTGAAGCGGCTGTTGAATCTCTCGGCGGCCTGGTCCCAGAGTCTGGCCACCGCAAGGGTTTCTCCCTGGCGTTTGTACTTGATGGAGTTGAAAAGATCCGCCCCGCAGACGATGCTGAAGGTCTTGGGGTCGTTCAGGTCGATCCGGTTGGGCGCCGCGAAGGGGGGAAGGAAAAGGTCCACCGCCTCCTGGTCCGGCACGTCCAGGGGCTCTGAGGTGTGGGTCAGATAGAAGGCGTCGAGGTTGATCATGACCGGCAACATCGCCTCTTCGGCGACCGCGTAGGCGATCAGGATGGCGTCGAGCACGTCCTGGGCGTCGGCGCAGTAATACTGGATCCAGCCCGTGTCGCGCTGGGAGAGCGAATCGGTGTGGTCGCAGTAGAGGTTCCACGGGGGGGCCATGGCGCGGTTGCAGTTGACCATGACGACCGGCACCCGCTCACCGGCGGTGAAATGCAGCATTTCGTGCATGTAGGCCAGCCCCTGCGAAGAGGTGGCCGTAAAGGCCCTGGCGCCGGCCAGCGACGCGCCCATGCAGGCGGACATGGCCGTGTGCTCGGACTCCACGGGCAGATACCTGGCCTTCAGCTCGCCCCGGCCGATGATGTCGGCGAGGCTCTCGACAATGACGGTCTGTGGGGTGATCGGATAGGCGGAAACCACCTGCACGCGGGCCAGTTTCGCGGCCATCGTCGCTGCCTCGGTTCCCATCATGACTTTCTTCATACGCTCATGTCCTCCATGGTGATCACCCCCCGGGGGCATTCGTAGGCGCAGATGCCGCATCCTTTGCAATGGTCCAGGTCGACCGCAACCGTGGCTTTCCCCCTGGCCGGCAGGATGCTGGCGTCCGGACAGTAGGAGACGCACTGCAGACAGAGGTTGCAGGTGCCGCAGGAGAGGCAGCGTCCGGCCTCTTTCACCGCCCACATTTTGTCCCTCGCCGTCTCCGGTCCGGGCCCCTCCTCTTCGGCAGAACCGGCGGCGCCAAAACGCGCGATCTTGATGTTTTCAGGGTTCACGGCCTGGGTCGGCGGCTCCGGGGCCCGCTCTGCGCCCCCTTCCCCGCGCAGGTTTTCGGCCGCCTTTTTGGCCAGCAGGCGGCCGGCGGCGATGTAGTGGGCGATCATGGGCGCCCGGAAGGGGGCGAGGTTTTTCGGCAACTGGAGGGAGACGATCGCCCCGGCCACGGCGTCATCACCGAAGGGATTGCAGGCGGCCGCTTCGCCGGGCGGGCAAAAATCCGCAGGAAGGCCGGTGGGGTCCAGGATAACGAGGTCCCCCTTCGGCGCCAGTTCGCCCAGGCGGTCGAAATCCACGACAGCACCGGTCTCGAGCCGGATGTCGGCCATACGGAGCAGGCGGTCGATTTCACGCGACAGCACCTGGGGTTCGAGCTTTTCCGGCAAAAGGGCCAGAAGCGCGCCACCGGGCGCGCCAGCGGGGTCCAGAACGGTGACCCCATATCCCTGACAGCCCAGAAAAAAGGCGCAGGCAAGCCCCAGGGGGCCGGAACCGATGATCACCACCCTGCGGTCTTTGGCATCGTTCCTGGCCATCGCGGCCCCGGCCGCGGAGTCCCCCAGAAATCGCTCCACCTCCTGGATGGATATGGCCCGGTCGATCTTCCGGCGCACGCATTTGGTCTGGCAAGGGTGGTAGCAGAGGCGGCCGGTCAATCCGGGCATGGGGTTGAGGGCCATGAGCCGGACAAGGGCGCCCTCCGCATCCCCGCGGGTCAGGTCGCCGAGATGGCGCGGAATCGGAATGCCGGCCGGGCAGTTCTGGCTGCACGGCGCCAGTTTGTCGGCGACCAGCGGCGTGACGTAGCGCCAGTCGCCCGTCTGGTTCCAGGCCATGGTGCCGATCGTGGTCGGCGCCTGCGGAAGCTCGGAGAGCCTCGTGATTACGGTCTTAGTTTGCATTCACCTCTCCTGATATCCAGAATACGGCCTGATACGCCGCTTCGGCCGCGGCCATGTTCTGCTTCTGGTTGACCGGCACGCCCGTCTCGATCGCCGAAAGGAGGTTCGCGAGCGAAAGATCGCCGGAAACCCTGGCGTAGGCGCCGAGGATGACGGTATTGATAATCGGCGCCGTCTTGGAGCCCAGCCCATGTTGAAGCGCGATTTTCACCGCGTCCACCCCGGCCACCCGGAAGGCGCCGGTGACTGGGTTCTGATTCTCGTTTTCCCGGCAGTTGAGCAGGATCAGTGCGTCGGGCCTTGCGCCACGGGCCACGTCCACCTTGCGCAACAGTGAGGAGTCCAGCACGATAACGGCGGAGGGGTTCTTGATCTCTCCGCGCTCGACGATGGGGGCGCCGTCCAGCCGGACGAACGCGGAAACCGCAGCCCCTTTTCTCTCCATGCCGAAAGACGGAAACGCCTGAACGTAGAGCCCCTGCTTGAAATAGGCATGGGCCAGAATCTTCGAAGCGACGACGGCGCCCTGCCCCCCCCTGCCATGAAACCGAATGCCTACCATGTCCTTCTTCCTCACAGTTTGAATGGCGTCTCCGAGATCATCGATCACCCAGTGAACCGGAAATCCTCGACGCCGTTTCCGAAACCAGCTTCGCCAGCGTGTGGCCGGTGTTCGCGGTGACCCGGTGCTTCGGCGCGGAGATGCTGATGGCTGCCACGCACTCCCCCTTCGAGTTCAATATGGGTGCGGCAACGCAGTAGACCCCCACCAGGGCCTCCTCGTCATCGACAGCCACCTTCTTCACCCTGACTTCCTCGATCTCCTTGATCAGTTCATTCACGGAGGTGATCGTGTTCGGGGTGTATTTTTTCAATGACGTGTTCAGGCTGTAGATCTGCCGGATGTCCTCGTTGCTGAAGTAGGAGAGCAGGATCTTGCCGGTTGCGGCGCAGTAGCCCGCGAATCTCGCGCCGGCCGCCGTCGAGATTCTGAGCAGCGCTTCCGATTCGAGCCGGTAGATGTAACGGATCCCGTTGTACTCCCAGACCGCCGCGTTCACCGTCTCCCCGCACGTGTCGTAGAGCTGCATCAGAAAGGGAGCCATGGAGACGCGGAGAACCTTCTCCCGCCTTGAGTCTATGCCGATCTCCAGCGTCCGCACGCCGAGGCCGTACATTTTCGTTTTGCCGTTCTGCTGAATGAATTTCCGCGCCACGAGGGTGCTGAGGACCCGATGGACCGTTCCCTTGACCATGCCGAGTTTCTGGCAGATCTCCGTGATGGACAGGTCCCTGCCCTGATCGATCAGGAGTTCAAAAATCTGGAGCGCCTTGTCGAGCGACGTGACGCGGTACTTGTTTTCGGGATTTGTCGGAGTCTTCGATTTCGAGGAGACCTCTTTTGTCACAACTCCTCCAGGCGGTTGTTCCGTATTTTGGAAATTTTTTTTACCATACGAAAAAGTAAAGTCAAGGCGAACGTTCCGTATTTTTGATGTTCAGTTTTAATATACGGAACAGTGGGCGGCCCGCCGCCGATTTCCTGACGGGGGTGCTCCCGCCTTTCCTTCCCCACACAATTTACAAGTTATTAATTTCAATGGAATATACCTTGAGATTCGTATCGGGGCTGCGATAGACCGACCTCAGGATGTATCGCCAGCGGCACGCTTCCTCACCCGGGAGGAAAGACGCGCCCCTATGAGGACCGCGCTCAGCAAGCGACGGCTGGAGCCCATCCTCGATGAGTTGGGAATCCTGAAGGAGGCGCTGACGCCCTGACGCATATCGAGAGCAGCCGGCACAAGGCACTCACTTCCGCCTAAGAGAGTCCCCACCAGAGGAAAAGCTGCCCTTCGGGGAAGGGAACGTGGAGGACCTTGTCGAAGATCTTGAGATGGATCAGGGTGCACAGGGGCACGCCGACGGAAAAGCCCAGAAGCCAGATGGCGGCAAATAGGTCACGATCCAGGGAAAAATCCCCGCGGTCCGTCGATTCACAACGGCAACCGTCAAGTCTCCGCCTGTCTCCGAAGAGCTTCCATCGTCTTTGGCATCCGGACTCGAAAGATCCATGACGAATCGGATGACGGCAAGGCAAAACAGGGGAATCCCGATGACCCAGAGGAAAAGGCCGGTCCGCAAATCGAAGGCTCTGCTCTGCCACAGGGCCAGCGCAGAGACGCAGATGATGAAAAGGGTGAAGGCGCTTTCCCAGCCGAACCGCAACGACCTCGGCGCCTGAGTCCTGACTGTTCCCTGGAGAGCGGATCGTTTGCTTCTCCGTGATTCGGCCTAGACCCCAAAAAGGAAATTGACAGGGTGGGACGATTCTTATAACTGGACGGAACGAATCGTCTCTGCATGAATGACATGGAGGCCTGCCGGGAGGGCACCCCCTGATCCAGGAAGGGAAGGCAGCCGCTGGAAAAGGCCGGGGCCTGATCGGCACCATGAAGGGCGACATCCACGACATCGGGAAGAACATCGTCACCGTCCTCGACGACCGGCTGGAGGAGATCTGCGATGTCCCCAAGGGAAAGGTCCTCTGGTGGTTCGACCAGACCGACATGAGAAAAGCCAAGCAGACGGTGGGACAGGTGGCCTGCCTGTGCGGCAACGTGCCCCTCTCACTGCTGTGCACAGGCACCCCGCACGACGTCAGGGCGTACTGCCGGGAGCTGATCGCCGTGGCCGGCGAGGGTGGGGGGTTCATCTTCTCAAGCGGCGCCGGCATGCAGGGCTCCCAGGCCGCCAATGTCAGGGCCGTGATGGAGGCAGCCAGGGAGTAAGGCGGTTGGCGAGTTCTCTGCATTTGTTCGCCGGCCAGCGGCCCGCTGCAAGAGAGAATCGCAAGCGATTCAAGACTTGAAACGGCGGCCCCGCCGTGGCTTGGCCGGCGAGTCCGATCACGATGGGTAAAGGAGAAAGACCGCATGGAGGCACCGTCAATCCCGCAGACCAATGTGTTCGACCGGCGTCTATGGAAACGGTTCTGGCAGATCGCCCGGCTCTACTGGTTCTCCGAACGGAAATGGCAGGCGCGGGGCGGGCTCGCGCTGCTCCTGATCCTGCTCTTCTCCTTCACCGCGCTGAACGTGGTCCTCAACTTCGTGGGACGGGATTTCATGACGGCGCTCTCCGAGAAGAACCTCGCCGATTTCAACAAGAACCTCCTCATCTACCTGGGGGTTTTCATCATCGCCACGCCGGTGAGCGCCCTCTACAACTTCATGCAGAAACTTCTCGGAATCAACTGGCGTCTCTGGCTCACTACCCACTTCCTCGACAGGTATTTCCGGAACCGCGCCTACTACCGGATCAACGACGACCGGACCATCGACAACCCGGATCAGCGGATCTCGCAGGACATCTCCTCGTTCACCATGACCAGCCTTGGATTTCTTTCCATCCTCTTCTTTTCGCTCGTCCAACTCATCTCCTTCGTCGGGATCCTCTGGACCATCTCCGTCACCCTGGTGCTCATCCTGCTCGCCTACGCCGGCATCGGCACCGCGGTCACGCTCTTCTTCGGCAAGCGGCTCGTTCACCTGAACTTCCAGCAGCTCCGGCGGGAGGCGGACCTCCGGTACGGCCTGGTCCACGTCCGGGACAACGCCGAATCGATCGCCTTCTACCGGGGCGAGGAGCGGGAAGAGGGGCAGGTGCGGCAGCGGCTCAAGGAGGCCCTGGCCAACCTGCGGTTCCTGATCGGCTGGGAGCGGAATCTGGAGTTCTTCACCAAGGGGTACGAATACATCATCCTGGTGCTGCCCGTCGTGGTGATGGCCCCGATGTACTTCTCGGGCGAAATCAAGTTCGGCGTCGTGACCCAGGCCGAGAGCGCCTTTGTGCAGGTGCTCGGCGCCCTGTCGGTCATCGTCAGCCAGTTCGAACAGTTGAGCACCTTCGTCGCGGGGATCACCCGTCTGGAAACCTTTGCGACAGCCATCGATCCGGCCCAGGCCGGGAAGGACGCCGAGGCACCCGAGATCGAATCCGTCGAAGGGGAGCATCTCGACATGGAGAAGGTTACCCTCATGACCCCCGACCGCCGTCAGACCCTGGTCCGCGACCTGACCGCCCAGGCACCGCCCGGAAAGGGGCTCCTGATCGTGGGACCGAGCGGCGTCGGCAAGAGCTCGCTCCTGCGGGCCATCGCAGGACTCTGGAAGGCCGGCGAAGGAAGGATAACGCGCCCGCAGCTCGACACGATGCTCTTCCTGCCCCAGCGGCCCTATATGCTCCTGGGCTCCCTGCGCGAGCAGCTTCTCTATCCGCTGGTGGACAGGGATATCGGTGACGGGGAACTCAGGGAGGTCCTCTCCCGCGTGAATCTGGCCGATCTGCCGGAGCGTGTCGGCGGCTTCGATGCCGAACTCGACTGGGGCCACCTGCTTTCGCTGGGCGAGCAGCAGCGTCTCGCCTTTGCCCGCCTGCTCCTGGCCAAGCCCGGCTATGCCTTTCTCGACGAGGCGACCAGCGCCCTGGACGAAGCCAACGAGGCGCGGCTCTACGAAAAGATGCGGGAGGAGGGAACGACTTACGTCAGCGTGGGGCACCGGCCGAGCTTGAGGGCCTATCACGACCGGGTCCTGGAGCTCAAGGGCAGCGGGAACTGGCAGCTGTGGGAAGCCTCCTGAGCGGACCGGGCTCTACCGGCCTTTCCTGATCCGGAGCCAGGAGAGCAGGAGGAAATAACCGACGATGACGAAGGTCGCCGCCGGCGAGACCCACTCGGGGGGGTGAGCGCCCATCCCGTGCGAGAGCATGACGCCCCCGAGGACCAGGACGGAATACATGGCGCCGTTCTTGAGATAGACATATTTCCTGATTCTCTCGACACCGTAGACCGTCAGCTGCCGGACCACCACGGCGCCGATACCGTTACCGATCAGGATCAGCGGCACCGACAGGGTAAAGGCGAAGGCGCCCACGATCCCATCGATGGAAAAGGTCAGGTCGATGACCTCGAGATAGACGATCTTCGCGATGTCGGAGAGGTTTCCCTTGCCGGCCAGGAGCCGCGACTGCTCCCGGCCGGCATACTCTTTCACGCCGTGCGTGATGAAGAAGGCGGTGGAACCGACCACCGCCCCGAAGGCCAGGATCGGGCTTGTCTGAATGGCGAACCAGACCACGGCCGTCAGGAGCAGCGAGATGACGGCGTAGAACCAGACCCCCTGGCGGGCGAAGCCGCGTTCGATGATCAGGCCGAATGTTTTCGGCTCCAGGAAGATCCAGTGGAAGAAAAGGAAGATGAAGAAGACGCCGCCCCCGATCAGGAGGGTTGGAGAACTGTCCCGGATGGCGTTCAGCGCGACCGGATCGCCCGTCAGGCTTGCCGTCATGGCCTGCACGGGCCCCAGACCCGGTGTCATGACCCAGACGATGAGCCACGGCAGAAGGCCGCGGACGCCGAATACGGCGATCAGGACGCCCCAGGTCAAGAACCACCGGCGCGACATGGGCTGCATGTTCGCCAGGACCTCGGCATTGATGATGGCATTGTCGATGCTGGTGACGGCCTCGAAAAGCACGAGGCCCGTGACGGTCAGCAAGGCGGTTGTCACATCCATAGGCGTTTCACCGGACTCGATGGTTGAAGGGCGGCCGATTCCCCACCAGTGAACCTATCGCGACCTCAGCCCACATTCAATGTCTTTTGAATGGAGGCATATTGGTAGCCGAAACCTCCCCGCGCGGAGGGAGTGTATCGCGGGAGGTTTCAGACGACCTGGCGAAGGTGCGAAACCTCCCCGCGCGGAGGGAGTGTATCAGTTTGCATCAGTCTGGTGCAGAGAAGCCTCACGTAGCGCGATTGAAAGGTTTTTCGGGCACCCCGCCGGCGAGCGAAGCGGCCGCAACGGCAACTGTCTGAGCGCCGCGAGGCGCGAGTTTTGCCGTTGCAGCGCAGCGAATCGTTGCGGGGTCGAAAAAGCTTTGTGAGCGCCAGTGAGGCATCGGCACCTCGAATTGAGTCACTCCCCGCGCGGAGGCCGCCTTGACGTGCGCGGGGAAGGTCAATATACTCGATTCGCGAGGAGTTCCGATTCGAAACGATCAAGGAGAGGCATCATGAAAGCTTCATGCGATATGACTTGGCATGAGAAACACGTGGAAACGCTCACCTTCGGCCAGTTGCTGGCGGACAGGCTCACCCTGGCCATCGGGTCCTGGGCCTACATCGTCGCCCAATCGGTCGTGATTCTGATCTGGATCGTCCTCAACGTCGTGGGTTACCTCTATCATTGGGACCCTTACCCGTTCATCCTGTTGAACCTGCTCTTCTCGGTCCTGTCGGCCTATGCGGCGCCGATCATCATGATGGCGCAGAACCGGCAGGCGGACCGCGACCGGTGCCAGGCGAACGAGGATTACCGGATCAATCTTGAAGCCAAGCAGAAGATCGAAGAGCTGCAGAGCGCCCTCGCGCGGATCGAAAAGGATCAGTTGGGCGCGATTTTGAGGGCTCTCGATGAGCTGAAGAAGACTGACCCCCGCTCCGGCTACGGCCGTCCTTCCAGCAGCCCTTCCACCCATTCGACGTTTTGACGGATCAGGTCGGGGATAGGCAGTTCGTAGGGGCAGCGCTCCAGGCACGCGCCGCAGCGGGTGCAGTTCCGGGCCTGATTGACGGCCTCCTTGATCCACCCCTCCTTCACGCATCCCGGACCGTTTCTCTTCACCAGGGATTTGATCCCGAGGACGTGCTGGATCGAGATCCCCTCCGGGCAGGGCTGACAGTAGTCGCAGCGTCGGCAGAACTGTTTGTCGAACTCGGAGCGGATCGCGTCTATCTGCCGGAGTTCTTGCGGGCCGAGGGTCAAATCGCCCAAAAAAATATCCCAGTTCCGATCGAACTTGTCCATGCTCTCCACGCCGGGGATGACCGCCGTTCCGCCCAGGGCCAGGGCGTATTTGATGGCCAGTTCCGGATCCTCGATGACGCCCCCGGAAAGGGCCTTCATGATGATGACCCCGGTGCCATGCGCGAGAGCTTTGGGAATCAGGGTTTTCTCGGCCTTGGACTCCAGGAAGCTGTAGCAGACCATGATCGTTTCGAAGAGGCTGTCGTCGACGGCGCGGTCCAGGACATCCAGGTTGTGGCTGGTGATCCCGACATGGTCGATCAGCCCCTCATCGCGGGCCTTGAGAAGCCCCTCCAGCGCGCCTCCCTTCAAGGTGACCCGGCGATAGGCAGCGAAGTCCTTGATGAAGTGGCATTGGTAGAGCTCGATTTTGTCGCGGCCGAGCTCTTTCAGGCTGACGTCGACATCCCTCCTGATCTTGTCGGCGGTCTGTTCGAGGGATTTGGTGGCCAGGATGACCCCCTTCGCGCCTTCCCCGATTTCCCGAAGGGCCAGGCCGATCCGCCTTTCGCTCGTGGTATAGGCGCGGGAGGTGTCGATGAAATCGACCCCCCGTTCTATGGCATGCATGACCGTCTCCACGGCCTGCCGTTCGTCGACGCGCTGAATGGGGATGCCTCCGAATCCGAGGCGCTTGATCTCGATCCCTGTCTTCCCCAGGATGACCTTCTCCATCATGGCTCTCGATTGCCTCCCTTCTCTTTCCGACCAAAGACCGGCCGTCTCCGGCGCTGTCCCGACCTTCTTCCCGATCATTGCCGCCCGCACCGGGAATCCGCGACCGATCAGACCGACCTCGCAAAGGGACGCCCGGGATCGGGAAGGGGCGCACTGAAGGCCAGATGAACGGTCGGATCGCTGCCGGTGTTCCAGTTGCGGTGCCGCAGGCCGGCGGGGAAGACGATGAGTGTCCCGGGCTGGCAGATGTGTTGTTCACCCTCGATCTCCACCCCCATGGTGCCGTTCAGGATGTAGAAGATCTGATCGACCTCGTGGACATGCAAGCCTGCCGGGGAGCCCCCACCGGGGGGCGTCTTGATGCACTTGACCGTGCAGTTCCTGGAGCCCGTGGTGTGATCCAACAGATTCTGGGTCAGCTGCTCGCCGGCACCGCTCTTTTCAATGGCGGCAAAATCGACCTTGCGCACATATTCCATCGCATTCTCTCCTCGATCACGATCGGTACGACCGTTTTTTTGTTGGCCGGAGTATAGGAAAGCGAAGCCGGCGTGTCAACGGAATAAGGGGAGTGGCCGGGATCGCGGGCGGCGAAGGGGGATGCGCCGTTGCCGTTCATGATCAAACGTGATATGGCGGTGCCCGGAGGCCAATAGAAAACCGTGAAGAAATCCGGATGGGGCTGCGGAGCGGTCCCATGAGCCGCCCGATTCTGCGGCGATCGGCAGAGATCGGCACAAATGAACCGCCGCGGCGCGGCGGTTTGGTGACGGCGCTCGGCCTGATCCAGATCATCTCGTGGGGGTCGTCCTATTACCTGCCGGCGGTGTTGGCCAAGCCGATTGCCGCCGACACGGGGTGGTCGCTCCCCTGGGTCGTGGGCGGTCTTTCCATCGGACTCCTGGCCGGGGGCGTTGTCTCGCCGCCCGTGGGGCGCACCATCGACCATCGCGGGGGGCGCCTGGTCCTCTCGCTCAGTTCCATCCTTTTCGGGCTCGGTTTCTGCGCCCTGGCCCTGGCAACGAGCCTTCCCGCCTATCTCGCCGCGTGGCTCATCATCGGCCTGGCCATGGGCAGCGGACTCTACGATGCGACCTTCGCCACACTCGGGCGTATCTACGGCCAGACCGCACGTCCGATCATCACGATCGTGACGCTCTTCGGCGGGCTTGCCAGCACGGTCTGCTGGCCGCTGACGGCCTACCTGAACGCCGAACTCGGCTGGCGCGGGGCCTGTCTCGTCTATGCAGGGCTGCATCTGGCCTTCTGTCTTCCCCTGAACCTTTGCATGCTCCCCCGCGGAAACCCCGCTCCCGTTTGGAAGACAGACCCGACTGCGCCCCCACCCCCACCGGAGAGGGCGCCCTCCGGCGGCAGCAGAACGGTCAAGCTCGTACTTCTGGCCACGATCTTCACCCTGAACTCGGGCCTGGTCGCCGTGATATCCGTTCACCTGATTTCGATCCTGCAGACACGGGGCATGGGATTGGCGGCGGCGGTGGCTGTCGGCGCCCTGCTCGGGCCGTCGCAGGTCGCATCGCGCCTGACGGAGCTGGTGTTCGGACGGTATTATCATCCGATCTGGACGATGGTCGCCGGTACGACCCTGATCGCCGCCGGCCTCATGCTGATGCTGACCCAGGCCCAGCTCGCGGCCGCGGCCCTGGTGATCTATGGCTGCGGGGTCGGGCTCGGCGCCATTACGCGGGGGACCGTCCCCCTGCGGCTCTTCGGCCCGATCGGATATGCAACCCTGATCGGACGCCTGGCCCTGCCGACCTTGCTCTCCCAGGCCCTTTGCCCATCTCTGGCAAGCTTTCTGATGGTGAACGGCAACGCCGACATGACCCTGACCGTCGTCGCGGGTGCGGCGCTCGCCAATGTCGTTCTCACCCTGCTTCTGGGCTCGACCGCCAGGGGCCCCCGCTGACCTTTCCGATAGGGAACCGGATGGTCATTTTCCAGTTGCCATACCGCTCATTTGCCGGTATGGTGGCCGCAAGCCGATTATCGTTGAAATCCATCTCTTTCGTCCGCTCATCACCTCTTCGCCCGGCCGCCCCGTCCCTCGGGGCCGAAACCTGATTGCCGCGGCGCGGCGCGCATCGCCGCCCGTGAACGCTTCTCAGAATCGTGTCAGAACGGAATCTTCCAAATCTGAAATGATCAAAGGAGGTCAGCGATGGGTTTTGAGAGAGTCTGGCACAAGTCCTACGCACCGGGTGTCCTGCCGGCCATCGAGCCGGAAAAAATCACCATGGGAGAGGTCCTCCGCAGAACCGCCGGCCGCTTCCCCGACCGGACGGCTTTCTACTTCCTGGGCCGGAAAATCTCTTTTGCCGAACTGGAATCTCTGGTTAACCGCTTCACGCGGGCGCTCGCGGCACTCGGCGTCCGGGCGGGAGACAAGGTGGCCATGCTCATGCCGAACCTCCCGCAGCTCGTCATCGCCAACCATGCCTGCTACCGGCTTGGCGCGATCACCGCGATGAACAATCCCCTCTACTCGGAGCGGGAGCTGGAGCACCAGATCAACGACTCGGACGCGCGATTTCTGGTGACGCTCGACCTCCTGCTTCCCCGTGCGCTGAAGATCAAGCCCGCCACCAAGATCGAGGCGATCATCCCCTGCCATATCAACGACTACCTGCCCTTCCCGAAAAAGCAGCTTTACCCCTTCGTGAAGAAGGCGATGTACCGGAAGGTTGAACCCGGGCCCGGGGTTTGCCCTTTCCTCGACCTGATCGGAAAACAGACGGACGACTCGCCCGTCCCGATCGACGCCAAGTGGGAGGATGTCGCCGCCTTCGTTTACACGGGCGGGACCACGGGGGTAAGCAAGGGGGCGATGCTGACCCACGCCAACATCTGCGGCGTGCTCCAGCAGTTCCGAGCCTGGTTCCCGGACCTCAAGGACGGCGAGGAGAGCCTCATGGGTGTCTATCCCATCTTCCACTCCGCCGGCTACTCGGTGAGCCAGAACCTCACCATCTGGGGGGGATGGACCAGCATCATGATTCCGCGGCCCGAGCCCGGAATCATCATCGAGATGCTCAAGGCCTGCCGGCCTGGCTTCCTACCGGGGGTGCCGACGATCTTCGTCGGCCTCCTCAACCGGGAGGAGTTCCGGAAGATGGATCTCTCCTTCATCCGGGGGTTCTTTGGCGGGGCCGCGCCGCTCCCGCCCGAGACGGTCAAGCAGCTCACGGATCTCACCGGCAAGGGGATCTACGACGTCTACGGCCTGACCGAGAACACCGCCTTCGCCACCGCCACGCCCTGGAAGGGGAAGGCGAAACCGGGAACCGTCGGCGTGCCGCTGCCCAGCACGGACCTGAAGATCGTCGATCTGGACACGGGAACGGAGGCGCAGCCGGCCGGCACGGCAGGCGAGATCTGCATCAAGGGGCCTCAACTCATGACGGGCTACTACAAGAAGCCTGAGGAGACGAAGATCGCCCTGCGCGACGGCTGGCTCTACACGGGGGACATCGGCTTCCTGGATGAGGACGGGCACCTGACCGTCGTCGACCGCAAGAAGGACATGATCGTTGCCGGCGGCTACAACATCTACCCCAAGGAGATCGACGAGGTGCTCTTCGGCCATCCGAAGATCCTCGAAGCCTGCGCCGTCGGCGTCCCCGACGAATACCGCGGCGAAACGGTCAAGGCCTTCATTGTCGTGCGGCCCGGGGAGACCCTGATCGAAGAGGAGATCATCGCCTACTGCCGGGAGCGGCTCGCCCTCTACAAGGTGCCGAGAAAGATCTCCTTCCTGGAGTCCCTGCCCAAGAGCGCCGTGGGAAAGATCCTCCGGCGGGAGCTTCGGGCGATGGAGACGAAGAAGCCGGAAGGGGATGCGCTGCACGCGCGGATCTGACGGCGGTTTCCGCTCAGAATATGCCTTCTTCCCGGATTCCGTAGCGCTCTTCCATCGTTCTCACGTACTCCTGATCGGTCGTGCTCTTCGCAGCGCGCTGCTTCGGACAGGTTGGTGAACCTGCCCCGCCGCCGATGAGCCGCTCCGGGTGTTCATCGCCTGGGCTCACGATCGCGTTGATTTTCTTGACGCCGATTCCTGTCTCTTGCAGTTTCATCTCGGGGCCTCTCCCTTTCTTTCCCCTAAGCGGGGTACCTCCGGTGAATGGCTGAGGGGCGAGGATTCGAACCTCAATACACAGGTCCAGAGCCTGTTGTCCTGCCGTTGGACGACCCCTCAGTGCCGAAACAAAAAAAGCCCCGGCGAATTCTGGATTTCGCCGGGGCTCGATTTTTCGATATTTTGAAACAGACTTAGAAATATCCCTTCCCAGGCGAATTATGGATTCGCTGCTGCTGACGCTGCTGGTTTTGGGTATTCCTGAGTCTTGAAATCATGGCCGCATTATAATCATTGCAGAGACATTGTCAATCAATAGTAAAAGGCGGTGACGTCTCAATTTGAGGTGCCGATGCCTCACTGGCGCTCACAAAGCTTTTTCGACCCCGCAACGGCAGCCAGATTCCGGGATCTTCTCGTGATCACGGCCAGACCGGCGAGACCCAACCCGAGAAGGAGCAGCGTGTGAGGCTCCGGAACGGATGGGATGGAGGAAACTTTAATGACCATGTCGTTGTAATCCAGGTCGGAATTGCTCAGGTTCAGGTCTTCCATGCCGATCCAGTAGACCGAGTCAGCGGCCGAAAAGACGGCGAAATGATCGCCCTGACCTTCTGTAAACCAGGTCCCGACCACATTGCTTGCACTGCTTTTGCCTACGAAATAGAAGCCATAATTCGTCGATTGCGGTGTGAACGTGTAGGGCGGTGAGGAAGAGTTGGCCGAACCATCGAATATCAGATGCGTCACCCGGTTGTTTTGCGTGTCATAATCATACCAGCCGAACTGGTTGTAGCCCGCATTCCCGGCAATCTCCAGTTTCAGGGCGGCGATGCTCCCGCGGCTGTTTTTCTGAAAGAAGAAGTCCCGGTCGGCGACCGTGCCGATTCCCAGGTAAGGCAGAGGAGATCCCGGGCCGCTGTAGGGCAGGTATTGAGTCGTGAAGGCGCCCGTGCCGGAAATGTAGTATCCGATGTTCTTTTGCGAGCCGTCCGCCGACGTGTGATCCCAGAAGGGGTTGCCGTCTTCGTTTACGGTCCATGTACTCTGCCAGCTTCCGCCGTCGTGGCTTACCAGAATGTCGGCGGATGTGCAGGGGACGATCAACAGCATACTCGCTACGGCCAAGAACCATGCGCTCAGGAATTGTCTTTTCATAATGGGCCCGCCTTCCGTTCAGTGTATTTTACTTCTGAATCTTCGTGTGTTTCGGCCGCATTATATCGCCGTCCTTCCTGAAGTCCATTGTACCTTGGTACCATTTGCCGATTTTCTTGCGAAGGCCGTCCGGTCAGCCGGCAGCAAGCCTGTGCCCTTCTCCGACAAAGAACTTATATTCCGGCGATGAGGCATAGGGTATTGTCCCACGAAAACCCGTCAGGGCATTCGCGGGGGACACCAGAATAACCACCGAACAGGCGGGACACTGATAGTGGAGGTGACCGGAAAGTTGATTGCGGCCGAGATACCTGAAGGTTCGTCGATTCGGATCATCGGTCCTGCTGTTGTCTCTCCCCGTCATTCCCTTCCAGCCACAGTAGGTGCATTGAATTTCTCTTGGGATCATGGCGTCCATCCTTTCCTGTGTTTTTCTTTAGACATTGACTCTTCCGAGATGACTGGGAGATCTCTTAATACGGGCCGGGACAGATGACAATGAGCATCGGATGTCGGCCTAATGGTAGGGAATATCTACCATCCGATACGCACAGACGGACCGCCAGGTTGATCTTCGCGGCCGAAAACAAAGGTGGTTGCTGGCCGCTCTTTTTTCTTGATGTTTCCCCCCATTGCGTGTAGCTTCTGCCATCATTCGCTCCCCACTCCTTCACGTTTTCCATCAACACTCTTTCCATGGTCAAAGATCGGTGGGGCCGCGGATGCTCGCAGGGAGGGTTCAAATTTCGAGGAAGTCGGGGGAGAGAATATGAAGAAAAATATCTGGGTGATCCTTATCCTCACCGTTTCTTTCGTGTTTGGGACTGCCTGCGGATCGCTCGCCCAACAGCCAAACCCCACCCTGACGGTCTTCGGCCGGGGCGAGGTGTCGGTGGCGCCCGATATGGCCGTTGTGCGGTTGGGGGCCGTCGCCCAGGCCGACAGGGCTGATACCGTCCAGAACCGGGTAAACGCCACCGCCAGGGAGATTCTGAAAAGAATCGGGGCGCTGGGCATTCCGGAGGAAAAGATCGCCACGTCCCAGTTGACCCTCTCGCCCGTTTACCGAAGCCGGTCCAAAGGCTCAGCTGAAGAGTCTTCTGAAACGGCGATCATCGGCTATCGGGCCGGGAACATCGTGAGGGTAACCGTCGACGATCTGAAGATCCTCGGGAAGGTGGTCGATGCCGGCCTCTCCGCCGGCGCCAACCGGGTGGAGGGGATCTCCTTCGACCTGAAGGATGACGGCAAGAGCCGCCTTCGAGCGCTGGCCATTGCCACGCAGGATGCGCGGTCGAAGGCAGAGGGGATTGCCGGGGCGATGGGCGTGCAACTGGGCCGGGTGCGGAGCGTCTCGGAAGGGGGCGTGAACCTCGTGCGCCCGCAGATGGATGCCCTGACCGCCTACGCCGCACGGGAAGCGACTCCGATCCAGCCCGGGCAGCTCCAGATCGAAGCCTCTCTCACGGTGAGCTACGACATCGTGGAGCGGGCGCTCGCCCCCGCGAACCCCGGACAGGCCCCGCAATAGACTCGCCGACTCTGGCTCGACTGACAGCGGCCCTCTGATCCGCAGGGAAACTCAGCCTGTGCGGATACCCGGCTCGTTCGTCCTTGAAACAACATCCTTTGACGATTTTTCAATGAGTCGCCGGATATTTCATTTGACAAGAAAAACCTCTTCATTCTATGGAAGCGGTCCACCAAATATTGCCGCTCGCGGCGCTTACGGAAAGGGAATCATGAAGTTTTCACAGACACCGCTCCACCGCGGATACACGAATCGGATTCTGACCATCGACCTCAAAAGCGGCGAGATCCAGGCCCCCGCGATCGACCCTCAGGTCCGGGACTATTTCATCGGCGGCCGGGCGCTCGGGCTCTATCTCCTCCACAAAGAAGTGCGGAACGGAACAGGACCAGGCGATCCGGAAAATCCGCTGATCATCGCCCCGGGCCCGCTCGCCGGCATCCCGCAATTTCCGGGCACGAGCAAGTGCATGGCCATCTCCCTTTCGCCGCTCACGGGCATCCCGGGCGTCTCCAACTTCGGCGGCCATTTCGGCGCCTACCTCAAGTATGCCGGTTTTGACGCGCTCAGTGTCACCGGGAAATCCGACAGGAGCGTCATGATCGTCATCGACGCCTTCCGCGGGGAGGTCTATCTCACGGATGCGCCCGCGATCGACCGTGTCTTCGACCTGGAGCGGGAGATCATCGACCGCTTCCTCCGCGAGGGGCGCGACAGGAAGGAGATCGTCTTTCTGACAACGGGCGCCGGCGCAGCCCGGACGACCTTCGGCTGCATCAACAGCCATTACTTCGACCCGGCCAAACCGGTCGACGGCGCCAAGGGAATTTTCCGGACCAA